>JANWLO010000097.1 GCA_025450815.1 Gemmatimonadaceae bacterium
ATGCCCGCGCCGCCGTCGGCATGGGTTCGCTGCCGCGCGGCGTGGGGGTGGTAGTGGACGCCATTTTCGAGATCAAGTGACGCAATAAGAGTCCGCCCGGCGCGTCACCAGCGCCGGCGAGGGCGGCGCGGCGCACGACGCCGGATCGGAAAGTGAAGTTCTCGCCCTCACCGGAGCTCACGATGTACTCGAACCATCCGGCGTCGAGCCCATAGTCGTCGGTGGCCTGTGCGGTGAGCGCGAAGGAGCCGGCGGGAATGCGCATCACGCTGTCGCGCGCCGGGGCGAGGAGCGTGATGACAGGGAGCGAGTCGGCGTGCGGCACGAGAATCACCGTGCGCGCGAACGTGCGATCGCGGAGCTCGAGCGCCACGGGCTTGGCGGGCATCGCTATCTCGAGGCGCCACCGATTCGCCGAGTCGGCGATCGAAACAGGCGCGCCGTTGATCGTGGCGGTGATTCCATCGGAGCTCCCGCGGCCGCGCAGGATTGCGCGCGCGCCGGCGAGCGCCTCGATCGACGACGGCTCCTCGATCGTGACGCGAGGAGCTCCGGTGTACGGGGGCGGCACGACATCGGCGACGAGCGGGGTGAGTCGACTGCGGAGCGAGGCGGGAGCAACGGCAGGGCGCAGCAGCGTGTCGCCCACGCGCGGCGCGGCGATGCGCGCGCGCACGCCAGCGGGTAGCGCGATGAGTAGCGCGGCCGCAGAGGCAAGAATCACCAGGGGCGGCAGAAGGGCGTGTCCGAGTGCGTGGCGAACGACCGGCATCCAGGTGACGGCGGATACCTCGCGCTCCAGCATCGCGCTGGACGTCGAGCTTTCGAGCGCGCTCACGAGGGAGTAGTTGAGCGCAGGCACGCGCTCCTCGAGCCATAGCGCGACAGCGGCTAGCGAGCTTACGCGTCTGCCGCGCCAGAGTGCGTAGGCGAATACAGCGAGTGCGAGCACGATCGTGGCGGGCAACACGAGCGCGCGAACGGCGCGTGGAGCGCCAACGAGCCAGTCCGCGACGCCCGCGATCGCGAGAAGCGATGCGGCGATCGCCGCGGACCAGATCAGCGCGCGCGCACAGATGGCGGCGCCAAGCGTGCGGCGGGTGGAGGCGACTCGTTCGCGGGCGGTCATGCGGTCGCCTTGGCGCGCCGGAGCAGGGGCTCTAGAAGCAGGAGCACTAGCGCGGCGGCGAGGAGCACGGCCGCGAGCGTGCCGGGCGGCGCGCTTCGTGCTGCGAGCGCACGTGTCGCCACGAGCGGACCCGTGCCGCGGAGCGCCGCAAGGGCGCTGTCAGATGCGAGGATGACGTCGCGATTCTGGCCACACGGCCCCGTGAGCGCAGCGACGAGGCGACGCGTGCTCTCGCGCAGCGCGAGATCGCCGGCGCGCGACAGCGGAATCGCGACGTCGCGCACGCAGCCGTTCATCATTTTGCGCTCCGTAGCGGCTGGTGCGCCGTCGGCCCATCGTGCAACCACGCGACCGGGCGGCGGCGACACGGCGCGCACGAAGGGTGACACAACTACCACGTTCCGACTTCCCTCTCCGGCCATCACAGCGCCAGCGGTGTCGATGTGCGCGCGAGACGGAAAGCCGCTGGAGTCGAGCACCGCAGGCCAGCGAACCAGCGTCAACCCGTACTGCGCCCAGCTCGTGTCGACGCTCGCGAGATTTCCGCGGTCAATGCGGACGGAATCGGTTTTGAGCTCGCCAGTACCGAGCGGTGTCGAAAATGCGAGCGATGCGCGCACGGGATCGTCGAGCGTTGCGTTCCGGACTTCGCTGTACACCTGCTCGCGATACTCCGCGCGCGGCGCGCTGAGGTGGACGAGACGCATGCGTCCCGGCCACGAGGCGCGAATCGCGTTCGTGGCAGCGTCGAATTCCTCCGCGGCGAATGGGGAGATGAGCACGAGCTCGACGGAGTCCGCTTCGCCGCGCATGGCGCTCGAGGCGCGCATGGCCGTGGCCAATCCGGCCGAAAGCGAGCCGCTGTCGAAGGCGAACAGGCGATCACCCCTAGCGTAGTACCTGGCCGCACTGTCGGTTGCCTCATTTTGATCGACCATCCGAGATCGATCCACCATCACCACTCGCCCAACCGGCCGCCGCGCTCCCGAGAGCACCGGCCGCGCGAACGCAAGCCCGGCGAGCATCACGATCGCGACGCGCAACAGCAGCAAGGGCAGATCCGAGAAGCGAATCGCCCGAGCCGTCGCACTCGCCGCGCGCTCCGGGATGAAGCGCGTCGTCGGGAGCATCATCGTACGCGGATTCGCGCTCGCGAGAAAATGGAGCGCCACCGCCGCCGCGGCGACGCCGCCCGCCACCCACAATGCCCACGGCGCGAGAAAGGTCATTTGCCCCGCGCCTGCACGCCGCCCGGCGAAGAGATCCGGCGTATCGCGTGGTCGGCGCCCTCGTCCGTCGTCACCTCGAAGAACGCCGCTCCGGCCGCGCGCCACGCTCGCGCGAGCTCCCCGCGCCACTGCGCAAATGCACCGCGGTATCCCTCACGCGTCTCGTCCGCGAGCGAGCGCCTGAGATCCGGCTGCTCGGGATCCACCGCGATCGCCGCAGACACTCCCGGATCGATCTCCTCGCGCGCCACGATGTGGACCGCGAGAATCTCCGCGCCCGCCGTGATCCGCTCACGCGCTTCGCGCAACAGATCATCGTCATCGGCGAGGAAGTCCGAGATGAGCACGATGCGCTGCGACGGGCGCACCAGCGAGAGCGCGGGGAGCAGCGTTGCGCGCCCCTCCGGCGCCACCGACTCGAGCATCCGCGCCGCCTCCGCGATCACGCCGCGCCGCGTGCGCGGCGCGAGCCGCGCGATTCCGCCCGCGCCCGCCACGAGCACGCCCACCGGATCCCCCGCCGCGTGCGCCACCGCCGCCAGACCTATGGCGATCCGGCACGACTGCATCCACTTCCCTTGCGTGGCGAGTGGAAAAGCCATTGACGCCGATGCATCGAGCAACAGCATCGTCCCCAGCGTTGCGCGATCGTTCGTGATCCTCAGAAACGCGCGGTCCGTGCGCGCAAGCAGCTTCCAGTCGAGCCGCCTCGGATCGTCGCCCTGCCGGTACGGCCGATACTCCGTGAATTCGGGCGAGATGCCGCGTTGACGCGAGCGATGCGTGCCCGCGGCAGGACCGCGAATCGTGCGCCGGGCGGGCCACGTAACTCCCCTCAGCGCATCCAGCAGCGAGCCGTAGCTCGAGGCGGCCGGCACGCTACAACCCGATGTCGCTCCGCGGCGGCGAGATGCGCGACAGAATCTCGTCGATCACCTGCTCCGCGGTGATCCCTTCCGCCTCCGCCGCAAAATTCGGAAGGACCCGATGGCGGAGCACAGGGTGCGCGACGCGTTTGATGTCCTCAGGCGCAACCGCGAAGCGGCCCGCCAGCAGTGCGTGCGCCTTCGCGCCCAGTATCAACGATTGTCCCGCGCGCGGGCCCGCGCCCCAGCGCACGTACCGCTTCACGAGCTCAGGCGCATCCGGACTGTCGGGGCGCGTGGCGCGTGCGAGTCGCGCCGCGTAGCGTAACGCCGGCTCCGCCGCCGGGATCTCGCGCGTCAGCCGCTGCAGCCCCATCGCGTGCGACGCATCGAGCACCGGCTCCAGCGCAACCGTCGCGGTACCCGTCGTCGCGCGCAGAATCGACACCTCCTCGTCCTCGCCCGGATATCCGATTCGAACGTCGAACAGAAAGCGGTCCAGCTGCGCTTCCGGCAGAGGATACGTTCCCTCCTGCTCGATCGGGTTCTGCGTCGCCAGAACGAAGAACGGCTCCGGCAGCCGCATCGTTTCGCCCGCCGCCGTCACGCTGTGTTCCTGCATCGCCTCGAGCAGCGCCGCCTGCGTGCGCGGCGGTGTGCGGTTGATCTCATCCGCGAGCACTACATTCGCGAATATCGGACCGCGCACGAAGCGAAAGCTGCGCGCCCCCGTCGCGTTGTTCTCCTCCATGATCTCAGTGCCCGTGATGTCGCTCGGCACCAGATCCGGCGTGAACTGAATACGGCGGAAATCCAGCCGCATCGCCTCCGCCACGGAGCGAATCAGAAGCGTCTTCGCAAGTCCGGGAACGCCCACGAGCAGCACGTGCCCGCCCGCGAGGATCGCCATGAGGATCTCGTCGACCACGGTCTCCTGGCCCACGATGCGCCGCGCCACCTCCTCGCGCAGCTTGCGCGCAGCGTGGCCGAGCGCGGCGCGTTCGTCATGTGCGAGCGCGGCGCTCACCGTACGGGTCGCCGACGGCGATTCGTGAGCAGAAAGATCGAGCCGTTGCGCGCGCCAGCGCCAGCGAGCGACACGCTCTCGTCCAGCACCTCGAAGCCGCGCAGCTTGATCACGTAGTCGGCCGGATCGTCATCCGGCGACACGTCGCACAGCGCCGCCTCCTTCACGTCGAGCACCGACGTCTCCGGTGCGGCCGCAATCAGCGCGACGTCCCAACGCTCTGGAACCTCCACGCGAATCGTCAACGCATTCGCGCCAGCTGATCCCACGCGAATTAGCTTTCTCGACGTGCGAAGCGTCGTCACGAATGGCGCGTTCACGCCGTGCCTGCTGCCGTCATGTTCGTCATCCCCGACTCGATTTCGACATCCGGCACCGGATCGAGCGTCGCAAAGAAGCGCGCGATCTGCTGGTCGAATAGATACGTCGAGCCGCGAACGATGGTTTCGTTCTCGAGTCTCAACACGCCGATCACGAGCTCCTCCCCGCCCTGTCCGCGAAAAGTCAGATACTCCGGACCCTCCTTCTCGAGAAAGGCGCCGTAGATGGGGCTACGGCGCGAGAAAAACGTCTTCGCGGCCGCCAGAACTTCAAGAGGCAGCATCGGAGTCTTGATTTCCTGGAGCATGAGTGGATCCTGGTGGATGAGTCAGCCCGGGGCGTTGACCGCCGGCTGGAGATCGTGACTGAATTCTAGCGGGATCTCGACGACAAACGATGACCCCTCCAGCGGCGCCGACTCGAGCTGGATATCCCCTCCGAGGAGCCGTGCGAGCTGTCTCGACAGCGCCAATCCGAGCCCCGACCCGCCGTAGGGCCGCGTCGTCGACCCGTCCACCTGCCGAAACTCGTCGAACACGAGCTGATGCGCGGCGGCCGGAATGCCGATACCTGTGTCGGATACGGTGAATCGGGCCAGATCGTTGAGCACCTGCACGGTCACGCGAACTTCCCCCTGCGACGTGAACTTGTACGCGTTGCCGATGAGCTTCGCGAGAATCTTGACGACCTTCGGACGATCGCTGCGCATCCACCGAGGGGGACCTTCGGGGATGCTCGATTTCAGTTGCACGCCGTTCGGCCGCTCCTCCGTCGTCGACTCGATCGCCGCTGTGAGCGCATCGCGCGGATCGAACAGCTCGACGCTCACGCGCACTTCGCCGCGCCGCAGCGCCGTGAGCTCGAGCAGATCCTCGATGAGCGCGAGCAGTCGCTCGCTCGACGTCGTCATGTGCGTGAGAGTCTTGCGCTGCTCGCTCGTGAGCGGACCGGAGAGCTCCTCCTGCAGTAGATACGCGTAGCCGAGCAGCGCCGTGAGCGGGGTGCGCAGCTCGTGACTGATGTTCGACAGAAACTCGTCCTTCAGCCTGCGCGCCTCCATCACCGCGACGTACTGCTGCTCGAGCTGTGCGTTCGATTCGAGCAGCGCTCCGTTCGCCCTGCGCAGATCATCAATCATCGCCGCCTTCTCCGCCGTCGCCGCCATTTGGTCTGCGACGATCTGCAGCAGCCCGCGTTCCTCGGGAGCCATCTGGCCAGTGCCCGAGAAATAGAAGGTGACGGCGCCGAGCACCCGCGCGGGCGTTTGCAGTGGCAGAGCAACGAGTGCACGGAAGCCGAGCTCTGTCGCGACCTCCTGCCAATCCGCGAGCGACGGATCCGCGAAGACATCGGGCACGTAGACCGCACGTCGTTCGCCAGCCGCCTGTCCGCTGGGGCCGAGTCCGACGCGAACGCGCATCTCGCCGAGGAAAGGGCGGAAGCGCTCGGGCCAGTTGTACGACGCCGCGAGTCGCATCACATCGTCGTCGTCCGCGATGGTATAGATCGACGCGAACGCGGCGCCCACCAACGGACTCACGCGATCGAGCGCGAACTGGAAAACATCCTGCGGCCGGTCGGCCGTCAGGAAGGCGTGCACGATCTCGCGAATGGCGACCAGCTCACGGATCGACGCGTCCATCGGAGCGCCGGTCGTATCCGGGGATGAGTACGGTGCGCGTATCACGTGTGCCAATCTACGCCGGTGCACAGCCGCGGCCAGCCCAGCGGATCAGCCCGCAGCGCGTGCGCGCTCACGCTCAGCCACCTGCGTGAGCAGATCGGGGAGCTTCGCGGTAAAGCCGGAGCGTGCGAGCACCGTCGCCCCAGCCTCGCGGCCACGCTGAATCGCGTCGACGTTACCGTGACCCGCGAAGCCGATCACGGGCGTTCCCGGTGCCGACGCGCGCACGCGCGCGATGGCGCCGAACGCGTCGAACGTGCCCTCCTCGAGGTCCACGATCGCGAGCGCGGGAGTTCCGGCGGCAAGCTGTCGATCGAGCTGCTCGAACGACTTTGCGGCGCGCAGCTCGAGCCCGACGCGGCGCGCCACCTCATCGACCTTCGAGCGGAACAGCAGATCGCTCATCACGATCAGCACCTTCCGCGAGTCCTCGATTGGCGGCGTGGTCATCGATGTTTCGGCGCCTTCGCGGGGCGAATCTCGAGCCGCGAGACGAGCACGGAGTCGGGCTGCGACACGAGATACCACACGGTGTCGGCGATCTGATTGCTCGTGAGCTTCCAGCTTTGGTCGCCCGCAGACGGAGTGAGATGCGTCTCCACCGAGCCCGGCATCACGACCGCGACGCGCACGTTCGAATCGCGGACCTCGAGCATCAGACACTCCGTAAAGCCGTTCACCGCGTGTTTGGTCGCCGCGTAGCAGCTACCACCCACGAAGCTGTTGCGGCCGGCAAGCGAGCCAATCGTGACGACGAATCCGTGGCGCCGCTCGACCATCCCCGGCAGGAGCGCGCGTGTAACGTAGAACAGCGCGTTGAAGTTCACGTCCACCATGCGGTGCCACTCGGCGCTCGTCAGCTCGAGAAAAGGCTTCATGGTCGCGACCCCGGCGTTGTTCACTAGCACGTCGCATTTGATCCCGCGCAGCGCGGTTGCGACCGCCTGTTCGTCCGCGATGTCGAGGACGATCGTTTTGCACTTCCCGCCACCGATCGAGATCTCCTTCGCGAGCGACGCCAGCTCACCCTCGTTGCGCGCTACCGCTACGATGTCGTACTCGGCGGACAGCCGCAGCGCGGTCGCACGGCCGATGCCGCGCGACGCGCCCGTGACCAGTGCAGTCTCTCTCGCCATGTGATTCTCCGGTTTCGTTGAGCTGTGCGCTTAACAGGGTGCTGAAAAACCAGGAACAGCTCGACGCAGAGTCGCCGAGGTGAACTGAGAGACGCAGACGAGTGGGATTAAAGTTTTCCCTGGCGGCTCACCTTCCCGTTCTCCTCTGCGGCTCTGCGTATCCTCTGCGGCTCTGTGTCCTTCTTTATTGTCTTTTTCTTCCTTTTTCAGCAACCGCTTAAGTTGCGACGAGCATCTCTTCGGTCGCGCGCACGAGCGGCGCGAAGGATAGCGGGCGCGCGGTCACGCGCTCGGCGAGCTCGTGCGCAAGCTCGCGCTGTCCCTCCGCAAAAAGATTCTCGATGATGTACGGTCCTGCGCGCGGATTGCGGTACCAATCTTCGTCGAACCGCTCCACGAGCGACTCACCGATCACCGCCTGCAGCTGCCACGCACGCAGGTAGCGCGCCGCGTAGTAGCGCGGATCGACGTCCACGAACGCATCCGCGGGATCGTAGCGGAACGAGGTCGCGCGCGAGAGCGTCTCGACGTAAGCATCGGGGAGCGACTCCCACGAGTGGTCCCCGCCGTAGAGCTCGTGTTCGTAGATGAGCTTCGCAGCGTAGCGACGAAGAAACTGCAGCTCCTCGAATCCGGCGGCGCGCAGGAAGCCCGGAATCTTCGGCGCACCGAGCTCCGTGTAGCGCGACAGCCACCCCGGGATATGGAGCATGTGGTCGAAGAGCATCGCGTACGATTCGGTCACCGAGTTGTCGCCCAGCCACCGATACTCGAATGGAAAGTCCGCGCGCGTGTTGGCGAAGTGCAGCGCGTGGCCGAGCTCGTGCATCAACGTGCGGTAGTCCGCTTGCCCGCCATGGGGCCGGAGCACGAGATAGACCTCCTGCGGCACGCGTACGGGCGCGCAGAACGCACGCGAGTTCTTTCCCTCACGGTCGCCCGTGTCGAAAATGACCCGCCCGCTCGCGGTCGCGTCGGCGCCCATGTCCGCCACTTGGCGACGCACCTCGCGCTCCATCGATTTGCTCGGAAAATACGGATCGAACGCCGGCGCGCGCATGAGGGCCAGAGCATCGGCGCGTGTCGCCTCGCGCGGATCGATGTCGAGCTCGCGACGCACGACCTCCGTGAACACATCGTCCCACATCGCCTGCGTATCCCCGAGAAACGCCTTGCACTCGGCGACCAGCGCCGGCAGGTCGACCCCGCTCAGAGCGGAGAACGTCGCATTATAGCTGTCCGCGATCTCGAGCTTCTCGACGATGTCCTTCTCGCGCTGGAAACGCTCGCGGCGCATCGGCGCGAGCTCGCTGCCCACGAGCGTCGCGCGCGCACGCTCGAGCCGCATGCGCTCGTCGCGGTCGCCCGCGTTGGCGATCTCGATCGCAATCTGCTGGTACTGGATTCCGCGTCCATCTTCCACGCGAGCGATCGCGGACGATTCCCACGCGATCTCGCGCTCGTCAAGCGCGGCAAGCTCGCGCGACACTCGCGCATCCGCCTGCCACTCGAGCAGAATGCGCGCGACGCGCTGCTCCTCGCTGCCCGGCGCGGCGTCACGGAACATCTCGCGCACCATGTCGAGCGCGTCGTCGTTGAGAATGTTCGCGAAGCGCGCGTAGATCGGTTGCAGCTCCGCGGTGCTCTTGAGCCCCGCGCCCGTCGCGTACAGTTCGCGCGACAGGATCTCGTGGAAGGCGTCGCCCTCGCGACGCAGAGTGTCGAGCGAGAGCGTCATTTTGCCAGCCGCTCGGCGAGCACGTCGCGGAGCTGACTAGCCGGAACGCGCTCCTGCTGCAGCGTGTCGCGATCGCGAATCGTCACCGTCCCCTCCACGATCGACTCGCCATCCACGGTGATGCAGAACGGCGTACCGATTTCGTCCTGGCGCCGGTAGCGCCTGCCGATCGCGCCGGACTCATCGTAGAACACGGGATACAGCGGTCGCAGATCGTCGGCGATCCGATGCGCCATCTCCGGCATTCCGTCCTTCTTCACGAGCGGGAAAATCCCGGCTTTCACAGGCGCGAGCGACGGCAGGAGCTTGAGCACGGTACGCCCCTCATCTTCGCCTTCTACCGTCTCCTCGGCGAACGCATTCACGAGCACCGCGAGAGTCGTTCGATCTGCACCAACCGAGGTCTCGACGACATACGGAGTGAATCGACGATTGTTCGGCTGGTCGAAGTATTCGAGCTTCTTCCCCGAAAACTGCTGGTGCTGCGTGAGGTCGAAGTCGCCGCGGTGGTGCACGCCCTCGATCTCCTGAAAGCCGAGCGTGCCGCCGAAGTCGAACTGGATGTCGAAGGCCGCGCGCGCGTAGTGCGCGAGCTCCTCCGCGGTATGCTGGTGATACTGCAGCC
>JANWLO010000098.1 GCA_025450815.1 Gemmatimonadaceae bacterium
CCACACGTCGCGCCAGCAGCGTTGCTCGGCGCGCCGGCGGCACGAGCGCGAGGATCGGGTCCTCCTTCGTCGACGGTTCATCCTCGAAGTAGACGCGCGTGACGAGCCGCGTGAGTATGCCTCGCGCGAGGATTCCGAGCAGCAGATGCGGCGCCTGGAGCGCGCGGCCGGGACCCGGGACGCGACCCGGCATGACGGTGTCGATCTCGAAGTGGCCCGCACCGTTCGTGGGGGCGCGGCCGTAGCCGGAAAAATTGGGGTCGAGCGGCGTCACCTGCTCGTCGTCCGGGTGCGCGTACCGGCCGGCGGCGTTCGCCTGCCAGATCTCGATGAGCGCGTCGGGTACCACGGCTCCGTTTCCGTCGAACACCGTGCCCTCGATCGTGATGTGCCGGCCTATCGTGCCTTCGGCGGCGAGATGAGAGCTTCCGGGCTCGCCCAGGCAAATAGCGAAGAAGGGTCCGACGGTCTGGAACGGTGTTAGCTCAGCCATGATTCCGTTCCATCGGTGTGGCGTGACGTCCGCGGACGACGAGATCGAAGTGGTAGCCGAGCGCCCACTCTGGCTGCGTGAGAGAGAGGTCGAAGTGGGCGAGAAGACGCTCGCGGCCGCGCGGATCGGGAACGCTGTTGTAGATCGGATCGAGCGCGAGCAGCGGATCGCCGGGAAAGTACATCTGCGTCACGAGTCGCGTGAGGAAGCTCGGCCCCCAGAGCGAAAAGTGGATGTGCGCGGGGCGCCACGCGTTCGAGTGGTTGAGCCACGGATACGCGCCGGGCTTGATCGTGACGAAGCGATAGCGACCATCGGCATCGGTGAGCGCGCGGCCCGCGCCGGTGAAGTTCGGGTCGAGCGGCGCGTCGTGGCGATCGACGTGATGCGCGTATCGGCCGGCAGCGTTCGCCTGCCAGAGCTCGACGAGCGTGCCGCGCACAGGCCGGCCGTCCTCATCGATCACGCGTCCTTCCACGATAATCCGCTCGCCGATGGGGGGTGCGTGGCCCCGCGTGGTGAGATCGTGATCGGCGTCGGTGACGGAGGCGTGACCGTACACGGGGCCGGTAAGCTCGGATAGCGTTTGGGGGACGATCACGAGCGGCTGCCGCGGATGCCGCAGCGCGGTGCCGCGATATCCCGGGAAATCGCGCGGTGGATGAACGTCGTCCCTTGGGCGCCGATAGTTCTCGCCGGGCATCAATGCTCTCCGGAAAAGCGGACGATCCGAACCGTGGTGCGGGTAATTTACACGTATTGATGCCGGGACGCGCGCGCTGCACATTGGGGAATGATTGAAACCTTCCTGATGGAACGGATGCAGTCGACGTACGAGAATGTCGTCGACTTCGATTTGAGCGAGTCCGGGGTGCGCCCGGTGACGCTCCGCGAGATGGTCGGGTTTGGCTTCGACCTCGACGCGCTCATGGATTCGCCGCTCGGCTACAGCCAGTCGAACGGGACGATCGAGCTGCGAGAGCGCATCGCAGCGATGTATCCAGGCGCGTCGATCAACCACGTCGAGGTGACGAACGGCACGTCGGAGGCGAACTACATTCTTGCGCTCACGCTGCTGCGCGCGGGGGATGTGGTCGCGCTCGAGGTACCGAACTATCTGCAGCTCTGGGGAGTGCCGCGCAGCCTGGGCGCGACGGTGGAGCAGTTCAACCTCGAGAATGTCGACGGCGCGTGGGAGTTGGACTGGGAGACATTCGAGAAAGCGGTCACGCCGAAGACGCGCTTCGTGTACGTCACGAATCCCAACAATCCAACGGGCGCCGTGCTCTCGCGCAGCGCGATGCACCGGATCGTCAAGCGTGTAGACGAGGTCGGCGCGTATCTCATCGCGGACGAGGTGTATCAGGGCGCGGAGCTCGAGGGCGATAGCACTCCGAGCTTCTGGGGGATGAGTGATCGTGTGATCGTGACGAGCGGGCTTTCGAAGGCGTACGGCATTCCGGGCGTGCGCATCGGCTGGATGGTCGGCCCGCCGGCGCTAATTGCGTCGTGCTGGACGCAGCACGACTACATAACGATCTGCCCGAACAAGATCTCCGACCACATTGCTCGCGTGGCCGTGTCGGCGGGAGTGCGTGAGAAGCTATACGCGCGCACGCGCTCGGTGTTGCGCGCGAACCTGCCCACGCTGCAGGAATGGGCGGGCGGAATGGGCGATTTCTTCGAGCTGGTGCCGCCGCAGGCGGGCGCGATCGCGTTCCTCAAGTACAACGCGGACGCGGAGAGCATTCCGCTGTGCGAGCGGATTCTCAAGGAGCAGTCGACGCTGATCGTGCCGGGACTGCACTTCGGGCTCGAGCACTATCTGCGCGTCTGGCTTGGCTCGAAGCCGGAGTATCTGCGCGCTGGGCTCGAGCGCCTGCATGCCGGATTGTCGCCGTTGGTGAGCGCCGGCGTCTGAGAATGGATCGCGGCGAGTGACCCACGCGCTCGTTCAACCGCGCGTCGTGGATGCGGACGCGTGCGAGCGCGCCGTCTCCGAGCCGGAGCTCATCGAGGAGATCGCGCGCGGGTTCGTTGCATACTCGAAGGGTCGCGTCGTCGTGCCGCCCGTGGGACACCTCGGCTTCACTGATCCACAGGGCGACGTGCACCTGAAGTACGGCTACGTGCGCGGTGGCGACGTGTTCGTGATCAAGGTGGCGGCGGGCTTTCCGGGGAACTCCGCGCAAGGGCTTCCCACGGGCGACGGGTGCATGCTCGTCTTCGACAGCCACACTGGTTTACTACTGGCCGTGCTTCTCGATCGCTCGCGACTCACCGACATCCGAACGGCGGCGGCGGGCGCGGTGGCCGCGAGAGCGTTCGCGCCCAGGACGATCTCGTGCATAGGTGTGATCGGAACGGGAGTGCAGGCGCGATTGCAGCCGCAGCTGCTGAAACACGGGCTGACGTGTCGCAACGTCGCGCTTTACGGCCGTTCGCGGGAGCGAGCCGCGGCGTGCGCGGCCGATCTCACGGCGCTGGGGTTTCGAGTTGAGATCTGCGCCAGTGCGGATGCCGTTGCGCAGCGCTCGGAGCTCATCGTCACGACCACCGCGTCGCGCGAGACGCTCTTTCACGCGAGCTCCGTGCGGCCCGGTACGCACATCACCGCGGTTGGAGCGGATTCGCCGGGCAAGCAGGAGCTCGACCCGGCGCTATTCGCGCGCGCGGACATCGTGGCCGCCGACAGCGTTTCGCAGTGCGCGGATCACGGCGACCTCGCGCCGGCTCTGGCGTCCAGGTCGATCGCGCTCGATCGCGTGCGCGAACTGGGCGCGGTGCTCGCGAATCCCTCGCTGGGGCGCACCACCGAGGAGCAGATCACGATCGTCGATCTCACGGGCGTCGCGGTGCAGGACATCGTGATCGCGGAGCACGTGATGCGGCGGCTGGATTCATGAAATTGTTCTGGGCAATCGCCGTGGGCGCCGCTGCCGGCGGAGTCTCGCGCTTCTATCTCGCGAGTGCGATTCAGCAGCGACTCGGCGCGTCGTTTCCGTGGGGCACCCTCGCGATCAATCTCACGGGAAGTCTGCTGCTCGGATTCATCCTCCGCTACGCACTCGCGACGCCGGCTGTGTCGCTGGAGATGCGCGCAATGCTCACGACTGGATTCTGCGGCGGCTACACGACGTTCTCCACGTACAGCTACGAAACGGCGGTGCTACTGGAGGAAGGACAGTTCGGCCGCGCCGCCACATATTCGCTGGGCAGCGTGGTTCTGGCGCTGCTCGGCACCTTCCTGGGCTTCATGCTGGCGCGGGAGCTGCTTGCATTTCGGCAGCGATTCTGAGCGGGAGCGACCATGAACGGATTCGAGGGCGAGCGCGACCTGCTGCGGATTTTCATCGGCGAACGCGACAAGCACGGCGGGAAACCTCTCTACCAGGCGATCGTCGAGCTGCTGCGAACAAAGCACTTCGCCGGCGCCACCGTGCTCCGTGGAATTATGGGATTTGGCGCGAGCTCGAAGTTGCACACGGATCGCTTCGAAGTTCTCTCGCTCGATCTCCCCATCGTGGTGGAATGCGTGGAGAGCGCGGAAAACATCGACGCGGTACTTCCGGAGCTCGAGCGATTGGTGGGTGGAGGACTCATCACGCGCGAGCGCGTGCACGTGATCCTGCATCGGCCGGACAAGCCAACGGACTCCTGAGGCGCTCAGTGTGAGCGCAGTGCGAACACCATCACCCGTGCGGGCGGGCTCTCGAGCTTCCACCCATCCGGCGAATTGATGCCCACCGCCACCGCGAGATACTCGGTGTCACCAACGGCATAGGTGATCACGCCGCCCCCGATGGGCGCGCCCGCGGGGTAGCGCCAGAGCTCGCGGCCGCTGGTCGCGTCGAAGGCCAGTACATTGCCGTCCAGATCTCCGGTGAACACGACACCGCCCGCCGTCGCTGTCACGCCTGCGATGAGCGGCGTCGGCGACGCATAGCGCCACTTGATGCTGCCATCGTCGGCATCGATGGCGGTGAGCCACCCTCGGCGCGTCGAGTCATTCGCGCCGAAGGGAGCGGTAAGCTTGCTCGAACCAGTCCACGGAAGCGCCTGCTTACCCTTGAGCTTGTGCGGCTGATCCGCGCCGTATGTCGCGATTGTCGTGCACCAATCGATCGACCCGACGTACAGCAAGTTTGTCAAGGGAGAGTACGACGGACCGTTCCACTCGACGCCGCCGTTCACACCGGGGCAGAAGTGCGCGCCCTTCCCCGTGAGTGGCCCATCCACGTTCTCCTGCGTCGACACTACCGTCGCGTACTCGCGCCGACCGCTCACGGCGTCGGTGCCGTACACGTGACCGTCCTTCCCCGCGTCGACCACGAGATGGTGCCCGCCGCGCGTCGACACGAGCGACGGCGCAGCGGCGATGTCCCAGTCGTGATAGTCGTGCGGCAGCAGCTGGTACCACGTCGTCAGCGTTCCCAGGCGCGCGTCGAGCGCGACCACCGAGTACGTGTAGAGATCGCGCCCCGTGCGAAAGCTCTCGGTGAAGTCCGGCGCGGCGTTCCCAGTCGGAGTGTAGACCACGCCAGTCGCGGTGTCGAGCGCGTACGACGTCCACGAAGCACCGCCCGACTTTGGAAAGCGCTCGGTGCCTGGAGGCCATGTCTGGCTCGCTGCGCCATTCTCCGGAATGAGGTCGAAGCTCCACAGGCGTCCGCCGGTTTTCGCATCGAAGGCCATGAGCCTGCCCTTAACACGGAAGTTGTCGCCTCCCGCGTTGCCCATGAACACCATTCCCCTCCACGCGATGGGCGCGGCGGGAAAGGTTTCGCCATTCGCCGGGCTTCCGGCCACCACACTCCACATCTCCTCGCCCGTGCGCGCGTCGAGTGCCATCACGCGCCCGTCGTTCGCGCCACGAAAGAGTTGCGGACCGCGTGCATCGTCGAGATATGCCACGCCGCGATTCACCTTGTTCGGATCGAACGGTGGCTTGGGATCGTAGTCGTACGTGTGTCGCCAGCGCAGCGCGCAGGTACTCGCATCGATCGCGTACGTGTCCGTGGCCGTGGTGAAATAGAGTACGCCACCAACCGCGACGATCCCCGTCTGCATGTTGGCCTTGGAGCCGAGTGGGAAGGTGCAGGTGGGCGCGAGTGTCGCCACGTTGGCGGCGGTGATCTGTGCAAGCGGCGAGAAGCGAGTTCCGTCGTAGCCGCGATTGTACATCGGCCAGTCGCGATCGGCGTCGACGACGCCGCTCGAAATCGCAGATGCGAACGCGGGCCCGCGCGTCGTCGCGCTCGAGCCTCTCTTTTGTGGAACCGCCGCTGGGCGTAGAAAGACCAGCTTGGAGCACGCGCCGGCCGCTCCAATCGCGAGCAGCGTGGCACAGATGACACGTACGGATCGAACGAGCGTCCGGCGAGTGTGCGCGCGCATCACAGCCCTGCCGTGTGATTTGAGCGCCTCGCTACTCCGGCGCGGAAATCACGAACTGGCAATTTGGAGGCCCGGAGCGATCGCACCGCTCGGTTACGCGTGCCTTCGTCACCTCGGCCAGCAGCTGCTCCACCGCACGACAGCTCTCCGGACATGCGGTCACGGCCGACGCGAGCGGGCATCCGCGGCCCGCAATGATGTAGTTGCCGTCTTCCCTCGTGACGCTCGCCGCACCTCCGAGGTCGGTGAGCAGCGCTGCAGCAGCACGTACCCTGCTCTCGAGGCTCCCGCTCGCGGCACGAGGCGCCATTCGCCGGCCGACCTTGCGCAGGAGTCGTCGCAGCGCGGGAATCCCCGTCTGTTGGCGGAGCTCGGAGAGCAGCGCCACCAGCATGGGAGTGTAGGCACGGGAGAACAACTCGAGCGCGTCCGGAGCAATGGCGAAAAGCGTCGCGGGCTTCCCTACGCTGCCGTCACGCCGCACTCCGGCTGCGCGGACGATTCCCTCGCGCTCGAGCGTCGCGATGTGCACACGCACGGCGTTGTCGGTCACGCCGAGCTCCGTCGCAAGCTCCTCGACGCTCCGCGGGCCGGCGCGAAGGAGCATGGCAATCTGTCCGCGCGGAGTGCTTCCGTACTGTCGCTCCCACCAACTCATGAGTCTCCCTGATTCGCGTGCACCATTCGACATACGCTTTGAACAGGCGATCTGTTCAGGCATCACAAATTAGCAGGTTGATGAAAAAGGAAGAGAAAGACAAAAGAGGGACACAGAGGCACAGAGGATACCAAGAGCCGCAGAGGAAAAACGGCAAGGAACTCGGCCATGGAGGACTCACGTCCCACTCCTCTGTGCCTCTCAGTTCACCTCTGCGCCTCTGTGTCGAGCAGTTGCTGGCTTTTCAGCAACCTGTTAGGCCGGCCGGACACCCGTGCGCCACTTGTACACGTTACCGCCCCAAATCGAATAAGTCAAGAAGAACCTTGACAAATTATCCGCCCGGCGATACTGTCCAAGTGTGCCGGAGGATGCGCCCCAAATGCGGCGACCGCCCCTGCGCGAACCCTGTTTGCGGAGACGATTTATGCGCGTCACACTGTACCTTGCTGCTGCTCTTGCCCTCGGCGCCATCACGGTGGCGCCATCCGCCGCTCACGCGCGGACGACCACGCCCGCGACCACCGCGGCTGCCAGCGCCGCGATGGACGACCCCACAATCTGCGCGATATTCGATGCGGCGAACACGTGGGACATTGAGACGTCGGAGATCGCCGAGAAGAAGGCGACAACGAAGGAGATCCGCGATCTCGCCGCGATGTTCGTGCGCGATCACAAGGCCGTGCGGCAGCAGGGACGCGACCTGGTGAAGAAGCTCGGCGTCACACCCACGCCGCCCAAGGACTTTGCCCTTGCTGCAACGCACGCCGATGCGATGAAGACGCTCAAGAGCACGAGCGGCAAGGCATTTGATCGCGCGTATCTGGAAAACGAAGTCGCCTTCCACAAGGCCGTGATCGATGCGATCAAGGGCACGCTTCTCCCCGCGACCCAGAACGCCGAGCTCAAGGAGCTCCAGGTGAAGGTCGCACCAGCATTCGAGGCACACATGCTGGCCGCGCAGCGCTTGCTGGACGGTCTCCCGAAGTAACGAGACGTGCGTGACGCGTGGCAGCGGGCTCGCGCCCGCTGCCACGTCGTCGCTACACCGTTGCGCAGTAGCGCGCGGCCGTGCGCGCCAGGATGAGCGCGACGCTCTCGACCGAAGCGAGATCCACCCACTCCTCTTCCGCGTGCGCACCCGCGCCCGTGGGTCCGATTACCACAGTGTCGATCCCCGCATCGGCGAGGAGGGCGGCGTCCATCCAGTACGGCTCCCCGACCACCGCCGGCAGGCCGCCGAGCACCGCGGTCGCCTCAATTCTTACCGCGTCGACGATCGGCGAGTCGCGCGCGGCCTCGAACGATCCGCGTGCGAGCATCGGGCGCACGCTAGCGCGGAACGCTGGATCATCCGCAACGAGCCTGTCCAGTATCGTCTGGATCTCCTTGAGCGCCTTCCCTTCCGTTTCGCCGGGAATCGTGCGGCGCTCGATCTCGAGACGGCAGTGCGCCGCGTAAGTGCTGGTGCCGCTTCCGCCGAGCATCACGGCCGCGTGCAGCGATGGCGGGCCGACGAGCGGATGCGGCTTCCGCCTGCGTAGCGATCGCTCGAGGTTGCCGAGCCTCCCGAGGAATCGGCCCATCGCCATGTTCGCGTCGATCCCTTCCTCGAACCTGCTGCCGTGCGCCGCTCGTCCCTCGGTCACCACCTCCATCCAGACGAATCCCTTGTGCGCCAGACAGAGCTGAAGCTCCGTGGACTCGGTAACGATGGCCGCGTCCGCGCGAACGTGGCGCAGCACTTCCGACATGCCGATGCTCGCGACCTCCTCGTCCGCTGCACCCACGATGAGCACGTCGCCGGCGAGCGGCACTCGCGCGTCGACGAGCGCCTTCACCGCGGCGAGGCAGGCGGCAACTCCCCCCTTCATGTCGTAGGTTCCGCGACCGTACATCCGTCCGTCGCGGATCTCCGCGCCGAGCGCCTCGGGCATCTCGTGGATTCCGACGGTGTCGATGTGACCGTAGAGAATGAGCGACCGCCCGCCGCCGGTGCCGCGCAGCCGGCCGACCACGCTCGTGCGATCGGGCGCCGCATCGTAGGTCGACAGCTCCATGCCAAGAGCCCGCATTTGCAGCGCGAGATGCTCGGCGATCCCGCGCTCGTTCGTCGATCCGTCGCTGAACTTCGGATTCACGGAGTTCATGCGGACGAGCGCTGCGAGGGTGTCTTCAAGGTAGCGACGATCGATGCGCATCGAATGGAGACTACGCGGCGATCGTCATAGCGCCAGTGTTCGCGGCCTCGCGGTCAGAAGATGTTCCGGATCCAGTGCACGGCCGCATGCACCTCGATCCACCCGGGGTTGTAGCAGAGCACGAGCTCGTGCGGGTTCACGCGAATGCCGAGATCGGCGAGCTGCTCCCGCGGTTCCGCGCGCTCGCTGTACGGAAGCAGGTGACCGATCATTCGTCGTGCTGGCGTCGCGTCGCTTCCATCGTCGCCGCCAGCGAGCATACGGACGTTCTCGCGCGCCGCGGCGAACCACGCGGCGAGCAGTCCGCCGCCGCTCGCGTGGGCGGGCGCGCCGACATGTTCGAGCCACAGTCGCTCGCGCAGCACCCGGATCTCGTTCATGTCGTCGTCGCCCGCGTCCATGACGACGTTGACCTCCACGTTGCGCACACCGCGAAAGATTCGACGGCACAGCGAACCGGCGAAGTCCTCGCCGTAGTCGCCCATGGAGACACCATCGAGGTTCGATGTCCCGACGGCTGCCCACCGGTCATCGATCACGATGACCTTGCTGTGGATGAACAGCTGGTTGATCCGCGCGACGCCGGCGTGCTCCGGATGCTCGTCCACCGACCACAACGCGAACACGCCAACGCGCGGATGCAGGAGCAGCCGGTGCTCGGCGAGTCGCTCGTTCTGCCACCCCCGATACGCGGTGAGGTCCGGATTCTGATTGAGCACGATGATGATCTCGAGCGCTGGCTCGCGCCGCAGTGCGGCGGCCAGCGCGGCGACGATGGGCCGCGACGTGAGGTACTGATGCTCGACATAGATGAAGCTGCGCGCGCTAGCGATCGCGTCGAGCAGCTCGCGCAGCATCATCGTCGAGCCAGCGGCAAGCTCCGGCAGCACGCCATCCGGCGCGTCGCACACGATGCGCGTGCCGGGCGTGCTGGGCGCCGCGCACGAACGAATCGCGCGCGGCCGGCGCGCCGGAGTCGAGGCGCGCCCCGCACCGGCGGAGCTCCATACGCTCGCAAACATCGCCTCCAGGTCGCGCACCACGGGGCCGCGCAGATGGCTCGAGACGTCGTGCAACGGTCGTCCGCCCAGCTCGCGCAATGGCCGCCGGGCATCGATCGGAGCGTGCCGCGCATCGTCCCAATAGGAATTCACGAACGGCGACCCGAGCAGAAACGCTTCGTGCGAATCCACGAGGACCAGCTTCGCGTGCATGAAATGAGGGAAGCGGTTGAACCCGCGCACCTGGATTCGCTCCGATGCGATGCCGCGCCTGGCGAACGCCCTGCGAAGAGAACGCGCAGTGTTGAGCAGCCACGACGCGTTTAGCAGGATCTGAATCCCGGGGCCGCCCGCCGTGGCGCGCGCGATGAGCGTTTCGGCAATGACCACATCGCGGGGCAGCGCGTCGAATGCAGCGCCGCTCGCGTACGCCAGACAGTCGAAGTCGAACGCGAGCTGCGCGATGCGGATCGATCGCCGCGCGCCCCTCAACGCCTGTAGAAGCCGAGCGTACGTCTCGGCGTTATCGATCAACCAGTCCGTCCGATTCTGCACGCCGAGCACGGGGAGCATTGCCGGCGCCGATGTGCTTGTCGCCTCAGTCATGACAGGGAATAATGCCGATCATTGCGTTGGGGTGTGCGAGCGCTCCGCAGAAGGAAATATCCAGTCACTCCGGCCAACGCCGACGCCGCGATCACACTGAGTTTTGCGACGTCCAGCACACCCGCGTCCCCAAACGCGAGCCCGGCGATGAAGAGAGACATCGTGAAACCGATGCCGCCGAGCCAGCTCGCACCGTGCACCTGCCGCCACGTCACTCCCAGCGGAAGCTCCGCCGCGCCAGCACGCACGGCCGCGAAGCTGGCAAGCATGATGCCGAGCGGCTTTCCGACGACGAGTCCCAGGATCACGCCAAGCGCTACCGGCGTCCGGACTGAGTCAATCACGCCGGAGCCCACCGGAACGCCGGCGTTCGCGAGTGCGAAAATCGGCATGATGACGAATGCCACCGGCCCGTGCAGCGCGCTCTCCATCCGCTGCAGCAACGACGGCTCCGACGCCGCTCTCGCGCGCTGTCGCGCCGGAATAGCCAGCGCGAGCAGCACCCCCGCGACCGTCGCGTGGATTCCCGAAAACAGCACGAACAGCCACAGGATGGCTCCCAGCGCCACGTACAACGCGGCACGCCTGACACCCGCGAGGTTGAGCCCAATGAGCACTACAACTATCACAGCAGCGGCGCCCATCGCCACCCAGAGGACCTGGGTCGTGTAAAACAGCGCGATCACGAGAACCGCCCCGAGATCGTCCACAATCGCGAGCGCTGCGAGAAACACGCGCAGCCCGCTCGGCAGCCCGTTTCCAAACAGCGCGAGAACACCGAGCGCGAATGCGATGTCGGTCGCCATTGGTACGCCCCAGCCGTGCGCACCCGGCCCGCCGCGATTCACCAACGCGTAGATCACAGCCGGCACGACCATGCCGCCGATTGCGGCTGCGACCGGCAGCGTCGCCGAGCGGCGCGTCGACAGTTCCCCGATCAACACTTCGCGTTTGATCTCCAGCCCGACGAAAAAGAAGAACACGGCCATCAGACCGTCGTTCACCCACTCGTGCAGTGTGAGCGACAAGCCGATCGATCGCGTGCCGAAGCCCAACGGAAGCTCCCAGAGGTGATGGTACGCCGGCGCCCACGGCGAATTAGCCCATGCGAGTGCGATCGCTGCGCACGCGAGCAGCACGATTCCACCCGCGGCTTCGGTGGAGAAGAATCGCTGGAAAGGGCCGATCACGCGCGTGGCAATCGGGGTGGGAGTCATCGCGTTCGGGTCACCGCCGCGGCATCGCCACCCCACCGCCGCGCGCTGCGGCGCCGGATTCGGGAAGCACTGCGAGCGCGCGCTCGTGCAGCCCATCCTCCTTCATCGGCGCGCTGGTGCCGAGGGTGTAACGCGGAATGCGCAGCTCGAACGTGCTCCCGACTTCCTCCTCGGAGCGCAGCGTCACGTCGCCGCCGAGGAGTCGGGCGAGATGACGCGTCACGCTAAGGCCAAGCCCGGTGCCGGCAACGCGGCGCGCCTTACTCATCTCCACCTGAAAGAACGGCTCGAAAATGCGCGCGCGATCCTCGGGAGCGATGCCAATTCCAGTGTCGCTCACCGCGAAATGAACGTCGTCGCCGGCGACGCGTACGCTGAGCGTCACCGCACCATCGTTCGTGAACTTGATTGCGTTCGACAACAGGTTGAGCAGGATCTGTCGCAGCTTTGTGAAGTCCGTGCGAGCATCGCACGCGCCGACGGGAATGTCCGCGACCAATGCGAGCCCCTTGAGCGCCGCCATCGGCTCCGCGAGCGCCGCCGTCTCGCGCGCGACGACAAACGCGTCGCCCTGCTCCGCGCGCACCTCTTCCCGTCCCGCCTCGAGTCGCGTGAGCGAGAGAATCTCGTCGATGAGGGCGAGCAGATGCTGGCCGCCGCTCCGGATGCGTGCCAGCTGCGCACGCTGCTGTTCCGTGACCGGGCCGGTTATTCCATCGATCATGAGGCTGGAGAATCCGAGGATCGCGTTGAGCGGCGTGCGCAGCTCGTGCGACATCACGGCGAGGAAATCGCTCTTCGCCTGGCTCGCCGCAACCGCCTCCTTCCGCGCAGACTCGGCCGCCGCGCGCTGTTGCTCGATCGCCGCTCGTGATTCGGACACTCGCTCGGCCATGACGTTGAATGCGCTGCCGAGCTGCCCGAGCTCGTCGCCGTGGGCTATGTCGACGCGATAGGCGTAGTCGCCGGCGGAGACAGCGTTCGTCGCGGCCGTGAGCTTGGCGAGCGGGCGCGTGACCTGTCGACTCAGCAGCCACGCCAGTAGAGCGCCGATGATCAGGATCGCGAGCGACATGATGCTCGTGCGCTTGAGAAAGACGCGTGTGCCCGTGAGCACGGTCGCGCGCGGCATCGCGATCTCGATGAGCCACGGCGTGCCGGCGACAGTCGCCTTCGCGCCAAGCATCTCGCCGGACGCGCGGTCGCGATAGACAACCGGACCGGTGGCGGACTTGAGCTCCGGCGGTTGTGCCGACATCGCCCCAGTGGTGGTGGTGCGCAGACTGTCGGTTGCGTTCGCGAGGAAAAGATCGATGCCCGGCCCCATGATTTCGCGCAGCCCGCGCTCCGCCGACGCGGACGCTGCATTTCGCGCGAGCTTGGCGCGCTGCGCGACAAAGCCCGTCGCGAGCCCTCCATCCGAGATGGGCAGCGCGTACCATGCGTACACGCTGTCGCCGCGGGCGTAGAACGCACCAGTGCGCACGGAGTCGAGGCCCCCGGCACCTGACTCGCGCGATGCGAGCCTCGTGCGCTGCGCATCGTCGGCCGTGTCGGCCACCCGCGCGATGCGGCCGGCGAATCTCGCCCTCGTGTGGCCCGCGCCGTCCCATATCTCGATTACGCCCGCGGAGTCGGTAGGCACCGCCAGCCGCTCGAGAGCCTCGCTCACTCCACGGGTCGTGTCGAGAATGCCCGTACCGCGCGAGCGGAGCATGCGTCGCACCGCTGTGTCGGTGGCCGCTCGCTTCATCATCGCGCCGCGTGCGACGATGCTCCCGCTAGTGAGGTTGGCGAGCTGCTCGGCCAGACTCACCACGCGCTCCTTCGCCGTCGTCCACGCCGAGCGCTCGACTTCGACGTACGCCGCTCCGGAGGCAGCGGCGAGTACCAGGAGTATCAGCCCCGAAATGAGCAGCGGCAGTTTGCGCCCGAGCGGCAATTGCACGACGAGACTCACTGGAAAACAGGGGCACCGAGCCGGAGACGCGGTGGCATACGGTTAGAAACGGCTAATGAAAGTTGTGGATACCATGAAACGCGGCCTTCGCCGATGCAAGGTGTGGTCCCTTCCCTTCGCGCACCGAATTCAACGTGCCTTCCTGCGCCCCCCGTCGTTGCCCCGCACCGTTACCAGCGCCACCAGCGCCCCCGCCGCGCACAGCCCCGCGGAGATCACCATCGCGCGCGTATAGCCCGCCGCGAACGCTGCGCCCTCGAGCTTCGCCGCGCCGCCGATTCCCGCCGCGAGCGGCAGCGCCGCCGTCGCGATGAGTCCCGCCAGTCGCGCCACCGCGTTGTTGATCCCCGACGCGATGCCCGTGTCGCTCTCCTTCACCGCTGCGAGCACCGTCGATGTGAGCGGCGCGACGAGCAGCGCGAGCCCAAAGCCGAAGACCACCGTCGCCGGCAGGATCGTGGACAGATACGATGCGCCCGGCTGCACGCGCGCGAACAGCAGCATCCCCGCTGCCGCGATGGCGGCGCCGGTCGTCATCAGGACGCGCGGACCGATTCGCGCGGTCGCGCGACCCGCAACGGGCGAGACGACGAGCATGATCACGTTCGCGGGAAAGAGCGCGGCGCCGGCACGCAGCGCGCTGTAGCCGAGATTCAGCTGCAGCTGCGGCATCAGTAGAAAGAACAGACCGCTGAGCGCCCCATACACGAGAAACGTCGTCGCGTTGACGCCGCTGAACTGACGCGAGCGAAAGATCGACAGCTTCAGGATCGGCTCGGCCCCGCTCTTCGTGACGCGATGCTCGAACGCGAGGAACACGCCGAGCAGCACGAATCCACCGATGCCCGCCGACACGATTCGCCAATCGGCGAATCCGACGACGGGTCCCGACATCAGCGCGCCCACGATCCCCGCGAGCGCAATCGTCCCGAGCGCGGCACCCGCGTAGTCGATTCGCCGATCGCGTCCGGAGACGATCGATGACCTATCGCCCACTCGGCCGGAGAACTTCGTCGCCACTATCCACGCGGCCGCAACTGCGAACACGACGACGCCGGAAAATACCCATCGCCACGACAGCGCGTCCACGAGCCAGCCGCCCAGAAACGGGCCGCCCGCCGTGGAGATTGCCGACCACGCGGCCCACTGCCCGATCGCGGAGCCGCGCTCCTCACCCTCGAACGCCGTGTCGAGCATCGCCAGGCTATTCGGCACGAGGAGCGCCCCAGCGGCTCCCTGAACCACGCGCAGCACCACGAGCACGACCAGCCCCGGCGCGAGCGCGCACCCCGCCGAAGCGATCGCAAACGCGACGCAGCCAATCGCGAACACTCGCGGACGATGAAAGCGATCGCCAAGCGCGCCGCCAAGGAGCATGAGCGCGCTCAGTGTGAGCAGATATCCGTTGAGCACCCACTGCAGTCCGACCACGCCAACGCCGAACGCTTTCGCGATGGCTGGCAGCGCGACGTTGACGACACTCCCCTCGAGGAAGACGGCGCCGGATCCGAGCACGGATGCGGCGAGTACCCACCGGCCTGCGGAGGAGTGGAGGCGAATGCTGTTCATTCGCGATCTACATCAGAATACGTATCTGAGACTCACGCTGCCGTAGCCGGTCGCGTCGTACGCGGCGGGGATGATGTAGCCATCGCCCGTACCGCCCTGCGCCGATGATGCGAGTCCCCGAATGTTCGGACCGACGAAGAGAAAGCTGTAATTCGTGCTGCCGAGCAGATTGTCGCCGCCGCCGAACAATTCGAGCATCCAGTGCCGCGCCACCGCCCGGCGGTAGCCCAGCTTGGCGCCGAGCAGATTGTATCCGCGCACGTACGTCGAGTTGTCGAAGGTCACCGGCACCCTGTCGATGTGTAGGAAGGTGCCATTGAGGAAGAATCCCTGCTGCGTACCGACATCGAGCCCCGCACC
>JANWLO010000099.1 GCA_025450815.1 Gemmatimonadaceae bacterium
CGCGTACGCGAACACCGTGTACGCGATCATCGACGCGCCAAGCCCGAACAACAGCGCCGGCTTCCGTCCGTACTTGTCCGACACCTTCCCCCACAACGGCGCGCTCACCAGCTGCATCGCCGAGAACGATGCGATGAGCACCATCACCGCAAAGTCGCTCGCGCCGAACCGCTTTGCGTAGAACGGCAGAAGCGGGATGATCATCAGCGCGCCCACCATGTCGAGGAACGCGGTGAACATCAGTACACCGAGTTTCCCGGCATCGCCGGCACGCATGGCGTCTATCTGCTTCTGGAAGTAGAAGGGCACGCCGGAAAACTACTCCCTGCCCAGCGCTGCGGGGGGAACCGCGCGCCCCACCACGCCCACTAGCGCAACGATGGTGAGCACGTATGGAATCATTTGCACGAACTGCGACGGGATCGCCTGCATCGCCTGCAGCTGGATCTGTAGCGTCTCCGCCGCCGCGAAGAACAGACACGCGAGCGCCGCGCGCATCGGATCCCACCGGCCGAATATGATCGCAGCCAGCGCGATGAATCCGCGCCCCGCGCTCATGCCATCCGTAAACTGATGTTGATCGAGTGAGAGATAGGCGCCGCCCAGCGCCGCGAGCGCCCCCGACAGCGCAACCGCGATGTACCGCACCCGCGCCACCGACACGCCAACAGTCGCCGCAGCTTCCGGGTGCTCACCCACCGCGCGCACCCGCAGGCCGAACGGCGTGCGATACATCAGCCACGCCACTACCGGCAGCGCAACGAGCCCCAGCGGTATCAGCGGGTTGTGTAGCAGCCCCGCCACCAACGCCGTCGTGCTCGTACCCGCCGAAAATCCCGCCACCCTCGGCGAGTTCGACGAGCTGTCGAACACGAGCTTGAGGAAGTACCGAGTGAGACCCACCGCGAGCAGATTGATCGCGATCCCTGACACCACCTGGTCCGCCTTGTAGCGGATGGTCGCCACCGCGTGCACGAGTCCGAGCACCAGTCCGCCCGCGATTCCCGCCAGCACCCCCACCCACGGATTGCCCGAGTAATAGCTGCCGAGCATCGCGCTGAATGCTCCGCCCAGCATGAATCCCTCGAGCGTGAGACTGATGATCCCCGAACGCTCGGCCAGTACTCCCCCCGCTGCCGCGAAGAGATACGGCACTGCGATTCGCAGCGTCTGCGCGAGGAACGCCAGCGCGATGCTCACTTCGCGCCTCTGCGAAGGGTGAGCAGCCGCCGCACCTCGGGCACCGACGCCGCCATCGCGAGAATCACCACGCCCTGCAGCGCGTCCACCATCTGCTTCGGCACGAGCGCGTTGATCGCGAGGCCGCCCTGCGAGAGCGTCGCGAAGAACAGCGCAGCGAGCACCACGCCGAATGGGTTGCTGCGTCCAACCAGCGCCACCGCGATCCCGAGAAAGCCGGCACCCGTGGCGAATCCCTCCTCGTAGTAGTGCTCGTAGCCGAGCACGAAGTTGATGCCGCCGAGTCCCGCGAGCGCGCCCGAGATCGTGAGCGCTCTAATCCACGTTTTGCCCACGCTCACGCCGCCGCTCTCCGCGGCGTCGGGCTGCAGCCCCACCGCCCGCAGCTCGTAGCCGCGGCTCGTATGGAAGAGATACCAGCTCGTCGACGCCGCGGCCGCGAGCACGATGATGAGCGAAGCGTTCGACGCGGAGCCGTGGAACGGCGCCCACCATGCCGAGAGTCTCGGCAATGCGCCCGCGCGGATCGCGTTGGTGTGCAGCGTCTCCGGCACGCGCAATCGCCCCGAGAGCAGCCAGCTCAAAAATGCGAGCACCACGAAGTTGAGCATGATCGTCGTGATCACCTCGTGCGCGCCCCAGCGCGCGCGCAGCACGCCCGGCACGTATCCCACGATGCCGCCGCCCGCAAGCGCGGCCACGGTGCACAGCGGCACCGCGAGCAGCGCCGTCGTACCCGCCGGCAGCGCGAGACCAACCAGCGCTGCGCCGAGCCCGCCCGCGGCGAGCTGTCCCTCCGCGCCGATGTTGAACAGTCCCGCGCGCAGCCCCACGGCCACTGCGAGCCCGGTACACACTAATGTCGTCGTCTTGTAGAGCACCTGCCCGAAGCCGTATGCGTTCCCCCACGTGCCCTCGAGCATCAATCGATAAACCGCGCCGGGCGACTGTCCTACCGCGAGAATCAACAGGTCACCTGCGACGATCGACACCAGCAGCGCCACCAGCGGCGGCAGCAGCGCCTCGGCAACGCGACCCCGCAATGCGGATGGCGACGACGCGGCGCTCACGCGGCTCCAGTCATCAGAGGTCCCAGCAGCTCCTCGCTCGCCTCGCCGCGCGGGACGATGGCGACGATGCGCCCGCCGTACATCACCGCCACGCGATCGGACAGCGCAAGCACCTCCGAGAGCTCGGCGGATACGAGCAGGATCGCCGTCCCGGCATCTCGCGCGGCGCGCAGACGCGCGTGAATCTGCTCGATCGCGCCGACATCCACGCCACGCGTGGGCTGCGCGGCCACGAGCACCGCGGTCTCGCGCGCGAGAGCGCGCGCGATCACGATCTTCTGCTGATTCCCGCCCGACAGCGCGCGCGCCGGGAGCTCCGGATCCGCAGGGCGGATATCGGCGCGCTCGATCGCGGCGCGCGCGTCCGCGAGCACGCGCGCGCGGTCGAGCGTGCCATGCCGGTCGTACTCGCGCTGGCGGCCGAGAATGAGATTGTCGGCGATGGAGAAGTCGAGCACGAGTCCGCGGCGGTGGCGATCTTCGGGGATGTGCGCGAGGCCGAGCGCGTCGCGCTCGCGCACGGAGAGTGCGGTGATATCCCGATCGCCGATGCTGATCTCTCCGCTGGTCGCGCGCCGGAGCCCGACGATGGCCTCGATGAGCGCGCTCTGACCGTTCCCCTCCACGCCGGCGATGCCGAGTATCTCGCCGCGCGCGACGGAGAACGACACGTCATCCACGGCGCGCGCGCGAAGCTCGCCGGCGACCACGAGATGGCGAACGTCGAGGCCGGCCCGCGCGGTTTGTGAAATGGGCGACCGTCGCGTGGTCGCGTCGTTCGAAAGCACCACATCGCGGCCGACCATCGCGCGCGCGATCGACGCCGCGCTCGCGCTGGCGGTGGGGAATCGCGCCACGCTGCGACCCGCGCGCATGACGGTGATCGTATCCGAGATCTCGGTGACCTCGTCGAGCTTGTGCGTGATCAGAATGATCGTGCCCCCGCTAGCCCTGAGCGCGCGCAGCACGCGCCAGAGCTCCTGCACCTCTGGCGGCGAGAGTACGGCGGTGGGCTCGTCGAGGATCAGGATACGCGCGCCTCGCACCAGCGTTTTCAGAATCTCGACGCGCTGCTGCTCGCCCACGCTCAAGTCGCGCACGCACGCGCGAACGTTCATCCGGAATCCGCTTCGCTCCGCGGCCTCCGCGACTTCGCGCTGCGCGCGTGCCATGTCGATCGCAAGCCCGCTCCGCGGCTCGCGACCGAGGATGACGTTCTCGGTGATCGTGAGTGGCGGGACGAGCATGAAGTGCTGGTGCACCATTCCCACGTTCGCGGCTATCGCCTGCGATGCGCTCCATCCGGTGACGTCGCGTCCGGCGACCTCCACCGTTCCCGCATCCGGCGGAAAGAGCCCCGCGAGGATGCGCATGAGCGTCGACTTGCCCGCGCCGTTCTCGCCGACGATCGCGTGGATCTCGCCAGGGATCACTTCGAGCCCCGCGTCGCGAATCGCCTCGACCGCGCCGAAGCGCTTCGCGATCCCCGTCATGCGCACGATCGGCGCCGCGGCGCCCGCGTCAGTCATCGCGTGGATGGCACCGCGATGCGACCGGCGATGATCCCTGCGCGAATCGCCTCGACGCGCGCATGCACGCTGTCGGGGATCAGCGCGCGATTGTGGGCGTCGTAGATGTAGCCTACGCCATTCTCCGCTAGCCCGTACTCCTGCACTCCGCCGTGGAAGGTTCCGTCGCGAACCTTCTTGATCTGATCGAAGACCACCGCATCCACACCCTTCACCATCGAGGTGAGCACGTGACCCGGCGCCTCGGAGTACTGATCCGCGTCGACGCCGATCGCGAGCGTTCCGGTCTGCCGCGCCGCCTCGAATACGCCGAGCCCCGTGGAGCCGGACGCGTGAAAGATCACGTTCACGCCGGACTGGTACTGGCTGAGCGCGAGCTCCTTGCCGCGCCCCGGGTTGCGGAAAGCTTCGGGGGTGACGCCGGCATATTGCGCGATCACGGTGCAATCGGGGCACACGTAATTCACGCCGGCGCGATAGCCCGCCTCGAACTTATGGATGAGCGGGATGTCCATTCCGCCAACGAAGCCGAGCTTCTTCGACTTGCCGACGAGTGCCGCCAGCGCGCCCACGAGAAATGAGCCCTGCTCCTCGCGGAACTTGAGCGCCGCGAGGTTCGGCGGTGGCGGAACGACGTTTCCGGCGGAGTCGAGCTTCAGAGCGTAGTCGACGCCGGCGAATTCCGTGTTGGGATATTCGTTCGCGAGCGCGGTGAGATCGTCGGTGAAGATAAATCCAACTCCGATCACCAGCTTCATGTGCTCGGCCGCGAGGAGCCGCAGCCCGGCTTCGCGATCTGATCCCTCGCCCGGCTCGATGAAGTGCACGCGCGCGCCGAGCTCGTGCTCCGCGCGCTCGCCGCCGCGATACGCGCCGTCGTTGAACGACTTGTCGCCGCGCCCGCCGACGTCGAACACGATGCCAATGTCGAGCCCGTTGCCGCTCGCGGCTGGCACGGGCGGCGCGGGGTGGACGAAGAGCAGCGCGATGTGGACGAGGAGAAGCACCCCGACGAAGGCGACGAGAGATCGCACGCACACAAACTCGCGCGCCGCTCGGATACGGGCAAGCACGTCCCGGCACGAGCGCCGGCGCCGTGCGCCTACGTGCGCATGATGATCGCGGGATCGATCCGCGACGCGCGCAGCGCGGGAATCCAGCACGCGAGCAGCCCGATGCACATCATCATCGCGGCCACGCCGACGAACGTGACGGGATCGGGCGGGGCGTCGCCGAACAGCAATCCGCGCACGACGCCGGCCGCGAGATAGGCGGCGGCAACACCGGCCGCCAGGCCGATGGCGAGCAGCACGCCGCCCTCGCTCAGGATCATCCGCTGCACCCGGCCGCGATCGGCGCCGAGGCTCATGCGAATACCGATCTCGTTGGTGCGAGCGCTCACGGAGAACGCGAGCACCCCGCCGATCCCCACCGCCGCGATGACGAGCGCCAGAAGTCCAAACGACGAGACGAGTGCGGCATTGAGCCGGCGGGGAGACACACTCTCATCCTTGATCTGCGCTATCGTCATCACGTTCTCGATGGGCGTGCTCGGCGCGATGCGACGCACGATCCGCGTTGCTTCCACCGTGAGCGCCGCCGCGCTGCTGTCGGCGCGAATCACGATTCCGCCGCCGACGAACGCCCCCTCCTCCGCGAAGGGCAAGTACATCACCGCACGCGGCGGCGCGTCGAGCCCTCCATCCCGCGTGTTGCCGACGACGCCGACGATGGTGCGCCAGTCCCCGCTGAAGGGAGTGAACCGCAAGACGTCGCCGGTCCACGCCACGCGTTTGCCGATTGGATCTTCGTGAGGGAAGAGCCGGTCCACGAGCGCCCGATTCACGACGACCACGTGTTGCGCGCCCGGTCCATCGCCATCGGTGAACTCGCGTCCGGTAAGCAGCGGAATCCCGGCCGCGTGAAAAAAGTGCGGGCTCGCCGTTCGAAACTCCGCCGTCGGCACCGCCTCGCCCGTTTCGCGCGATTTTCCCTCCGCCTTGATCTCGAGCTGCACGATGGAGGCGCGCAGCGGCATCGGAGAGCCCACCGCCGCATCGATGACCCCCGGCAGCGTGAGGATCTCGCGCTGCATGCGCATGTACGTCTGCTTTGCCGCGGCGTCCGCCGCCGAGTCGGTGGCGGATGTGAAGTCGAGCAGCTGCACCTCCATGGTGAGTACCGATTCGGTCGTGAGCCCCGTTTGCACGTTCGATAGTCGAAGCATCGTGCGCGTGAGCAGGCCTGCACCAGCGAGCAGGACGACTGACACCGCGACCTGGGCGATGACGAGCGCACGCTGGAGGCGCTGCTTCCGCACGTTGCCGCTCGCTCTCCGTCCGCCGCCCGCGATCACCGAGGCGAAACTGCCCTCCCTCGGCAGGGACGACACGAACGCGAGCAGGAGCGCCAGGATCACCGACAGCGCGAGTGTGAAGCCGAGCACCGTGCCATCGAGGCGGATCTCGTTCGCGCGCGGCGAGTAGCGCGCGGCCAGCGAGACCAGGAGCCGCACTCCTGCGATCGCGATCAGCGTGCCGATGGCAGCTCCCGTCAACGCCAGCACGAGATTCTCCATCAACAGCAATCGCCTGAGCCGCCCGATGCCGGCACCGAGCGCGGCGCGCGTTACGAGCTCGTGCTCTTTTCCCACCCCGCGCATGAGCGTGAGGTTGGCGACGTTCGCCGCCGAGATGATCATGACGAACGCCGCGGCGCCCATCAGCAGCCACAGCGTCAATCGCGCGCGCTCGCCGAGCGCGTCCTTGAAGGGGATGACGGACACGCGATAGTGCGACGCCGGGTCGTATGCCTCCTTGAACTCGCCCTGCATGCGGGCATCGACGGTGGCGACCTCGGTGCGCGCCCGCTGCACCGTGGCGCCTGGCGCGAGCCGGGCGACGATCTCGGTCATGCGGTGTGTTCGACCCTCGACCATCTGGGCGCTGAGATGGTGCTCGCTGATGACCATGTTCAACATCGCATCCACCCTGCCGGGGAAGAAGGGTGCGGGCTGCATCACCCCGATCACCGTCACGGGCTTGCCATCCAATCTGAGCTGCGTGCCGACGACGCCCGGATCTCCACCAAAGCGCTGGAGCCAGAACTCATGCGAGAGCACGATCACGGGTGGCACGCCAGGGCCATCGTCGCTCGGCCGCGTGAGACGGCCGATCACCGGGGAGAGACCCATCACCTCGAAGAAGTTGCCGGTGACGAGGCCGACGTTGATGTGGACGGCGTCGCCGTTCTCGCGGAGCGTCAGCGAGAAAGGAGAGTACTCGGCGAGTCCGGCGAAGGCGGGCACGCCGGTGCGGAGGTCGCGCACCTCCGGCACCGAGAACGCGATGTTCGACCCACCCGGTCCATCCATGGAGTGCCGCAGGTAGACCAGCCGAGCCCCGTCGCGATTGGGCAACGGTTTGAGCAGGACGCCGCGGACGACGCTGAAGATCGCCGTGTTGGCGCCGATGCCGAGCGCCAGCGTGACCACGACGACGGCGGTGAAGACGGGAGTGCGCCGGAGCGTGCGGACGGCAAAGCGGAGGTCGGCGGCAACGCTTTCGAGCCACGGCAGCCCACGCTGCGCGCGGACGGCCTCCGCGGCGACCGTGAGTCCTCCCGATGCCATCAGGGCGCGCCGTCGCGCCTCGTCGCGATGCATGCCGCGCCGCACGTTCTCGGCGACCTCCATGTCGAGATGACTCGCGAGCTCTTCGCGCAGCTCATCGTCGGCTCGATGGCGGGTGAGGAAGCCCGCTATACGCGCAAGCGCCGCACGAAGGTGCCTCATAGCGCTTCACCCTTGTCGCGCGGGGCGAGGAAGGCCGCGATGAGTTCGGCCGTCTGATGCCAGTCGTGCGCCTCGCGCGCGAGCTGCTTCCGGCCCGCTGGGGTGAGCGCGTAGTACTTCGCGCGGCGATTGTTCTCGGACTGTCGCCATTCCGCGGTGACGAATCCCTCCTGTTGGAGCTTGAGGAGCGCGGGATACAGCGTGCCGTAATTGAGTGTGAGCCGGTTCCTGCTCGTCTCCTCGATTCGGCGTGCCACGCCATAGCCGTGCAGCGGGCCAAGCACCTCGAGGGTCTTCAGGATCATGAGGGCGAGCGTGCCCTGCTGCACTTCGAGCTTGTCCGCCATGCGTCGTCCTATGGGTTTCCCATACCACGATATCGATGACGGATGACTCGTGCAAGAGGCGCCGGTTGCGTGGCATCCGGGCTTCTGCGACTGTTCGGCATGACCGACCTCTTCGCAGCACGCTCGCAGATGGGCGTGTCGCTTGCGTTCCACATCCTCTTCGCGGTCGTGGGAATCGGGATGCCGGCGCTGATGGTGATCGCCGAGCATCGTTGGCGTCGAACGGGCGATGCTGTTTACCTCGAGCTCGCCAAGCGCTGGTCGTACGGCACGGCGATTCTCTTCGCTGTTGGTGCCGTGTCGGGCACCGTCATCAGCTTCGAGCTTGGATTGCTCTGGCCCGAGTTCATGCACCAGGCTGGGGCGATAATCGGGATGCCGTTTTCGCTCGAAGGTTTCGCATTCTTTACCGAGGCGATCTTTCTCGGCATCTACCTGTACGGTTGGGATCGCATCTCGGCGCGCGCGCACGTGTGGGCGGGCGCGATCGTCGCGTTCAGCGGCGCGATGTCGGGGATTTTCGTTGTTATCGCCAACGCGTGGATGAACACGCCGCGCGGATTCACTCTGGTGGACGGGCGGTTCACGAACATCGATCCCATCAAGGCGATGATGACCCCGGCGGCGTTTCCGCAGACGCTGCACATGACGCTTGCGGCCTACGCGGCCACGGGCTTCGCGGTGGCGGGGATTCACGCCTTCATGCTTTTGCGCGATCCGCGGAACGCCTTCCACCGGCACGCGCTCACGATCGCGCTGTTGCTCGGCGCGCCGGCGGCGCTGGTGCAGCCGATCTCGGGCGACATCAGCGCGCGCTACGTCGCGAAGCAGCAGCCGGTTAAGCTCGCCGCGATGGAGGCCCACTTCGAAACGATGAAGGGCGCGCCGCTTCACATCGGCGGCATTCCGAGCGTGAGCGAACGGCGCACGAAGTACGCGATCACGATTCCGCACGGACTCTCGCTGCTCGCGTTTCACGAGTGGAACGCGGAGGTTAAGGGACTCGACGCATTCCCGGAGGATGTGTGGCCTGACGTGACGGTGGTGCATCTCGCGTTCGACGTCATGGTGGGGCTGGGCACCTTCCTGGCGCTGCTCTCCGCCGCGATCCTGATTCTGCGCTGGCGAAAGCGGGACATCGTGAGCCATAGATGGTTGCTCACCGCCATTGCGATCGCAGGGCCGATGGGATTCATCTGCATTGAGGCCGGCTGGACAGTCACCGAGGTCGGACGACAGCCGTGGGTGATTTACGGAATTCTCAAGACGGCGGACGCGGTGACGCCGATGCCCGGGCTGATCGTACCGTTCATCTCCTTCACGCTACTGTACATCTTCCTCGGCGTGATCGTGGCGTATCTGTTGTATCGGCAGGTGCTGCGGAGTCCGCGTAGCACGGATGAAGTGCTGGAGCGGGTGAAGTCCGCATGACGCTCACCGACGCGGTGATCATCGCCGGGATCATCATGCTCTCGCTCAACGCGTACGTGCTGCTCGCGGGCGCGGATTATGGCGGGGGTGTGTGGGACTTCTTCGCCACCGGCCCGCGGCGGCAGGCGCAGCGTGATCTCATCTCGCACGCGCTGGCGCCCATCTGGGAGGCGAATCACGTCTGGCTCATTCTCGTGATCGTGCTTCTCTTCACCTGCTTCCCGTTTGCCTTCTCGACGTTTGCGATCGCGCTCCACATTCCGCTCACGCTTATGCTCTTCGGCATCGTGTTGCGCGGCTCGGCGTTCGTGTTCCGGAGCTACGGCAGCGATCACAACGTCACGCAGCAGCGCTGGGGACGCGTGTTCGCCATCGCCAGCATCGTCACGCCGGTGCTCCTCGGGATGTGCGTCGGCGCGATCGCGACGGGGAACATCGATCCGACGATGTTCACGAGCGGATTCGGCGGCTCGTTCGTGGACCGCTTCGTAGCGCCATGGCTCACGACGTTCGGCTTCGGTGTGGGGCTGTTGGCTCTCGCGCTGTTCTCGTTTCTCGCGGCGGTGTATCTCACCGTGGAGGCGGAGGGAACTGATCTTCAGGACGACTTCCGTGCGCGCGCGTTGTGGGCCGCGTTGGCGGTGTTCGTGATCGCGTTCGGGGTGCTCGCGCTCGCATGGCGCGAGGCGCCGATGGTTCGCAAGGCACTGATGGCCGGGCCGTGGGCGCTGCCGTTTCACATCGTCACCGGAGTGGCCGCGGTGACGGCCATCATCGCGCTATTCCTGCGCCGCTACCGACTCGCGCGCGTGGCGGCCGCCGCGCAAGTCACCTTCATCCTGTGGGGGTGGGCGGTGGCGCAGTACCCGTACGTGCTCCCGCCGTCGCTCACCATAAGTGCGACCGCCGCGCCGCAGCGAACGCTGACGCTCACGCTCTGGGGACTCGGCGTTGGCGCGTGCGTGCTCTTCCCGTCGCTCTACTACCTGTTCCGTGTTTTCAAAATGGGGAGAAGGGGGTAGCAAACGAAGGGCAACTGCATCACCGCAGAGACACAGAGGAAAACGAAGAGACACGGAGGAGACACCTTTAAATGATGCGCTGTCAGATATCGCGATATCCGACGGCGCGTCATGTGGTGTACGCTTCCTCTGTGTCTCTGTTTTATTCTCTGTGCCTCAGCGGTCCGAAGTTGCCGTTACGGCTTCCGAATCGGGATCTCGGTCTCGCCCGACTCGCCGCTCAGCCGTTTGAGTCCCGCGCGCGCCTCGGCGACGTATTGCTGAAATACGGGATCGCCGTGCTGCCAGATGTCCGCGACGAACGCGTACGCGTCGCGCGCACGTGGCTTGTCGCCGAGCTTTTCGGCCACGCGACCACGGTCGAGCTCCACGAGCGTGCCGAGTGGGTCGTTGAACACACCCGTCTCGTCGAGGAGCGCCGCCGCTTCCGCGTATCGGCCGCGCGCGGTGAGTAGTTGCGCCTGCGTGAGCCATCCGAATCCGCACGCGTGGCACAGGCTGTCCGGAAGTGACGCGAACGCGTCCAGCGCACGCGTCGTGTCGTGACGCGCGAGCGTGATGTATGCATTCGCAAGCGCGACCAGGAACGGCGCGGCTCCCACGCCGGGGGGCGGATGCGGCGACTTCGTCACCGAGTCGGCCATGTGAATCATGTGCTGGAGTCTGAGCGTGTCGCCCACCGCACCCCACAAGCTCGCGACGCATGGCGCGCACGTGCGATTGGCCAGCATGTCGCGCGAGAGCACGCTGTCCGCCATCGCGATCGGTGCCGCGCCCATCATCGCCA
>JANWLO010000100.1 GCA_025450815.1 Gemmatimonadaceae bacterium
CCGTAGTTGTCCGCGCCCAACACCACCTGCGCGCGTTTCTCCGCCGGAAGCGAGTCGTACACGTGCGCCACGGCCGACACTTCTTCCGGCCAACCGAGCATGTCCGCGTAGTCCTGCGGCAGCTTCAACTGCAGGCCCTGATTGGTGCGCGCAGCGGGCGCGAGCCCGGATCGCGTCACAAACCAGGCGGTGTACTCCCTGGAGAAGATCGGGAGCTCGAGCGGCAGCGCCGCGACGGCATTTCCGACGAGCACGACAAGGATCACGACGCGAAGCGCTGTGTTCCATGCACCCGCCCTCGCCTCGCTCCACCGCTCGAGCGCTACTGTGCCAGCGGCGAAGAGCGCCGGATAGATGGGCGAGATGTAATACGCCTTGCCATGGAGCACGAGGAGTAGTGCGAATGCGCCCGCGCACGTCCATCCGATCACGCGGAAACGGCGCATCGATGTGGCACTCAACAGGTACAACACGCCCGCCACCGCGAGCAATACCGCAGGGCCGTTGAAGAGCTGTCCGAGAATGAACGACGTGAACGACACGTGCATGAGTTGTGAGCTCTCCAGCGTCTGCATTTGTCCAACAACGGGGAAGCTCAGACGCAGCTGCCCGACGACGCTCGGACTTCCGATTACCACCGCGATCGCCGCGGCAACCCACGGCCACTTCGTGAGCATCACACGCCGTTGCGGCGCGACGATCAGCGCAACGAAGAGCGCTGCACCGAAAAAGAGCAAACTGAACTTCGTGAGCAGTCCGAGTCCGCAGGCGACGCCCAGCGCGATCCACCATCGCGGCCGCGCCGACAGCACGCCGTCGTCCGGAGCCTCCGCGCCCAGGCGCGCGAGCGTGTAGAGTGCCAGCGTCCACCAGAGCTGGTCGAACACAACAGGCTGGAAAAGCACGCCCGTGCGAATGAACACGGGGCTCGTCACCACGGCGATCGCCGTGAGAAGCTGGGAGAACTTTCCGCCCCCCATCTCCCGCGCAATCAACGCTGCCAGCATCACGAGGAGCCCTGCGGCGATCGCGGGCGCGAATCGGATCGCGACGATGGAGTCGCCCAGAACGAAGCGCTGTGCCTGCGACAGGATCGCGATGAACGGTGGAAAATCCATCCGCCAGAGCTGCAGATGCCGCCCCATCGCCATGTACAGGAATTCGTCGCGCTGGAAGCCGTATGGCGAGAACCAGTTGACGACGAGATGCAGTGCGAACGTGAGGGCGCTCAGAATCGCAATCGCGCCAGTGGCGAGCGGCTGACGAGCGTTGATCGTGGAGTTAGTCATACGGTCCGGTAAGGGTGCGGTGGCTTCCCTTCCTACGGAGCTCGCGCCCTTCCGGGTTCACTCCCGCGGCGATAACCCCAGCCAGCGCTCTAGCGCCTCGCGGCGCGAGCGGCTCACGCGCAGCCGCACTCCCCCCTTCATCTGCAGCTCGTAGTCGCCCCCGCCACCGCGGTGCAGCGCCTCCACGAGATCGAGCCGTACGATCACCGACCGATGCACCCGCATGAATCGGTTCGGATCGAGCCGGTCCTCGAGCGTCTGCATCGCTTCGCGAATGACGTAGCGTCGGTCGCCCACGTGAAGCTCCGCGTATGGTCCCGCCGCGGCGATGTAGTCGATCTGCGCCACAGGGATTGGCTTCACCTGTCCCTTCATCTCGACGGCAATGCGCTCGAGGTATCGCGCCGGTGACGGCATGGTCGCCGGCGGCAGAGTCGGCCCGCCGGCGCGCAGCATCGCCAGCAGACTCTCTCGCGCTCGCTCCACGCCCTCGAGCGCCAGCACGCGCCGCGCCCGCTGAAACGCCTGCTCGAACCGGTCGTCGTCGAACGGCTTCACGAGATAGTCCACCGCCGCGACTTCGAACGCCTCGATTGCGTAACGGTCGAAGGCGGTGACGAAGATCGTCATCGGCATGTGCTCCGGGCCGATCTCTCTCACGACATCGAGCCCGCTTTTTCTTGGCATCTGCACATCGAGAAAGACGAGATCGGGCCCAAGCTCCCGAATGGCACGCACCGCGGCCTCGCCATCGGCTGCCTCGCCTGCAATCTCCGCATCGGTCTTCGCGCGCAGCAGATCCGCAATACGAAGCCTTCCCAGCGACTCGTCGTCGACGATCAGCACCCGAATGACGGGCAGCGATCGCATCGGCGGCGGCGTGTCACTCGCCGGCATCGTCCGTCGTCTCGGCTCCCTGCACGCGTAGCTCGCTCCCATCGTGCGCCGGAATGCGCACCTCCGCCACCGTGATATCGCCGCGGCGCCCGAGCGCGAACGATCCCGCGTCGCCATAAAGCTGCTGCAGCCGAGCGATCGTGTTGCGCAGCCCCACTCCGCCGACGCGCTCGAGCGCGACGTCGCGCCCTTCCGGTCCGTTGTCGCTCACCCGGAGCACGAGCGAATCGCCCTCGAGCACCGTTTCGATCTCGATTCGTCCCGGCTCCGTCATTTTCTCCACTCCGTGGCGGATCGCGTTCTCGACAAGCGGCTGAAGAACCATGCTCGGCACGAGCATGTCGAGTGAGCGATCCTCGAGTAGTCGCATCACATTGAGCCCGGGAAAGCGGACTTCCATGATGTCCAGGTACCGGTCGATGAGATCGAGCTCGCGCCGCAACGTGATCTCCGGCTCGCGCGCGCCCTCCATTGTGTAGCGCAGCAGCTCGCTCAGCCTCGTGATCATCCGGCGCACGCCGCGCGGATCGCGCTCCACCAGCGTCGAGACGGCGTTCAGCGTGTTGAAGAGAAAGTGCGGGTCGAGCTGGCTTCGCAGCGCCTCGAGCCGAGCCTCCGCGAGCTGCGCCTGTAGCTGCGTCGCCTGCTCGCGCCTGGCACGAAATCGAAGCGAGTACGCGCGCGCAACCCCCGCCGCGAGCACGCCGAGATAAATCACGAGCGCATTGAAGATGCCGAACCAGAGCGGCGGCCCGTGTGAGCGACCGCTGTCGGCATCCGGCCGCCGCTGCAGCAGCGCGTCGCGCGTCGCATGCCCGATCACGCTCACGCCCAATGCGACCGCAACGCCAAGTACCGTGAAAAAGAGAAACTGTGCGACGCGATTTTGCCTGTCCGCTCCGACGCGTACCGCAAAGGACACGATGAGCGGCGTCAGGAGCGCCCACAGTGCCGCCTCCGCCAGGGCAATCGCAATCCACGTCGACAACGGATTCAGGCTCGGCCGCGAGTCCGGCCCTGAGTCGAAGGCGTGGTTGGCGACGGTAAGCAGCGCGTAGATCAACCAGAATCCGACGATGAACGAGATGTCGCGCCGCGTGAGCGGAAAGCGCTCCGCAGGGGCAGTCGTCCTCGGCGTCCTGTCGCGAATTGCGAGTCTGGTCTGGCGATTCGGAGGGTTGGTCACGCTGGAAGGATACGCGCTTTGTGCGTGCCCGCGAGGGGCCGCGGCACGGAGTGCACGCCCTCGTACACGAATCGCACGGCCGAGTCACGCGCCCCGCCAGGTGCGGTTCGTGACGTCTGCGCGTCGGTTCGGAACGCCAGCATGCAAGTCGTGACATACCAGCAACTTACGCCACTGGAACCAGTAGGATTCACATGTGGGAAGTGAGAGCGGGCAGTGCACGAACATAACGAACGGCGAGGACCGTATGAAGAAAAAGCTGATCACCGTCGCACTCGTGGCGATTGCAGGAGTCACCAGCGGCTACGTGCTCTATCGCCATTCGCACGCGGACACGGCGCCGGCGTACCGCACCGCAGCGGTTCAGCGCGGCAACCTCGAGTCAACGGTCGCCGCAACCGGCTCGCTCGGCGCGGTCACCACCGTGCAGGTCGGCACTCAGGTGTCCGGTCAGATCTCGGCGATCTACGTCGATTTCAACTCCAAGGTAAAAAAGGGTGAGCTCATCGCGCGCATCGATCCGATTCTGCAGCAGCAGGGCGTGGAGGATGCGCAGGCCGGCGTCGCACGCGCGAGCGCGCAGCTCGTGCAGACCAAGGCCGAATACGACCGCAACAAGATCCTGTACGACCAGAAGATCGTCACCGGTCCGGAGTTCAATACTGCGCAGCTCAACTATCAGGTGGCGAGAGCGAACAGCACGTCGGCGCAGATCGCGCTCGACAAGGCGCGCCAGAATCTCTCGTACACGTCGATCTACGCGCCCATGGACGGAATCGTCGTCGAGCGCGACGTCGACGTCGGCCAGACCGTCGCCGCGAGTCTCTCCGCGCCACAGCTCTTCGTGATCGCGAAGGATCTCTCGCAGATGCAAATCCTGGCGACCGTCGATGAAAGCGACATCGGGCAGATCAGGAGCGGGCAACCCGTGAGCTTCACCGTGCAGGCGTATTCCGGACAGTCGTTCACCGGGTCGGTGCGGCAGGTGCGCATCAACTCGACCACCGTCAACAACGTCGTGAACTACACCGCAGTGATCGCCGTGGAGAATCCCGATGGCAAGCTGCTCCCCGGCATGACAGCGACGGTGAAGTTCCTGGTCGGTTCGGCCAACGACGCCCTCACTGTTCCGAACGCGGCGCTGCGCTTCAAGCCCGCGATTGCTGCGGCGCCGAGTACGCACACCAACGTGCGCAAGGTCTCGGTGGGCGCCATGGCGGATTCCACCTCGACGATTTGGCAACTCGATGCGACGGGCGCGCGCGCGCCGGTGCGAGTGCGCACCGGACTGACGGACGGCACGCGCACGCAGGTGAGCGGCTCCGCGGTCAAGGAAGGGATGCAGATCGTGGTTGGCGCGAATACGGTAACGACCACGGTCGTCGCGACGCCGGCGTCGAAAAATCCGTTGCAACCCCAGAGTACGGGGCGGCGCGGCGGCGGCCCTGCAGGCGCGTTCTAACTGCTCAACGGAGACTGACGATGTCTACACCAGTGATCGAGATCAGCGGCGTGAAGAAGATCTATCGCATGGGCGAGACGGAAGTCTTCGCGCTTCGCGGTGTGGATCTCACCGTTACCGCGGGCGAGCTGCTCGCGGTGATGGGCTCCTCGGGGTCGGGTAAGTCTACGCTCATGAACATACTCGGCTGCCTCGACATCCCGACGGCCGGCAGCTACGTGCTCGATGGCATTCGCGTGGACGGCATGAGCCGCAACGATCTCGCGGATCTTAGAAACAGGAAGCTCGGCTTCGTCTTCCAGGGATTCAACCTGCTTCCGCGCACGAGCGCGGTGGAGAACGTGGAGCTACCGCTGCTCTACGACCGTACGGCGCGGTGGACGAACACGCGGCAGCTCGCCGCGGAGGCGCTGGAGCGCGTGGGACTCGGCGCGCGGCTGGAGCATCAGCCGAGCGAGCTGTCCGGCGGGCAGCAGCAGCGGGTGGCGATCGCGCGCGCGCTCGTCACGCAGCCAACGCTGCTGCTCGCGGACGAGCCGACGGGGAATCTCGACAGCAGGACCTCGATTGAAGTGATGGCGCTGTTCCAGGCGCTGAACGAGCAGGGGATCACGGTGATCATCGTGACGCACGAGCCCGACATCGCGCAGTACGCGCACCGGGTGATCGAAGTTCGCGACGGCCGGATCATGAAGGACCACGCAGTCGCGGCGCCTCGCAGCGCCGCGGACGATGTGGCGAGGCTGGACGCCGAAGCGGCGGAGCTCGCCGCTGGCGTAACGAAGGAGGCAGCATGAAGACCAAATCGCTGTTGACGATGGCCGGCGGGAGCATCCTCAAGAACAAGATGCGCACGATGCTCACGATGCTCGGCATCGTGATCGGCGTGGGCGCGGTGATCGTCATGGTCGCGGTGGGGAATGGTGCGCAGACCCAGATCGAGGCGCAGATCAAGAACCTCGGCACGAATCTCATAGTCATCACCCCGGGCAGCACTGCCGCAGGCGGAGCGAGTCAGGGCGCGCAAACGTTCAACCGTCTCACGATCGCCGACGCGGACAAGATCAAGAGCGATGCGACGCTGCTTTCGGCGGTGTCGCCCGTGATCGTCACGCGCACGCAGGTGATCACTGGGAAGGGCAACTGGCGCACCGAGATCAACGGCGTCTCCACGGACTATCTCACCATTCGCGACTGGAACGTCACGAGCGGCTCGTTGTTCTCGGACGATGACGTGAACGCCAAGCGTAAGGTTGCCGTGCTCGGCGCGACGATCGTGAAGAATCTCTTTCCGGACACGGATCCGGTGGGCAGCCAGATCCAGCTCGGGCACGTGCCCTTCACGGTGATTGGTGTGCTCGACGCGAAGGGGCAGACCTCGAGCGGAGTGGATCAGGACGATGTCGTGCTCGTGCCGTACACCACGGCGCAGGACCGGTTGAGCGGCATGACCTTCCTCGGCCAGATCCTCGCGAGCGCGCAATCGCCCAACGACATGGTCGCAGCGCAGGAAGAGATTCGCGGGATCATGCGCGAGTCGCACGGCCTGCTGGGCGGCGGCGCGGATGACTTCACCGTGCGCGATCAGACGGCGATCGCCCAGGCGGCGACGAGCACGACGAGCGTGATGACGGGACTGCTCGCAGCGATCGCGTCGATCTCGCTGGTGGTGGGGGGCATTGGGATCATGAACATCATGCTCGTGTCGGTGACGGAGCGCACACGCGAGATCGGGATCAGGATGGCGGTCGGCGCGCGCGGCTCCGATGTACTCACGCAGTTCCTCGTCGAGAGTGTCGTGATGAGCCTCCTCGGCGGAGTAGTTGGCCTCGCGATCGGATTCGGAGGTGCAGCGATACTGGGGCACGTGATGGGGTGGAGCACATCGACCCCGCTCATCGCGGTGTTTGTTGCCGTGGGATTTTCGGCGGCGGTTGGCGTGTTCTTCGGCTTCTACCCGGCGAAAAAGGCGGCGGCGCTCGATCCGATTCAGGCGTTGCGCTACGAGTGACGCACGAATCGGTGAACGGAAAGGCGGCACGGCAGGAATACAATCAACACGGATGGATGCTCAAATGCGCGCATACAATGGCAGAATTGCAGCGCTGACGCTCGCGCTGATGATAATGGTTGGGGGACGGTCGCTGCAGGCCGAGGGCGGCGCGCCGGATACGGCGCAGGCAGGCACGCCGATCACCTTCGACGAGGCCGTGCAGATCGCGCTGAAGCAGAATATCACGATCGCCCAGGCGCAGAACGCGGCAGCGAGCGATGCGGCATCGGTTCGCGGGGCGAAGATGAGCTTCCTGCCGAATCTGCAGCTCAGCACGAGCGGCTCGCAGACGTACGGACGCAACTTCAGCGAGACCACGGGTGACGTGCTCAATCGCAACACTCAGTCGCTGAACGCCGGCATCTCGTCGAGCATTACGCTCTTCAACGGTCTTCAGAACGTCGACGCGTTGCACCAGGCGGAGAAGACTCAGGATGCGGGCAACCTCGACCTGACACGCGCGAAGCAGACAGCCGTGTTCACCGTGGCATCGAACTACCTGTCGATCATTACCGCGCACGAGCAGCTCAAGGTGCAGCAGGAGAATCTCGCGTCGCTCGAGGCACAGGAGGCAGAGATCCAGAAGTTGGTCGACGCTGGAGCGCGCGCGATCTCGGATCTGTACTCGCAGCAGGCACAGACGGCCGCCGCGCGGCTCGCTGTAGTCAACGCGCAGCACGACCTCGAGCTCGGGAAGGTCGATCTCGTGCAGACGCTGCGACTCGACCCCAAGGGCAACTACGATTTCGTAGCACCGAAAGTGGATGAGTCGGTGGCAACGGGAGTGAACTTCGACCTGGACAGTCTCGTGAACCTCGCGTACGCGCAGCGCGCGGATCTCGCCGCGGAGTCGGCGCGACTGGATGCGAGTGCGCAGGGAGTGAAGGCGGCAAACGCAGGCTGGTGGCCGACGGTGTCGCTGAGCGCCGGCTACAACTCATCGTACTCGTCTGCCGCAGCCACGCCATTCGTGAACCAGCTCGATCAGGCGCGCGGCGGTAGCATCGCGATCGGCGTATCGATCCCGATCTTCGATCGCGGGCAGACGAGCGTGGATGCGCAGAAGGCGAAAATCCAGCAGGACAACGCACAGCTGGCGCTGGCGAGCGAAAAGCAGCAAGTCGCGCTCGAAGTGAAGCGCGCGTATCTCGACTTCCAGTCGGCGGGTGAACAGCTCACTGCGGCCGAGGCGCAGCAGAAGGCGAGCGATCTCGCCGTGAAGACGACGCAGCAGCGATATCAGGCGGGCGCGGGGACGCTCGTGGAGCTCACGCAGGCGCAGGCAGCGCAGGTACAGGCCGCGAGCGCGGTGGTGAATGCGCGCTACTCGCTCGTGTTTCAGCAGGCACTCATGTCGTACTACACGGGCCAGCTCGACCCGGGTCACGCGCTGCTGTCGGCGGTGTAGTATGGTTAGGGCGCGGGCGCGCGGCGGAGTTCCGCGCGCCTGTTCACGAGATGCAGGCCGGTGAAGCACACCGCGAGCCAGAGCACGCCGAGTGTGTAGCCGGCAACGACATCGCTTAGGAAGTGCACGGCGAGGTACAATCTGCTGTAACCGACTAGCGCGATCATGATCGCAGCACCGGCCCAGATAGCCACCCGGGCACCGGTGCTCTGTACGGGGCGAAGGTGAATGATCGTGTACGCGAGCATGCTGTAGCCGATTAGCGATCCCATCGAATGTCCCGACGGAAAGCTCCAGCTGTCGCCATGCAGAAATAGTGCGGCGAACTCGGGACGAGGCCGGCGGATGATCTCCTTCATTGCGAAGTCGAGCAGGGTGCCGCCGACGAACGAGAGCACCCACGCCGTGAGCAGCGTTGGATGATGGCGCTTCCACAGGTACGCCACCGCCGCGAAGAAAAGGATGGCCATCGCCACGGGCGATCCGCACAGGCTCACGATCGCGAAGAAGCGATCGCCAAGCGGCGTTCCGTTGAGGTGAAACCAGCTGGCGAGCGCCAGGTCGCGGTGCACCAGCACGTCCTTTTCCTCGACCGAGTCCAGAATCGCCGCGAAGAGCCAGCAGGTGAGCACGCACACCGTCAGTCCGATGATCACGTGTAGCGTGAGATACGCCCGCGGATCCAGGCGCGCGATCAGGCGCCGCGGCGGCGGCGGGGTGTGCTCAGCGAGCGGCTTCATGCGCGAGCGCGGGCGAATAGAGTCCGGCGATCGCGTGCGCGATGGGTTTCGGGTCCACGCCGCCGAGATTCATGAGCGTCACGACGGTAAGGTGGTCGTCGACGTATCGTGCGATGTAGGCCTCAAAACCCTGCCACGATCCCGAATGCTCGATCACGCGATGGGTGCCGACGCTGTCAACGAACCATGCGAAGCCATAGTGGCCGGAGTTCGGCTTTCCGTTTTTCAGCTTCGCGATCGTCCACATCTGATCGAGGCTCGACTTCTTGAGCAGTCGTTCTCCGTACAGCGCCGCATCCCACTTGGCAAGATCGAGCACGTTGAAGTAGAGCGCGCCGTCGGCGGTGGTGTTCAGGGAGGGTGACACCCAATCCTGATTCTTGAGTTGTCCATTCACCAGCTGGTATCCTGCGGCGCGATTCGGGATGATATCGGCCTCGCTGATGACGCGCGTGCTCACCATGCCGAGCGGCCCAAAGATACGCGCCTGCAGGAAATCGCCGTAGAACTGTCCCGTAACGTGCCGAATGATAGCGCCGAGGAGAACGAAGTTGGTGTTGCTGTACTCCCAGCCCTCGCCCGGCGCAAAATCGCTGGGCAGCGTCTCGATGATCTTCACGAGCTGCGCCTCGGTGTAGTCGGCGCGCAGATTGATCGGGCCGCCGGCCTTCGTCACCGAGTCGGATGTGTAGTCGGCGAGCCCTGAGGTGTGACTCAGCAGCTCGCGGATCGTGATCGCACGCCAGCTCTCGGGAGCATCGGGAAAATACTTCGGCAAGCTGTCATCGAGGCCGAGCTTCCCCTCCTCCACGAGCATCATGATCGCCGTGGCCGTGAACTGTTTGCCTATCGAGCCGGATTGAAAGATGGTCGACGGCGTTACCGCAACGCCGAGCTCAACGTTCGCGAGCCCGTATCCCTTCGCGAATACGATCTTGCCGTCGCGATAGATCCCCACCGCGAGTCCGGGGATATGCTGGTCCCCGAGCTCCTTCGCGACATATCGATCGATGCGATCACTCGAAGAGGTCTGCGCGCGGGCCAGCGGCGCGATTGCGAACAAGGCTACGGTGAAGACGATGGAACGGTGCATGAAATGCCTTGGTGGCAGGTGGCGTTTAGCTCAGGCGACGCACGCGCTCGCGCGCTGCTGAAAGAACCTGCGCTCCATCGGGTTGCGCGCAAGGCTTCGCGCCGAAAGAAAATGTTCGTGCGCGGACTCTCTGCGGCCACTTCGCAGCTCGAGCTCGCCGAGTGCGGCAAAATAGAATGGATAGTCGGCGAGGCGCGCTCTATCGGCGATCGCGGCGATCTCCTCCAGACCGCGTGCAGGACCGTCGAGCTGCGCCACCGCGATCGCGCGGTTGAGCGCAACGATCGGCGAAGGGCGAATGGCCAACAGGGTATCGTACAGACCGACGATCGCATCCCAATGCGTGCTTTCAGCGGTTCGTGCGCGCGCGTGCACGGACGCGATCGCCGCCTCGATGTGATACTCGCTCACGCGCGTGCCCGTCGCTGAGCGATCGAGAAGCTCATCACCTTTGGCGATGAGCGCCGCGTCCCAGAGAGAGCGGTCCTGATCGTAGAGCGAGCTGAGATTCCCCGACGCATCAACGCGCGCCGGAAGACGCGCCGCATCGAGACACATGAGCGCCGCGAGCGCGTACGACTCCGGCGTTGCCGAGAGCGGATGCTCCTGCAGCAGATCGCACAGGTGCATCGCCTCGCGACACAGTTCCGCGCGCACCGCCAACTGCGCGTGCGCGCCGTGATAGCCCTCGTTGAACAGCAGGTAGAGTGCGCGCTGCACGGCGGATAGTCGCCTGGGAAGCTCCCGCTCCTCCGCGAGGTCGAACAGCCGCGTGGATGAGGCGAGCACCTTCTTCCCGCGCGCAACGCGCTTCTCCATCGCGGCGGTTCGCGTGAGAAATGCAGCGGCCACCTCGCTCACTCCAAATCCGCAGAGAATGTGGAGGATGAGCGCGACCTGCGCGACCTCGGGAAGCTGCGGATGACAGCACGAGAACATCATGCGCAGCTGATCGTCCCGAATCGCGGGCGCGCCGAATGCCTCGTTCACCACCGGCGAGAGCGTCCACTCGCTTTCGAGCAGTCGGCCGAGCTCGGGCGCGTACCGGCGCGCCGTGCGCTCGCGGCGCAGGATGTCGAGCGCGCGATTCTTCGCGGTCGCCATTAGCCATGCCGACGGATTCTCCGGTACGCCGCGCAGCTTCCAGACCTCCAGCGCGCGGCAGAACGCGTCCTGCACCACATCCTCGGCAAGGTCGAGGTTGTGAACGCCGAAGAGCCGCGTGAGCGCGGCGACCATCCGTCCCGCTTCGCGCCGGAAGAGATGGTCGCCGGGCTCCATCGCTACATCTTCATGATCGGGCGAACCTCGACGAATCCGCCCGTGTCGAAGATCGGACAGCCGGCCGAGAGGTCGGCCGCCTGCGCTATGTCCTTCGCTTCGACCAGCGTGTATCCGCCGATCATGTCCTTCGCCTCGGCGAACGGTCCATCGCTGATCGCCTTCCGTCCCTTTACGACCTTTCCGGTGGGCTCGAGCGGATTGCCCTGGTCCTTGAGGTGTCCCTTGGTACCGAGATCCTTGAGCCAGTCGACCCACTTCTGCATGTGCTTTTGCATCTGCTCGGGTGTGCCGCTCGAGTCGCCGCCGCGGTACAGGTAGAGAAACTCACTCATGATGATCCTCCGTGTTGGTTGGTGTTTCGAATCATCAACGTTTGACCGTTGTCGCTCCCGACATTTTTCTTTCGACGGAGCTATGGCCGCGCGACGGCGACCTCGCGAACGAGCTGATACATGTAGTCGACACCTTCATAGAACGACTTCACCATAATGCGCTCGTCGCGGCCGTGCGCGCGGACGTCGTCAACATCGAGGAAGACGCTGCTGAGCCCGTACGTCGGGATACCGGCGTCGCGAAGCCTGTAGCCATCGGTGGCGCCCGTCTCCATCTGCGGAATGACGGGTACTCCGGGCCAGATTCGCGCTGTCACTTTCTCTACCGGGATCATGATCGCCGGCATGAGCGGGGATGCAGTGCCCGGCTTGCTGTCCTCGATTGGCGTCACGCGTACCGAGTCGTCGTCCACGACCCGTACGAGCACCGCCCTTACCTGTGCGGGCGTTTCGCCGGGAAGAATGCGGCAGTTCACGAGAGCTCGCGCGGTTTGTGGAAGCGCATTCGGAGCGTGCCCGCCATCGAGCATCGTCGGCACACACGTGGTCCGAAGCTGCGCGTTATAGAACGGCGACGCTGAGAGGCGCGCTGCCGCTGCGGAATCACGCTCGTTGGATGCGATCGCATGCATGTCCGCGGCGAGCTGGCCAACCTGTAACGGCGCGGAGCGTTCAAAGTACGCGCGCGTGGTCTCAGTGAGATGCACTGGGAATTGGAAGCGCGACACACGCACTATCGCCTCGGCGAGGCGTGCGATCGCGTTGTCCGGCGTGGGCATCGAGCTGTGCCCACCCTTGTTCGTGACGGTGAGATAGAACGACTGATAGAGCTTCTCGCTTGCCTGCACGGGGCGCACGATGCGCTTTCCGTTCTTAAGCAGCGGGTCGCCGCCATCGGGATTGATGCAAAACTCCGCGTCGATGAGATCGCGATGATTCTCGATGAGCCAGCTGATGCCATTGTAGCCGCCGCCGCCTTCTTCGCCCGCAGTGAGCGCGACGATGATCGTGCGCTCCGGCACGACGTGCTCGCGCTTGAGCTTCAGGAGCGTCTCGACGAGAATGGCATCGCCATCCTTGATGTCGCTCGTGCCGCGGCCGTAAAAGAAGCCGTCGCGCTCGGTAAGGATATACGGGTCCACCGACCAGTCGGATCGCAGCGCTTCGACGACGTCGAGGTGCGCGATGAGCAGAACCGGCTTGAGCGTCTTCGAGGTGCCTGGCATGCGCACGACGACGTTCGAATCCTTGTCGCCGGCGGGGCCGAGCACGTGGATGTCGGCGGCGGGGAATCCAGCATCGAGAAAGCGCTTCGCCATTGCGTGTGCGGCCGGCGTCGTGCTTCCGTCCTTGTACGAGCTGTTGATCTCGATGAGCTGCTTGAAGATCGCGCGCGCCTCCATCTGAGTGGGTGTGAGCTCGCTCTGCGCGGCGATCGTGAGCGGCGCGAGTAGCGCGAGCGCGAGGGAGATTGTGCGGAGTGTCATCGGCGTTCCAGGTTTAGAAGCAACTCAGTTCAGGTGATGGCTCTTCCGCTGCCGTCGCAATACGTCCATCAAGGTACAGTCTCGGAGTACATCGCGCATGGCCACCACCGACCCGCGCATCGACGCGTACATCGACAAATCACCGGAGTTCGCGAAACCGATTCTCACGCACGTTCGCGCGGTGGTGCACGCTGCATGTCCGGATGTCGAGGAAACGATGAAGTGGAGCATGCCCCACTTCTACTACGAGGGGCAGATGTTGTGTGGCGTGGCGGCGTTCAAGGAGCACGCGGCGGTCAACTTCTGGAAGGCCGCACTCATCGAAGGGCTGGGGCCGGACAGCGGCGGAAACTCTCGAGGAAATCTCGGGAAGCTCAGATCGGTGAAGGACCTGCCGGGCAAGCGGCAGCTCTCCGGCTACATCAAGGCGGCGATGAAGTTGAACGAAGCCGGCGTCACGGTGAAGCGGCCCAAGACCGCGCCCAAGCCGGAGGCAAAGGTGCCGAAAGAGCTCGCGACGGCGTTAGCGAAGAACAAGAAGGCGAAGGCCGCCTTCGAGGGCTTTTCGCCGGGCCAGCGGCGAGATTACTGCGAGTGGATCGGCGAGGCGAAGCGCGAAGAGACCAAGGCGGCGCGCGTCTCGCAGGCCGTCGAGTGGATCGCGGAAGGCAAGACGCGCAACTGGAAGTATCAGCGATAGCGACGAGCGTGCTAGCCCGGCGTGCGCGCACCATGACGCGCCACGATCACGCTCTTGATCCCGCCGCGCACGTTGAAGTCCCCCATGACCTCCATCCATCGCGGCGCCACCGTAGCCACGAGGTCGTCGAGGATGCGGTTCACCGCGCGCTCGTAGAAAATCCCATCGTTGCGGAAGCTCCACAAATAGAGCTTCAGCGACTTTAGCTCCACGCACTGGGCATCGGGCACGTATGCGATACGGATGATCCCGAAGTCGGGCGCTCCTCCCTTGAGCTGCGCGAGCTCCGACGCGTCGCTCTCGATGCCGCCGAGCGGGCATAGCGATGTGAACTCGTTGCA
>JANWLO010000101.1 GCA_025450815.1 Gemmatimonadaceae bacterium
CTCGAGGCGCCAAACAACAACACGCTCACCCTCGGCAACTTCTTCGCAATCTGGGGCCAGCCGCTCAGCCGCACGAACGTCGCCGGATTCACTGGCGATGTTACGGCTTATGTCGACAGCACGCGCTACGACGGCGATCTGGGTGCAATCTCGATTACGGCGCACAAGCAGATCACGCTCATCGTGGGTGGTGTACCGGCCGAGATTCCCGTCTACCAGTTTCCGGCGGCATTCTGATCGAGCGCGCTTGCGCCGCTGTGCGATGAAACAGATCCGATGAACGCTACAGGCACTTCAAGCTCGCTGTTCGACGGCTCCGGCGAGATGCGCGCTCTCATGCGCCAATTCGACTGGGCGTCTACGCCGCTCGGTCCCGCGGAGCGCTGGCCGCAGAGTCTACAGACGATGATCAGCGTTCTGCTGGTCAATCGCTTCCCGATGCTGGTATGGTGGGGATCAAAATACATCCAGCTGTATAACGACGCCTATCGCCCCATCCTCGGCGCGAAGCACCCCAGATCTCTCGGGCAACCGGGCAGCGAATGCTGGTCGGAGATATGGCCGATCATCGGTCCCTTTTGCGATACGCCATTCTACGGTGGCGGGGCTACCTGGGTAGACGATCTCTTGCTCGAGATCAACCGATACGGCTTTCTCGAGGAGACGCACTTCACAATCGCTTACAGCCCAATTCCCGACGAGCAGGCGCCGCGAGGCATTGGTGGCGTGTTGGCGACGGTGAACGAAATCACGGAGAAGGTGATCGGCGAGCGGCGAATCGTGGCACTGCGTGACCTGGGCGTGCGATCTGCCGGCGCCCAGACAGCCGAAGCTGCTTGCGCCGCGGCAGCCCAGATTCTCTCGAAGCACGCCCAGGATGTCCCGTTTAGTCTCCTCTACTTGCTCGAACTAGAAGGGAAGCGCGCGGTTCTCGCAGCTGCGACCGGTATCGTGGCGGGGGAGTCGATCAGCCCGCTCGTCATTGAGCTCGAGAATGACGTGCCGGCCGAGGATGAAGCAGTGGGATGGCCATTGGCGAAGGTTGTTGCGACAGAAGCGCCCGTGACAATCGAGGGACTCGCGTCTCGGTTTGACAACGTGCCGCAAGGGCCGTGGTCCGATGCGCCTCACACGGCGGTAGCGCTGCCCGTCCCTTCGAATGTCGCGCACCGTCTCGCTGGCGTGCTCGTGATTGGGCTCAGCTCGCGCCTCGCGTATGGTGAGCAGTATCGGGCATTCTCCGAGTTGCTGACGGCACAGATCGCGACATCGATCGCGACGGCGCGGTCGTACGAGGAGGAACGCAAGCGAGCCACTGCACTGGCGGAGCTGGACAGGGCCAAAACGGCATTTTTCTCCAACGTGAGCCATGAGTTTCGCACGCCGCTCACACTGATGCTTGGCCCGGCCGAGGATGTGCTCGCCGACCCCGATACCATAGCCGCGAATCGCGAGCGCGCGGACACCATTCACCGCAACGCGCTCAGGCTCCTGAAGCTCGTGAATACGATGCTCGACTTCAGTCGCATCGAAGCGGGGCGGATGCGCGCATCGTACGAGGCCATAGATCTGCCAGAGTACACCGCAGAACTGGCATCGAACTTCCGCTCTGCGATGGAACGCGCAGGACTTCGTCTCCGAGTGGACTGTCCCGCCCTTCCGGCCTCACTCCAGCCGGTATATGTGGATCGTGACATGTGGGAGAAGATCGTCCTCAATCTGCTCTCCAATGCGTTCAAGCACACGTTCGAGGGAGAGATTGTTGTGCGCGTATTCGCTGAGGGCGAGCGCGTAGTGCTGTCGGTGCATGACACGGGAGTTGGCATTGCACCAGAGCAGCTTCCGCACGTATTTGAGCGGTTCCATCGTGTTCCCAATGCGCGTTCGCGCACGTACGAAGGAACCGGCATCGGACTCGCGCTCGTGCAGGAGCTGGTGAAACTCCATGGTGGAACGATCAAGGCTAGCAGCACCGTGGATGTCGGTACCACCGTCACGGTCTCTCTCGCAATTGGCTCTACGCATCTTCCGTCCGATCAGATCGGGCAGCGTCACGATGAAAACGATGTGCAGCCCTCTCTCGGTTCGCGCTCGGCCCCGTACACAGGGGAGGCACTCCGCTGGCTTCCAGCAGTCGAAGCGCCTTCCGATTACGCTGCTCTGGGCGACGATGCGTGCATCGTGGTGGCCGATGACAACGCCGACATGCGCCAGTACGTCACACGTCTGTTTCGCGCGCAGGGCTGGAATGTCATTTCCGTGGCAGACGGCGGCGAAGCACTGAAGGCGGTTCGCGAGAGACGCCCGGAGCTTGTGGTCTCGGATGTGATGATGCCGGCGATCGGTGGATTTGAGCTGTTGCAGATACTGCGCGCCGACGCGGACACGCGTGACATTCCCGTTCTTCTTCTTTCCGCGCGCGCTGGTGAAGAGGCACGCGCAGAGGGGATGGAGGCGGGTGCCACCGATTACATCGTCAAGCCGTTCTCAGCTCGTGAGCTCATTGGGCGCGTAGAGGTTCATCTCCGGCGTGGCCGCGTTGCCAGCGCGGAGCGCCGGGCCAAACGCGAGAAGATGCGCGAGCAGGAGCGCGTGCTCGCCAGCGCGAACGCTGAGCGCGCGAGGCTGAAGGAGCTCTTCGCTCAGGCGCCGGCGGCCATTGCCGTTCTGCGCGGACCGGACCACGTGTATGAGAGCGCGAACTCGCACTATCAACGATTCGTCGGCCAGCGGGACGTTGTTGGAAAGCCCATTCGTGAGGCGCTTCCCGAGCTCGAAGGGCAAGGGATCTTCGAACTTCTGGATGAGGTGTACCGCAGTGTGAAGCCGTTCGTGGCCGATGGCCTGCGCGTGATGCTGGATTACGACGGAGACGGCGTTCCAGAGGAGCGTTTCTTCAATCTCGTCTATCAGCCGATCGTCGAAACCGACGGCTCGATGCGCGGGATCTTCGTTCAGGCCATAGATGTCACCGACCAGATTCGCGCGCAGCTCGACGCGGAGAGCGCGCGCATGGCTGCGGAGGAAGCGAATCGCGCCAAGAGCAAGTTTCTGGCGGCGATGAGTCACGAGCTCCGCACTCCCCTCAACGCCATCGCCGGACATGTTCAGCTAATCGAGATGGGGATTCATGGCCCCGTTACCGAAGCCCAGCGCGAATCGCTCGGCCGCGTTGCGCGGAGCGAGCAGCACCTGCTCTCGCTCGTCAACGACGTGCTCAATTTCGCGAAACTCGAGGCTGGTCGCGTCGAATATGAAATCCATGACATCGTGCTTGCTGACGCAGTGGCGAGCGTGGCTGCGATGATAGAGCCGCAGCTCATCACAAGGAATCTCACCTACGAAGCGCGCGTTGATCGCGCTACTATGGTCCGCGCCGATCGCGAGAAGGTGGAGCAGATCATCCTCAACCTGCTCTCGAATGCGTTGAAATTCACTGAGAGTGGTGGCGCGATTACCGTGGATGCCGCAATGCTCGAGGGCCCGGCTTCAGCTCGAGTGCATTTGCGTACCACGGATACCGGGGTCGGCATCCCTGGCGACCAACAGGGCACCATATTCGATCCCTTCGTGCAGGTACATCGGAACCGGTCGCACTCGCACGAAGGTACGGGGTTAGGGCTCGCGATCAGTCGCGACCTCGCGCGCGGGATGGGTGGCGACCTCACGGTCGAGAGCACTCCCGGGCGGGGCTCGACTTTCACGCTGACGTTGCCACGTGGCGACTCTCCGGAATCGTTCTGAATGATGTCGCGCGTCTTCAGCGATCATTCGCTTCCCGCTCAGCGAAAGCTGTTCGGCGGCAACCGCCCTTCCTTCAGCAGCGTGCTTGCCGCATCGTCGAACGCCGCCCACGCGGTGCGTGCGAGGCGCCCGCCAACACTCGCGCGGCGGACGCCGAGCGCGGCGAGCTCGGAAGCGCGCATGTCCGGCGACATGAGCAGCACGTTCACCGACTTGGGCGCAACGGCGCGCACGATCGCCTCGATGTGCGCGGGCTCGGTCACACCCGGCGCGTAGAGGCAGTCCGCACCCGCTCTTGCGTACTCGACGAGGCGCGCGATCGTCGCGTCGATGTCCTTGTTGCCGATGAGAAAGTTCTCGCAGCGGCCTACGAGGATGATGTTTCGGTCTACCGCATCGATCGCCGCGCGTGATGCGTGGATGCGGTCGACGGCCAGCGGCAGCTCGTACAGCCTGTCGCCCACGCGATCCTCGATCGAGAGTCCCGCCACGCCGGCATCCACGGCCAAGCGCACATTCTCCCCGACCTCACGCGCCGTGTCTGCGAATCCAGCCTCGAAATCCGCGTTGACAGGGAGATCGGTGTACTCGCTCAGCACGCGCAGATGATCGACGATGAGATCGCGGGGAACCGTGTTGTCCTCTCGGCCGATGGACCACGCGAAACCCGAACTGGTGGAGGCAATCGCCTTGAAGCCCAGCTTCTCGAGTCTTCTGAGGCCACCGATGTCCCACGGGTTTGGAATGATGAAGAACCCATCCGCATGCATGTCGCGAAAGGTTTTGCGTTTGGAAGCGACATCTATCGTCACGTGAGCCTCGTGGTGAACTGGACGTTATTCATGATGCGACGCCCTCGCGTTCGAGGAGCGCGCGCTTGCGCTGCACGCCCCACCGATATCCGGAAAGCGCGCCGTCGCTGCGCACGACGCGGTGGCACGGGACGACGATGGCGAGCGGGTTCGCGGCGCACGCCTGCGCGACTGCACGCATCGCCGTGGGATGTCCGATTCGCTGCGCGATCTGTGAGTACGACGCGGTGGTTCCCGCGGGAATCTTGCGGAGCATTCCCCATACCGACTGCTGGAACGCCGTGCCGCGGATGTCAAGCGGCACCTTCAGCTCCTGCGCCGGCGACTCGACGAATGCGATGACCTGCGCCGTGATCGCGCCGAGCGCGGCGCTGCCCTCCTCGAGTGTCGCGGCGGGAAAGCGATGCGCCAGCTCGTCGCGAAGCGAATCGATATCGCCGCCCAGAAAGAGTGCAATGATACCATGTGCGCTGAGAGCGACCAGCACGTGTCCCAGCGAGCATGGTGCGATGGCGAAGTGGATGATTTCGCTAACGTGTGGGCGCACGGTTTCTCGCATATCCGGCGTGCAACGTTTGTCGATGAGCTCTGCATGTGCGGTCATGGCACGTTCCTCGGGGGGCGGCGATGGGATGACGTGGATCTCTATCCACGAAACTAGCCCCGTGGCTCCTCACGTTCTCGCCGTTTTCGGACATCACATCGAACCAGTGTTTGGACACGTAAGATGTTGCCACTACTTGTCTTCCACTACTGGGTTGGCTGTCCGAAAATGGCTTGGCGCATTCCACTGTCCGCACTAGATTCCAACCATGACTCAGGACTCCGCCGCCCTATACAACGTGTATGCCGCACGTGATCCCCGCTTCGATGGCGTCTTCTTCATCGGCGTCACATCCACCGGCATTTACTGTCGTCCCGTCTGCACCGCCAGGACCCCCAAGGCCGCGAACTGCCGCTTCTTCGACAGCGCCGCGACCGCCGAGAAGGCGAAATTTCGCCCGTGTTTGCGCTGCAGGCCAGAGCTCGCGCCCGGCAACGCCCCCGTCGACGACGCGCATCGCATCGCCAGCCTCATCGCGCAACGCATCGATGAGGGCATGCTCGATGACGGGGCAGGCATTGAAACGATCGCCACGCAATTCGGCTGGAGCTCGCGCCAGATCCGTCGCATGGTGAGCAAGGAGCTCGGAGTGTCGCCAATCGAGCTCGTTCTCACGCGACGGCTGCTGCTCGCCAAGCAGCTGCTCACGGAGACCACGATGCCGATCATCGACGTCGCATTCGCGAGCGGCTTCTCGAGCGTGCGCCGCTTCAACGACGCCTTCGGCACGCGCTATGGAATGCCGCCCACGCGCTTTCGCAAGGCGACCAACGACGCCGCCGCCGCGAGCGCCGCCGACAGCTTCACACTGCAGCTCGGCTACCGCTCGCCCTTCGACTGGGCGCAGCTCCTCGGGTTTCTCACCGCGCGTGCGATGGAGGGCGTCGAAGCCGTGAACGATGGCGGGTATCTCCGCACCATTCGACTCGGCGCTCAAACGGGATGGATTCGCGTCACCGATGCGCCGAAGAAGCGCGCGCTGCAAGTGGAGCTCACGCACTCGCTCACGCCCGTGCTGCCGGCGCTGCTCGGGCGCCTGCGCCAACTCTTTGATCTCTCCGCGCGACCCGACATCATCGGCGCGCAGCTGGCGCAGGATCCGCTGCTATCGCTGGCCGTTGCGAGGCATCCCGGACTTCGCGTCCCCGGCGCCTTCGACGGATTCGAGCTCGCCGTTCGCGCCGTGCTGGGCCAGCAGGTCACAGTGAAGGCGGCGACGACGATCGCGGGACGTTTCGCCGCGGCATTCGGCGATGCGATCGACACGCCGCACGCCGGACTCTCTCACCTCGCACCATCGTCAGCTCGCATCGCCGCGGCGAGTGTCGATGAGATCGCGTCGGTAGGCATCATCCAGACACGCGCGCGCAGCATCATCGCGCTCGCGCAGGAGATGGAGAGTGGACGACTGAGCCTCGAGCCCGGCGCTGCACCCGAGGCGACGATGGCGCAGCTCGTCGCGCTCCCCGGGATCGGTGCCTGGACCGCGCACTACATCGCGATGCGTGCGCTGCGCTGGCCCGACGCCTTCCCCAAGGAAGACATCGCGCTCCGCAACGCGCTCGGTGGCGTCACCGCCGCACGCGCGGAGGAGCTGTCGCAGCCGTGGCGGCCGTGGCGGAGCTACGCGCTGCTGCACCTGTGGAGCGACGCCTCAGAACGCGACTGATGCCTCACCGCTTCGTACCGAATGACGCCCGCGCGCTCACGGTACCCATCAGAGTTTTGCGCAGATGGCCGTTTGGAGTTATTCGAGGTTGCGGTCCGGTGCGCGTCACTGCGATCGCTCCCTCCTGCTCGCGCAATGCTTCGAGCAGCCACCGGCCTCCGCGATTCACCGCCACCGCGACGAGTATTCCGCGCTCCTCCGGCCGCTGGTGACCCGTCGCGTCCCTCGCGCCGGAAATGCTCCACGTCGCATCGATCAACATTACGTCCGGCGCAACGGAGCGAAGCCCTACGATGTCGGTGTGCGTGGTGCTCCCGGCATAACCGTGCGCGAAGGCGGATGCGTAAAATTCCCGCACGGCTTCGCGGCCGCGCATCAGCATTCCGGTCGGGATCACAAGATCGCCGTCGTCGGCGAACAGCTGCGCGATCGCTGCCGCGTCCGATCGACTCCATGCGGAGGAGAACTGGGCAATCGATCCGCGAATGGCGGCCGTCGTACTGCTGTCCGTGGACTGTGCTGCCGTCGTGTGTGCGAATGCGATCAGCGTTAGCGCCATTGCGATCGCGAGGTACTTCCGAAGCCTGAGCAGCGCCACGATGCTGGACCAAACGGTGAAGTGTGTCATGACTTCGTCGAGTCTGGCTCGCGTGACGCGTTGAGTGCGGCGTAGGTGGGGCATCGATCCGCCGCGGACCGCGCGCGGCAAGCACCCAGCCATTCCACGAGCCCAGCGCGCGTGCGCACCAGATCCGCGATGCGGGCGTCAATGATCTCGATCCGCTTCGCGACCGTATCGCGTACCGACTCGCAGAATCCGGCCTGCGGACCCCTGCTGTGCTCGTGCAGATGGCCGATGTCCGCCACCGTGAGGCCGAGTCGCCGCGCCTCACGGACGTACTGCAGAGTCACGAGCCGCTCGTCATCGTACTCACGCCAACCCTGGTCGCGCCGCGATGGCTGCTCGAGGATTCCTGCTCGTTCGTAGAACCGCACGGTCTCCACGTTTACTCCAACCTCGGCGGCGAGCTTGCCGATCGTTCGTCTCTTCGCCATCGCTTCCCCCAGGAATCGTTTCGGATTTTCCACAATACGGTCCGTACCATAGTACGGAGTCAAGGGGGCCATCGTGTCGGTCATGCGAAGATGCCGTCAGGGCGCGGCCGTGATATTCTTCGACATGCCTCTTCGATCAGCCGTCGCAGCGCTTCTGGTACTCCTCGCTGGCGCGTGCGCGACTTCCGGCGCCGGGCCGCCTGCGCAGGCAGCGGCGCACGCCGGCAAGCGTCAGCTCCCCAACGACATCCGATGGGTTCGCACGTCGGCCGAGTATCGCGCGCTCACTCGACAGGCATACTCGATCGCGGGCGACCGGCTCCCCGATCTCGCGCGCGGCCTCGCGGCCGGCGCATGGGCCGTGATCCTCGACGCCGACGAAACGGTGCTCGACAATTCCGAGTATCAGCGCCGACTGGCGGTCGCCGATAGCGCGTTCAGCCAGCGCAGCTGGACCGAGTGGGTGAACGAGCGCGCTGCAACCTCTGTCGCCGGCGCTCCCGAGTTCACCGCGCGCGTGCATGCGCTCGGTGGGCGCGTGGTCATCGTCACCAATCGCGCGGATGCCGTGTGCGACGCCACGCGCGAGAATCTGCGCTCGGCGGAGATCGCCACCGACCTCGTACTTTGTCAGGCTGCCGGTGAGAGCGACAAGAATCCGCGATTCCAGCGCGTGCAGAACGGCACAGCGGCACCGGGTATGCCCGCACTCACAGTGGTAGAGTGGGTGGGCGACAACATTCTCGATTTCCCCGCGCTGGCGCAGAATATCCGGAGCGACAGCACCGCGCTCGGCGCATTCGGGAAGAAATTCTTCATCCTTCCGAATCCGATGTACGGATCGTGGGAGCAGCTGCACTGAGGGAACTCACGGAGGCCAACGCATGTCGATGTCCTACCAGTTCGTAGCGATCGCGGACGACGCGATACCGAAGGCGATCGAGCCCGTCTTCCAGCACGCGCTCACGACGTACGCGAGCGAAACCAACAAGGTCGTGACCGTCTGGCGCCAATTCGGCGACGACGATCTCGCGTTCCGTCCGCACCCGCGGTCGAGCACCGTCGGCGACATCGTGAAGCATCAGCTGCTATCCGAGCGGCGATTCTTCGGTGAGTTCATCGGCACCGCGGAGCCCGCGCCGGCGGAGGTGCTCCCCGCGAAGCTGAGTGTCGCGGCCGCGGTGGATCGTCTCGCGGAGCTCGCGCGCACCCGAATGGGCCAGCTCGCGCCGAAGCACTCCACGTGGTGGCTCGAGCGCGTTCCGTTTTTCGATGTGGAGCGCGAGCGCATCTGGGTATTCTGGCGTCGCGTGCTGCACACGGCGCATCATCGCACGCAGCTCACGGTGTATCTGCGAATGATGGACCGGCGCGTGCCCGCCACGTACGGCCCCACGGCGGACGAGAGATGGGAGGGTGCAGACCCAACGAACAGCGTTGGAGCAGCGGGAAGAAAGTAGGCGCGGAGTGCGCGCCGCTCAGCTCTCCGGGAGATCAGGCAGCGAGAACACAAACTCGCTGCCGCATTCCGTCGACTGGGCGAGCACGAGCGAGCCCCCGTGCGCCTCTGCCACCCAGCGGGCGATGGCGAGGCCGAGTCCGGCGCCCACCATGTGCGACTCTTCCTCGTTGCCGTGGTTGGTGAGCGTGCTCTCTCTCGCGCGCGAGCGATCGCCGCGATAGAACCGCTCGAAGATGTGTGCGGCAACAGCCGGTGGAATTCCCGGACCACTGTCGCGCACGATTACGCGGTAGCCGCCGCTGTCGCGGCCAAGAGTGATGTCCACCGTGCCGCCCTCGCAGCCGTACTTTAGCGCGTTGTCGAGAAGGTTGAGAATCAGTCGGCGGACGAGATCCTCATCGCCGCGAACCGCGGCTTCACACGACGCCGACGACGTGACGGTCATCCCGCGCCGGCTCGCGAGCGTCCTTGCAGTGCGCGCGCAGTCCGCCACCAGCTCGTCCAGATAGAAGTCGGCAAGCTGCAGCTGCTGCTGACCAGTGTCAGCACGGGCGAGGAGAAAAAGATCGTGAACGATGCGCGAGAGGCGCCGGGATTCCGCGCGCACCACGGCCAGCGCCTCGCGGTATTCCTCCGGCGGACGCTCGGCCACCGCGAGCGCGATGTCGGCCTCGCCGCGCAGAATCGCGATGGGAGTACGCAGCTCGTGCGATGCGTCGGCCATGAAGCGCCGCTGCTGCTCGAACGCGCTCTCGAGTCGCGAGAGGAGTCCGTTGATCACCGTCGCGAGCTGACCGTATTCGTCGCGCGCGTCGCCCACGGGCAATCGTTCGTGCAGCGTGCTCGAGCCGATGCGCGATGCGTGCTCGCTCATCTCGATCACGGGGCTCAGGCTGCGGCGCGAGAGGAGATAGCCGCCGAGCGCGGCGAGCACGAGCGCGAGCGGGAGGACGAGCAGCAGCACCAGTCGTACGTTGTCCAGCATCTTTTGCTGCGGGAAGAGCGGCCGCGCGACGACGATCACGTAGGGGTGGAACTCGATCTCGACGGGGAGGAGGGCAACGCGCACGCCCCCGCGCCGGTCGGGCACCGTCACGAACTCGGGGCCGGTGATGTGCATGCGGGATATGGCGCGTCCCAGCGGCGCGGGATCGAAGGGCTGGAGAACCTCGTCGCCGGTGGTCTGCGACTCGCCCGGCGCGGTGTTCATCGCCACCACCTGCCCGCTCGTGTCGACGACGCCGAGGTTGAGATCGCGAAACTCGAACTCGGTGAGCGCCTCGACGGCGGCTTCGAGATCGGTGCGCGTTTCGTAGCGCTGAGCCACGAGCTCGATGCGGAACGCGGCGCCGGTTTCCTGAAGGTACTGATCCAGTCTGCGCGCGGTCATCTGCGCGATGAACGTGTACGCCCCGACTGCGAGCGCGAGTAGCAGAACCGCAACGACAGCGGTGTGCCAGAGCGCGAGCCGAACGCGAACCGATTGGATCACGTCGGCTGGTTTCGTTTCAACTCGGCGAGCATGTAGCCCGCTCCTCTGCGCGTGTGAATGAGGGGTGCGTCGCTCACAGCATCGACCTTGCGGCGCAGCCGGTTGATGTAAACCTCGATCGCGTTCGAGTAGGGATCGTGATTGTCATCCCACACGTGCGAACAGATCTCGGAGCGGCTCACGACGCGTCCTTCGTTGCGCGCGAGAAATGCGAGCAGGGCGAACTCCTTCGTCGTCAGAAGGATCTTGCGGCCGGCGCGGTCCACAGCGTGGCTCGCGAGATTGAGCCGGAGGCTGCCAATCTGCACCTCGGATGCGCGGAGATCGTTGACGCGTCGTCGCAGGAGCGCGCGCAGCCGCGCGAGAAGCTCGGCGAACTCGAACGGTTTGGTGAGATAGTCATCGCCGCCGGCATCGAGCCCGGTGATCTTGTCGGCGATCGTGTCGCGTGCGGTGAGGAGGAGCACGGGTGTCCGCGTGCCGTTGCGCCTGAGCTCGCGGCACACGGAGAACCCATCTCGGCGCGGCATCATCACGTCGAGGATGATGGCGTCGTACTCGTTGATCGATGCGTGGTACACGGCGCTGTCGCCGTCGCCCACGATGTCGACCGCGTATGCCTCCTCGCGCAGCCCCTTCATGAGGGTTTTGCCGAGCTGCGCGTCGTCCTCCGCCAGCAGTAGTCGCATCGACGGTACCTCCGGTGCTGCAGAAGTCTAAACGATGCGACTTGAAACCTTAACCCAGCATTACAAAGCGGGGTCCTGGGGGCGGTCAGCGTCCGGAGTCGGATTGAACGCCTGCTCGATATCGCTCGCCGCCTTGCGAAGGATCTCGGCCGCGCGCGCGAGGGCGGGATCCTCTGAGCCACGCCGCCAGGCACGCTTGAAAGTGACGGCAGCGAGGTGGGCGAAGGCCTGGTGCATGTCGCCGCTGCTGCCACCGGTGAACTCGCGCACTGTCTCGCGCACGCGATCGAAGATCTCGTCGAGCACGCCGCGATGCTCCTCGAGGTATTTGGCGCCCTCGGGGGTCACGTGATACACCTTCTTGCCGTCGGTCTCCACCACGCGAACGTAGCCCTCGTCTTCGAGGAGCTGCAGCGTGGGATATACGGTGCCGGGGGACGGGGTGTACAGTCCGCCGAACTTCTCCTCGAGCGCGCGGATCACTTCGTAGCCGTGTCGCGGCTTCTCATTGAGCAGGCGCAGAATCACGAACTTCACTTCGCCGGACTCGAACATCTGGCTGCGCCGGCGCCCGCGCCCGGGTCCGCCGCGTCCGGACCCGCGTCCCCAGGCGCCGGACCAACCGCCCGGGCCGCCGAAGGGGAATCCGGGGCCGAAGCCCCAATCGTCTCGTTTGCTACACATAGTCTCCTCCGATATATCGTACGACATCACTTAAGATATATCGTACGTTACTACGGACGATATGTCAAGCGGGTCGTTAACACCTCAATTCAGGGCCCAACTGCTTTACCGCAGAGACACAGAGGTAACACGAAAAGACACGAAGACGGCAAACCAAAAGCGCCGTCAAAACGAACGGACTTCAACACCTGCTGCTGACGATTCCCCCGTCAAAGCCTCGGTCGCCTCTGCGCCTCTCTGTTCACTCTCCGTCTCAGCGGTCCTTCGGCAGGTCATTCACTTCCACCACTCCGCTCGACTCCCTACACCAGGAAGTCGCGCACCAGCTCAGTGAACTCCTCGGGCCGCTCCACATTCGCCAAGTGCGCGGCCTCCAGTAGCTCCATGTGCGCATCCGGAAAATTGTCGCGCATCCACTCCGAGTCCGCTCGCGGCGTCGACCGGTCCTCGCTTCCCGCGATCACGAGCGCGGGCGCGGCGATGCGCTGCGCGCCGGCCCGAAGATCGGCGTCGCGCAGCGCCGCGCAGGCGCCCACGTATGATTCGAGCGGACATGCGAGCACCATCGCCCGGTACGCCGCAACGATGTCCGCATGGTTCTCGCGAAAGCCATCGGTGAACCATCGTGGTATCGCGAGATCGGCCGCCAGCTCCATGCCGCCCTCGCGCACAGCGCGGATGCGCGCGCTCCAGGTGTCGCTGGTGCCGATGCGCGCCGCAGTGTTCGCGAGCACGAGCCTCCGCACGCGATCAGGCGCGTGCGCGCCCAGCCACACTGTGGTGAGGCCGCCGAGCGAGACGCCGGCGACGTCGGCGCGCGACACACCGGCCGCATCGAGCACCGCGAGGGCATCGCGGCCGAACCGCTCGATGGTGAGCTCGCCGGCGGGCGAGGTCGAACGGCCGTGGCCGCGCATGTCGTAGCGAATCACTCGCGCGAATGCAGTGAACGCCGGCACCTGCCGTGCCCACAGCTCGTGCGTTGTGGCGAGCGAGTGGATGAGAAGCAGCGGCGGCGCCTCCGCTCGCCCATCCACACTGTACCAGATGCTCGCGCCATCTACCTCGATGTTCGGCATGCCTTGAGAATGCAGCCGCGAGGCGAATTGCGCGAGGGAGTGCGCGCCCCGGCTACTTCTCTCGCACCAGGTGGAAGTCGTACTCCAGCTTGATGGTGTCGGCGACGCTCAGCACCACTGGCACGTGCGGCTGCGCGAGCGAAATATCCTCGAAGCTGAACTGCGTGGAGCCCGTGCCCGTCACGTCCGCGTCCTTGCTCTGCGCGGTCACGTGCCACACGGTGGGTCGCGTCACTCCGTGCACCGTGAGCAACCCCGCGACGTCGAAGCTTTGCGGACCGGCGTCCGCCAATGGCATCTTCACTCCATGAAACGCCGTTGGCGTGAAGACGACCGTCGGATACTGCGCCGTCTGCAGAAGCCGGTGTTGAACGTATCCGTCGCGGTGATCCTTATCGCTCTTGAGCGACGTCACGTCGATGGTGATCTTTGAGGCAGCGGTGTCGATGGTGCCATCGCTCGCGAAGGCAACTTCGCCGGTGATCGCGGTCGTTTTTCCGATTGCGTCGTTCGGCAGATCGTGGTGAAGGAGCTGCTCGCGAACGCGATAGCGCGCCTCGTTTCCATTCGGGGCGACGACATAGTGGACGGTAGCGGGCGCGCGATGTGCAGGCGGCATGGCGAACGCGAAGGCGCCGAACAGCGCGAGCAGCGACATCTTGAGCATCGACGATTTTCTCCGGGAGAGCGTGAAAGGAACTGCAAGTAGTACGCGCTCGGCGCCGGAAGCGTTCAGAGCATCGCGTCTGGTGGGCGCATGAACGAGATCCCGGTGCTCATCGTCGGCGGCGGACCCACGGGCCTCGTGCTCGCCCTCTGGCTCACGAAGCTCGGCGTTTCCGTGCGGATCATCGACAGGGCCGCCGAGCCGGGTGCCACGTCGCGGGCGCTGGGTGTGCAGGCGCGGACGCTCGAGCTCTACCAGCAGATCGGTCTCGCGGATGACGTCATCGATGCCGGTGTGAAGGTGGCCGGCATCAACCTCTGGGTGCGCGGCAGGCCTGCCGCGCGCGTTCCCCTCGGGCACATCGGCGAGGGGATGAGTCCGTACCCATATCTGCTGATCTATCCGCAGGACGAGCACGAGCGGCTGCTCATTGAAAAGCTGCGCGCGCTGAACGTGACGGTGGAGCGACCGGTGGAGCTCGTGCGATTCGAGCAATCGGCCGCGGGCGTTCGCGCGACGTTGAAGCGTCCCGACGGACTTGAGGAGAGTTGCGATGCGGTCTACATCGCCGGATGCGATGGCGCGCACTCCATCGTGCGCGAATCACTGGGCATCGACTTTCCCGGCGGCACCTACGACGCCCTGTTCTACGTTGCCGATGTGCAGGCGACTGGCCCGATGACGAACGAGGAGCTGCACATCGCGCTCGAGAAGTCGGATCTGCTCGCCGTGTTCCCGATGAAGGGCGGTGGGCGCGTGCGACTGATTGGCACGGTTAACGCCCCGGTCGGTAGCGATCAGCGCGCACTCACCTTCGATGATGTGAGCGAAGGGATCATCGATCGGTTGAAGCTCACGATCGAGAAGGTGAACTGGTTCTCCACCTACCGCGTGCACCATCGCGTGGCGGGCAACTTCGCGCGCGGACGCGCGTATCTGCTCGGCGATGCGGCACACATCCACAGCCCCGGGGGGGCGCAGGGGCTGAACACCGGCATCGGCGATGCGGTGACTCTCGCGTGGAAGCTCGCGGCGGTAATTCGCGGCGACTCGTCCGACCGGCTGCTGGCGAGCTACGAGCCAGAACGCATTGCGTTTGCGCGACGGCTCGTGGCCACGACGGATCGCATCTTCACGATCGCGAGCAAGCGCGGTGCGATCGCCTCACGCGTGCGAGTCGATGTGGTACCGGTGTTGCTGCCGTTACTCTTCCGCATCAACGCGATGCGGCGCTTTCTCTTCCGCACGGTGTCGCAGCTGGTCGTGGCCTACCACGAGAGTGAGCTCAGCGCGGGAATTGCGGGAACGGTGAAGGGTGGCGACCGGCTACCGTGGGTGCGACCGAGCGACGGCGAGGTTGGCGACAATTTTGCGGCGCTGGCGTCGGTGACGTGGCAGGTGCACGTGTACGGCGAACCGGGCAGCGGATTGGAGGAAGAGTGCACGGCGCGCCGGCTTCCGCTGCACGTGTTCGCGTGGTCGCCCAACGCGGCGCGCGCAGGACTCGAGCGCGGCGCGCTCTACCTCGTGCGACCGGACGGCTACGTCGCACTCGCGAGCGCCGGTAGCACAGCAGTTCTCTTGCGGAAATACTTCGAGGATCGGCGATGGCTGCAAATGGCGAACAAATGAGCGGACGATCGGCCGTGCGCATAGTAGTACTGGGCGGCGGCTTCGCGGGCGTCGCGACCGTGCGCGAGCTCGAGCGACTCCTCGACTACCGCGCCGATATTGAGATCACACTCGTGAGTCGCGACAACTTCTTCGTGCTCACGCCTCTCCTCTTCGAGGCGTGCTCCGGAACGCTCGAGCTGCGGCACTGCGCGCAGCCCATCCGGCCCGCGCTCACAAAATCGCGATTCGTCGAGGCGACGGTGGATCGCGTGGATGTCGACGCGCACGTCGTCCACTCCATTGCCAGGGGCGACGACTACCAGATTCCCTACGACCACCTCGTCGTCGCGCTTGGCTCCGCGACGAATCTGAAGTTGATTCCAGGCTCTGAGACGGCGCTCACGTTCAAGACCGTCGCCGACGCGCTCGTGCTTCGCAATCGATTCATCGAGCAGTTCGAGCGCGCGGATGCGGAGACGGAGCTCTCGGCGCGGCGCAGCTGTCTCACCTTCGTGATGATCGGCGGAGGGCTCGTCGGGATCGAGCTGCTCGGTGAGATGACCGCTTTTGCAGACGACATTTTGCGATTCTATCCACACATAGAGCGCAACGAGGTGCGATTTTTTCTGTTCGAGGCGACCGCGCGCATCCTTCCCGAGATAGACGAGAAGCTCGCGGCGGTCGCGATGAAGATACTCGTGAGGCGCGGCGCGGACATTCGCGCATCGACGCCCGTGCGCGCCATCGAGCCCGGTCGCGTGCATCTCGCGAACGAGACGATCGAGAGCGGCACGATCGTGCTCGCCGCCGGCATCGTGCCGAGCGAGGCCGCGGTTCGCATTCCGGTCGCGCACGACCAACGCGGGCGCATCTCGGTGGACGCGACCATGCGTAGCACGAGTCATCCCGAGGTATGGGGCGTGGGCGACTGCGCCGCGATTCCGGATCCCGATGGCCGGCCGTATCCCGCGCTCGCGCAGCACGCGATTCGCGAGGCGCGGCAGCTCGCGCGCAACATCGCCGTCGTCGTCGATGGGCGCCAACCCGCACCATTCGTTTTCCGCACACTGGGCACCATGGCGGCGCTCGGTCATTCGCGCGCTGTTGCGCAGGTGATGGGCGTGCGGCTGCGCGGCTTCGTTGCGTGGTGGTTTCGGCGAACTTACTACCTGCTGCAGATGCCGCGCTGGGATCGCAGGCTCCGCATCGTCCTCGACTGGACGGTAGCGCTCTTTTTCCGGCCGGACATCACGAAGGTCGATCTCTCGGTGGAGCACGAGCAGATCGAGCAGGATCGCGAGGCGCGCGTGCTCACGGGCATTGGGAGATGAGGGCGGTGCGCTAGGCGGCCGCTATCACCACTGGCGCCGCTGTCACCGGGTCGATCGCGTCGCGCTTTATCGCCGGGGCGAGTCCATGCCCCACGCGCACCAGCGGCCGCTCCACCAGATAGTAGCTCGCGGTCGCACAAACGCACGCGGCGATGAGATTCAGCGGAAACGTCTGCCACACTCCGAGCGTGCGGTGGACGCCAGGATAGTAGACGAAAAAGAATTCCCAGAGATAGAGGCTGTACGAGAGTCTGCCGATCCATCTCATCACGGGAAGCTCGAGGAACTTCCCGAGCAACATTCCCGGACGCAGCACCGTGCCCGCGATTAGCACGGGAACCACCATCGCCTCGAGATACGTCGGTCGAGTGCCGTACCTGTAGACGATCGCGATATACAGCGCGGCAACGCCGAGCCACACGATCGTCGTGAAATATTTCTCGGCCAGTGCGCGCACGTCGGGGCGCGCGAGCGCGAGTGCGGCGACTGCGCCCCACATGATGGAGTCGATGCGTGTGTCGGAGCGAACGAAGTACGTCGGCTGCACGGCGTGATAGATGTCGATCTGGTGCCAGAGCACCACGTGCCGCCAGTACGCCACGCCCACGGCGACCGCGATCGCGACCCAGAGTCCGCGACTACGACCAGCCGCGATCAGCAGCGCAGGCCAGAAGAGATAGAAGTGCTCCTCGACGCCGAGCGACCAGTAGTGCGATGTGAAGAAGCCGGCGCCGTGCGCGGCGAGCACCGCCGGCAGATAGTTGCGGAAGAAAAACGTCGCGGCGACGAACTCCTCTCGCACCACCGGGAGCATTCCCAGCGCGCCGAGCAGCGCGACGACGCCGAGATAGAGGAGCGCAGCTGGGAGAATGCGAAAGGCGCGGCGAACGTAGAATGCCTTGAGGGATACGTGTCCAACCGTGTTCCATTCGTCGAGCAGTCGCGAAGTAATCAGCAGCCCGCTCAAGGCGAAAAACAGATTGACGCCATGCGTGCCGGTGGCCAGTTGGTCGAAAATGCTTTCGCGGCCGAGCGGGGCAGAATAGGTGTGGCCGGCATGGCTGGCCATCACTCCGATGATTGCGACCGCACGCCACCCATCGAGCGTCGGAATGTAGCCCTTGAGGGAAGAGGTCGCGGCGGTGTCGCTCATTCGGCAGCGGATGTATGATAGGGAACAGGCGGGAAGCCAGAGGAAGGACGATCAACGCGTCCTCCGCGCCACGCCCGTCTCGCTCACGGCCCCCATCCTGCATTACGCGCCGGTCGACCATCGAACCAGCAGGGGGATCGGAGCAATGATCGGCCAACCCGAGATCGAGCGGGAATTCGAGGAATTCGTGAACCACCCCGACTTCTCCTGCCTCGCGGGGAAGGGCGTGGTTCACCAGCTTGGGCACATGGTGCGCTCGTACCCGCCGCTCGGCACGCGCCGCGCGACTATTGCGCTGGCGGCTGATCTCATGGCGTTCACCGCGCCCGCCGCGTCGCCCACGACTTTGCGCGCCTTCGTCGCGGTCTTTCCCGATCGCGCGCCACGCACCGAGCGCGCGTTCGAGCGCCGGCTCTGGGCTCAGCTGCAGCGGCTGCACGAGCACGATTGCCGGAACGCAATCTGGGATCCGGGTGTGAGCGAGGACGCCGACGATCCGATGTTTTCCTTCAGCTTCGCCGAGTGTGCATACTTTGTGGTGGGGCTGCACGCGTTCAGCTCGCGGATTTCGCGACGATTTCGCTGGCCGGCGCTCGTGTTCAATCCGCACTCGCAGTTCGGCCGTCTCCGCGGCGAGGGGCGATTCGCACGCATGCAGCAGGCGATTCGCGAGCGCGAGATAGCAGTGCAGGGGAGTTTGAATCCGAATCTCGCGGATTTCGGCGAACGATCGGAGGCGAGACAATATTCGGGTCGTGAAGTCGAGAAGGATTGGAAGTGTCCATTTCACCGAACATGACCGTACTCACCAAGCTGCATCTCGAGCCACAGACCGGCGACGCGCTGGTAATCGCCGCGGGGCAGATGCTCAGGATCATCGACCCGCTCGGCGAGCAGGTGTCCGATCTCGTGTCGTTCGCGCGCGATGACACTAGCGAATGGCTGTCGTCCGGCCGCACGATCGACTACGCGAACACGATCTACCTCACCACCGGCCATACGCTCTACTCGAATCGGAGCCGGCCGATGTGGACGATCGTCGCGGACACCGTGGGGCGCCACGATTTTCTGCTCACTCCGTGCAGCCCCGACACGTTCCGCATCATCTACGGGCTTGCGGGGCATCATCCGAGCTGCTTCGAGAATCTTGCAACGGCGCTCGCGCCGTTCGGCGTTGCGCCGGATGCGATTCCGACTACGCTCAACGTGTTCATGAACGTCGAGATCGCCCCGTCGGGGGAGCTGAGCATCCGCGCGCCGCGGTCGCGCGGGGGCGACTATCTGCTGCTGCGCGCCGAGATGGACATGATCGTCGGCGTCACCGCGTGCTCGGCGGAGCTCTCGAACAACGGGACCTTCAAGCCGATCGACTTTGAGCTTCTGTCGAGTGACGGCGGCGCAGCACGCGCATCGGTGTAGCGGCGTGATGGAGGATGGTGCCGCGATAGGGCACGCCGCCCAAAAGGATGCGCGCGCCGAGCGCGAGCCAGCTGCACACCGCACGCTCGGCGAGCCAGAGCGGCGCGAACAACGGTGTGACCGGCGGGAAGACGCGCGTTGCACCCTCGCGGCGACGGCCCATCTCCGCTGCGAGCACGACGGCAGCGGCGAGTATCGTGATCGCGAGCCAGTGTCGAGTGATCGCGAGCGTCAGAACGACAGGGAGTATCGCGAGCTGGATTGCGAAGCGTGCGGGCCGCGCGATCTCGTCGTAAGCCTGCCGCACGCGCTGACCACGGAAGTGGCGCGCGGTGGATGGGCGGCGACGGACGTACGCGCCGAGCAGTACGGCCTCGCGCCCGCCGGCCGCGAGCACCGTGCGCACGAGCTCGAGGTTCTCGAACATCACGGAGCCGTCGTAGCCGTTCGTGGCCTGGAGAATGGAGCGGCGAACGCCGAGTGTGCCGGGCCAGTCGCCGCCGGTGAGACGGTTGAGGAGCATGCGGCCGGTGTCCCAGCGGGCGTGCCACGGAAGCGGCTCGAAGTAATTCTGAGGACGCACCACGTGGGCGCTCACAAGCGCGTCGATCACCTGCGCGAGCGACTCATCGTCGTAGCGAACATCGTCGTCGGCGATGATGGTGCGCTCGTGCGATGCCGCGCGGAGCCCGGTGAGTACGGCGCCGACTTTGCCCATGGGGGAGATGAGGTCGGGCGCGGGCGGAACGTGTCGTACGATGGAGCCCCACTCGCGCTCGTGCGCTGCGAAGACCGGCGCGCTCGATCCGTCGACGACGATCACCTCCGCGCGCGCGCCGATCCATTCGATGTACGCGCGCAGCTCCGGCGCGGTGGAGGGCGAGTCGCTCCTGATCGGAAGGATGTAGCTCACCGGCTCGGTCATGCCGCGTTGGGGATCGTGCGCGCTTGAACGAAGCGCTCGGGGATCTCGGCGACGAGGAAATGCGCGCGCAGCTGCATCGCGTGGCGGACTGGATCGCGGACTATCGCGCGACGATCGAGTCGCGGATAATCATGCCGCGAGTGGAGTCGGGCGAGATTCGCGCGGCGCTGCCGGCGAGCGCGCCGGAGCACGGTGAGCCGATGGAGCGCGTGCTCGCGGAGCTCGATTCCATCATCATGCCGGGAATAGTTCACTGGGGGCATCCGGCGTTTCTCGGATACTTCGGCAGCACGAGCAACGGGCCTGCGCTGCTGGGCGAGATGATTGCGGCCGCGCTCAACGTGAGCGCGATGACGTGGCGCACCTCGCCGGCGGCGACGGAGCTCGAGGGCGTGGTGCTCACATGGATTCGCGAGATGATCGGGCTACCGGTCGAGTTCACGGGCATCGTGTACGATACGGCATCGGTTGCGTTGATGCACGCGCTGGCCGCCGCGCGTGAGGCGGCGGCGAGCGACGTGCGACGGCGAGGGATTGCGGGGCGGGGCGATCTCGGCGCGTTTCGGATGTACGCGTCGGACCAGGCGCACAGCAGCGTCGAGAAGGCGGCGATCGTGCTCGGGCTCGGCGAGGAAAATGTGGTGCGGGTGCAGAGCGATGAGTGCTTTCGGATGGATGTGGGCGCGCTGGCGCGAGCGATCGAGCGGGATCGCGCGGCGGGGATGCGAGCGATGGCCGTCGTCGCGACGGTGGGCACGACGTCCACTGCGAGCATCGATCCGGTGCGCGA
>JANWLO010000102.1 GCA_025450815.1 Gemmatimonadaceae bacterium
CGATGCATCGTGAGATAGCCACGCACCTCGCGACCCTCCTCGGCGAGCAGCATCGGAAGCAGCAGCCTGGGCCCGAACCACTTTCCGAGGAGCGCGAACAGGCGCGCGCGACCGCTCGGGCGAAAAGGCTTGAGCGAACGGCCGCCCTCGGTGAGTAGCTTGCCCCAGATCTCGAGATGCCGGTCTTCCACCGCCGCGAGGCGCTGATAGATGTCGCTCTTGGCGGCATCGGGCTCCGCGCCGGCGAGGATGCGGTAGAGATAGGCGGCGTCGGCCTCGTCCTGCCAGTGATGCTCGAAGGTGTCGAGATCGGGCGCGCTGCGGCCGGTGTTCGTAGCGGTCATGCTCGGGGGCGATACGGGAGGAAACGCGAGGCAGCGCACGCGATGGGCGCGCGCATGCGGTCTCCCAAACCTACCAACAACGATCTCCGAATGCCTCTCTGCGACAGCTCGTCAGAGCCGTCCGATATTCCACGTGAGCCCTGCATAGAGCGCGTGCGGCTGCGGGCCGGCGAGCGGGAAGATCGCCCCCGCGTCGAGCACGAGCGATGGCGCGATCTCTACCGTGGGCCCGGTGAGGAACGCCACGATGCCGTCCTCGCCGGCAGCTCCGGTTGTGCGCGGATAACCGTAGAGCTCCGCGACCCAGCCAAGCTTGCCCGCGACGGGACCGCCGCCGGACACTGTCCAGAGCGTCGCGTTGCGTGGTGCGCGGCTGCCATCGCCGCTGCGCCGAACGTAGCCCGCGTTGATGTCCACCTCGTACGGTCCGAAATCGTGACTCGAGATGAGCAGTAGCCCCGCGTCGGTGGTGCCCGTGCCCGTGCCATGACTCGCCGAACCCACCGGCAGCTTGAGCGAAGGTTGCAGCGCGAAGTCGCCGAGCACCGGCGCATGCTCGAGTACACGCCACTTGAGTGCAAAGCCGAGATCGCCGATTCCGGAATAGCTCGGATTCGATCCCGAAAGATGGATGAGCGACTCGAGCAGCTCGAGCTGCACGCGAGGCACGATGCCGAATTTCAGCACGGTGGGCGTAAGCACCGCACGCGAGCCGTCGAGTTGATCGCGCTCCACTCCGGCTTCCAGCTCGACCCACCCCGGCGCGACGGTGCCCGCGTGAGTCGCGACGGTGGGTCGCTCCGGCTGCGCTGCGTGCGGATCCGGAGGCGCGTGCGCACTATCGGTACCTTGCGCTCGCGCAATGCCCGTCGCCGCGAGAAACAGAATCGCGACCCACTCGATGGGCGCGCGCATCAGAACTCTATCTGCGCGCCGAGCTCCACCACCCGATTGGGCGGGAGCCCGAAGAACTGCGTCGCCGACTGCGCGTTGCGCGACATGATGACGAACAGCTTCTTGCGCCACGCCGACATGCGCGAGCGTCCGGTGGGGATGAGCTGCTCACGCCCCAGGAAGTACGAGGTGTCGTTGGGCCGGAGCTTCACGCCGAGCGGCGCGCACTGCGGAAAGATCGACGGCACGTTGGGCTGCTGCATGAATCCGTATCGAGCGATGACGCGATAGAATCCCTCACCGAGCGAATCGACGTGCACGCGATCCTGCGCCGGCACCTCGGGCACGTCATCGGTGACCACCGAGAGCAGAATCACCTGATCGTGCAGGACTTTATTGTGCTTGAGATGATGGAGCAGCACCACTGGTGCACCGCTCTCGTCCGACGTCATGAACACCGCGGTGCCCGGCACCCTGGGCGGCTGGCGGCGCTTCACGTCATCGAGAAAGAGACCGATCGGAAGACTGCCCTCGCGGAGGAGTGTGTGCAGCGCGCGACGGCCGCGATGCCAGGTAGTCATCATCACGTAGACGACCAGCGCGGCGGCGAGCGGGAACCAGCCGCCAGACTCGATCTTCACGACGTTCGCGACGAGGAACGCGAAATCGATGGTGAGGAACACGACGAGGAAGAGCGCAGCCGTGAAGCGCGACCATCCCCAGTGGCGACGCGCGATCTGCGTGAAGAGGATCGTCGTGATGACCATCGTGCCAGTGACGGCGATGCCGTAGGCGGATGCAAGCGCGCTCGACGACTTGAAGAACAGCACGAGCGCGATGCAGCCGACCATGAGCGCCTGGTTGACCTCCGGGATGTAGATCTGCCCGGCCTCCTGCTTCGATGTGTGGGTCACGGTGAGCCGCGGCGAGTAGCCGAGCTGCATTGCCTGGTGCGTGAGCGAGAATGCTCCCGAGATGAGTGCCTGCGAAGCGATCACCGCCGCCGCCGTCGCGAGCACGAGCATAGGGTAGATCAGATTCCCGGGTATGAGCCGGTAGAACGGGTTGAGCGACGCCGTGGGATCGCGAAGAAGCAGCGCACCCTGGCCGAAGTAGTTGAGCAACAGCGAGGGAAAGACGTACACCGCCCACGCGAGGCGAATGGGCTGTCGCCCGAAGTGTCCCATGTCCGCGTACAGCGCTTCTGCGCCGGTAACGGCGAGCACCACTGAGCCGAGGATGAAAATGCCGTGCCAGCCGTGCTCGCCGAAAAAGCGAACGGCATACAGTGGATTCACCGCCGCGAGGATGGACGGCTCCTTGATGATCTCGAGCAAGCCGAACAAACCGATGGTCGCGAACCAGAGCAGCATCACGGGTCCGAAAACCCTTCCTACTTTGGTGGACCCGCTACGCTGCAGCAGGAAGAGCAGAAAGAGAACTATTACGCTGATCGGCACGACGAGATGCCGAAGCGCGGGCGTCGCTACATCGATGCCCTCGACCGCGCCGAGCACCGAGATCGCGGGCGTGATGACGCCATCGCCGTAGAGCAGAGCGGCGCCGAAGAGTCCGAGCGCGCCGAGGATCGCAAGCCGCAGATAATCGCGCTCGCGACTCAATCGCTGCTGGATGAGCGCGAGCAGCGCGAGGATCCCACCCTCGCCGTCGTTGTCCGCGCGCATGATGAAAAAGATGTACTTGACCGTCACGACCATCGTGAGCGCCCACACGATGAGCGACAGCACGCCGAAGACATTCTCGGGTGTTGGCGTCACGCTCGAGCCGGACGGGCCGCTCGGGATCACGCGAAAGCATTCCTTCATCGCGTACAGCGGGCTCGTGCCGATGTCGCCGTAGACGACGCCGAGCGCGCTGAGAGAAAGCGCCGCGAGGCGACGACCCGACGGATTCTGGTCGACGGTGGGTCGTTCGCGTGCGGCTGGAAAGCTGGCGGTCACGAGGGGAGGGCGTGCAAGAAGCGCGCGGGGTACGGAAAGGGAACGTGTTGCGTTATCCGCGTCCAGAGGGGACCAATTTTGGGCATTCGCTTTGCCCCTCTACGCGGCAACGGCGCACCTGATCCAAGGCGCGCCGGACGCAAACGAATCACCAGCTGAGGTATCACATGGATAAGAATAATGACATGACCGAGCGCGGCGTGGTCGACCCGCGCGCTCACTCGTAGCGCAGAGCGACTATCGGATCGAGGCTCGCTGCGCGCCGCGCCGGCCAAACACCGAACACCACCCCCACCACCGCCGAGAAGACGAAAGCCGCGATCACCGCGCCAATCGACACGTCGGTGTTCCAGTGCAGTCCGTATCTCATCCCGATCGCCGTGCCCGCGCCGACTATGATGCCGATGATCCCGCCCAGAATGCAGAGCACTACCGCCTCGATCAGGAATTGCGCGAGAATATTGAGCCGCGTCGCGCCGAGCGCCTTGCGGATGCCGACCTCGCGTGTGCGCTCGGTGACGGACACGAGCATGATGTTCATGATCCCGATGCCGCCCACGAGCAGACTCACAGTGGCGATTCCGGCGAGAAGCAGCCCGAACACCTGCGTCGTCTGCTGCGCGGCGTTCAGGAAGTCCGACTGATTCCGGATCTCGAAGTCATCGTCGCGCCCGCTCGGCAGCCGGTGCTGCCGACGCAGGATGCTCTCGATCTCGGTCATCGCTTGCGGGATCTCCGCCTCCGATGCCGCGAGCACGTTTATCGACTGCAGGTTCTTGGTATCGAAGACGCGAAAGCGTCCGGTGTTCAGCGGGATCAAAACCTGGTCATCCGGATCGTTGAATCCGCTGGCGCCGCCCTTGGGAGCGAGCACGCCGACGACTTCGAACTGGATGCCGCCTATCCGCACCATCGATCCCACGGCAGCCTCGGGCGGATTCGCACCGAGATTCGACGCGGTCGTCGCGCCGAGAATGGCGACGCGCTGACGCCCGTTGTCATCGGCTTCGCTGAACATCCTTCCCGCGGCGATCGAGTACTTGCGAACGTCGAGATAGTTGGGCGTGGTGCCGATCACGCGAGTGCTCGTGTTCGTGTTGTGCAGCTGCACCTGCAGCGTGCGAGACATCTCGGGCTCGACACCGTTGAAGAGCGTGCCGCGCTGGGTAAGCGCGGTCGCGTCTTCCACGTAGAGCTTCGCGCGGTCGGTACTCGATGCGACGCCGCCGGTGAACACCTGTCCCGGGATGACGGTGAGCATCGTCGTGCCAAGCGATGAGATTCGCTCGTTCACGGCCTGTTGGGCGCCGCGTCCGAGCGCGACGACTGCGATCACGGCGCCGACGCCGATCACGATGCCGAGCATGGTGAGCAGCGATCGCAGCTTGTTGACGCGCAGGGCCTCGAGCGCTACGCCGATGATCTCGCCGAGAAGCATGTTACGGCGTGCCGCGCCGCGCGCCGCCGCCGGTGCCTTTCGCGGGCGCGCCGCCGCTCGACGGTTGCTTGCTTCCCGACGATTGGTTCACACCTGGAAGCCCCATGCGGCTCTGGATGCGCTGCTGCATTTTCGTCCGGGCCTGCTGGAGCATCGCCGCGTTGATGAGCGCCACGTTGTCGCCTTCGTTGAGTCCCGAGAGCACCTGCGTCACATCGTAGTTTCCCACGCCAAGCATGGTAAGCCTCGGCTCGAACGTCCCGTTGGCAGCGACGAACACGAGCCCCGCATGCGGCTTGGTGTTTCCGGGCGCCGGCGTCTCATCGCCGCTGCCCATTGCCAGCGCTGTTCCGCCAGCGCTCGCGCGCCGCATCTGCATGCAGGCGCGCATCACGGACGGATCGAGATGCAGGCTGTCCGTTGTTGCCTTCATGCTCGCGCGCATCTTTTTGGCGCTCGTGCTGTCGGCGCGCATTTGCTGCCGGTATTTCACGAGTGCGGCGCGCGAGCCGGGATGTGCCGCGAGCGCGGATTCCACGGAGTCGCACTGAGGCTGCGTCACCGACACGGCGGGCGCGTTGGAGTCCGCACCGCTCGCGGAGCCACTGCCGCGCTGGCTGGTGAGGCTCGCCTGTACCTTTTGCGGATCGAGGCCGAGCGCGGTCGCGGCGGTAGCGGCGTCGCGCGGGCTGCGCACGGCGTCGTTGGGTACTGCAAGCACGTTATCCTGCTGCTCGACGAGAATCGACACGTCGGTGTTCATCCCCGGCATCAGCGCGCCGTCGCGATTGTCGAGGCGAATGAGCACCGGGAACATCGTGACGCTCTGCTGCACCGTGGCCTGCGGGGCGATCTTTTCGACGGTACCGCGGAAGGTACGATTGGGATACGCATCCACTTTCACGGTTGCGGCCTGTCCCGCCTTCACGTTCCCGATGTCGCTCTCGCTCACGAGCGTGCTGTCGTAAACCTGCCCAAGGTCAGCCATCGTGAGGAGCGTGGTGCCGCCGCCTACGGTGTTCGTGGCAGAGCTGATCACCTGTCCCTCCGACACATCTTTCTCGATGACGGTCCCCGCCATGGGCGCGCGGATCGTCACGTCCTCGAGCGCGATCTTCGCCTGGTCGAGCGCGGCTTGCGCGGCGACGAGATTGGAGGTCGCATTCGCCGCCGCGAGCACCGCCGTCTCGACTTCGGGCGCCGTGATCACTCCCTCCTTCTGCAGCGACTGCGATCGATCGAGTTGCGCCTTGGTGACCTGAACGCTCGCCTGCGCCGCCGCGAGCGCAGCGACCGCCTGGTCGTAGCGACTCTTCGCGTCGCGCGGATCGATCTCGACGAGGAGATCGTTCGGCTTCACCTGCGAACCGGTGCTCACGTGCAGGTGCATCACCTGTCCCGACGCCTTCGACTTCACCTGGATGGCGTTGATCGGCTGGATGACCCCGGTCGCCTCGACGTCGACCACGATGTCCTGCCGCGTTATCGGCGCGGTCTGCAGCGCCGCGGTGGGGTCGGCCGCCTTCTTGTGACACGCTGTCACCGCACACACAAGCGCAACCGAAAGGATGGAACGTCTCACGAATAGTCTCCGAATCGGACGCGCGATGCCCGCAGTGGTTGCCCTCACAGCGGCTGCCCAATGAGCGCCTCGAGCTGCGCCTTGGCAACGCGATAGTTGTACCGTGCCTGGATCAGTGCCAGCCGCGCCTGCGTCAGCTGCGTCTGCGACGTCAGAACGTCGAGCAGGATGGACGCACCGAGCTCGTAGCGCTGCTGCTGGACACGCAGATCTTCCTCCGCCGCTACCACCGATACCTGCTGGATGTCGATCTGCTGCTGCGCGGTGCGGAGCGCGCCGATGTAGGCCACGAGGTTCTGCTGCGCGAGCAGCGCGGCGTCGTGCGCTACCGCGGCCGCGTTCTGCTGCGCCACCTGTGCGACCACTACGCCCTGCTCGCGCTGCAGCTGATTGAACAGCGGATAGCTCACCGTGAATCGCAACGTTCCGCTGTAGTTGTAGCCGCCGCGGGTGAAGAGATTGAACGAGTTGTCGCTGTGATACCGCGCGCGGTTGTACCCAACCGAGATGTCGGGAAAATACGGCGCGTGCGCGGCGCGGTACTGCGCCTGCGCCGCGCGCTCCGTTGCCTGCGCCTGCTGCACCGCCGGGCTTACCTCCGCCAGCTGCGCGAGCCGCGCGCTGTCCACGTCCACCGTCGGTCCCGGAAGCGTGTCGGCGGCGTTCGCCGTCACCTTGTACGGTTCGCCGACGAGACGCGTTAGCGTTGCGTTCGCTGTTTGCAGATCGTTGCGCGCCTGCAGGAGTGCGAGTTGTGCGTTTCCCACCTGAATGATCGCGCGCAGTGAATCAGACTTGGTGGAGGTCTGCGCGCGAACCTTCGCGCGTGAGACCGTGAGCTGCTGCTCCGCCTGATCCAGCTCGGCCTGCGCCGCCGCCTCGGACTCCTTGGCAGCGAGCACGGCGTAGTACTGCTGTGACACCTGCAGCGCGATCTGATACGACTGCTCGAGCTGATTCGCCCGCGCCGCGCTCACGTCGGCGCGGTTCGCACGAATCTGGTAGAGGCGAGCGAGTCCGTCGAACAGCGTCAGGCCCATGCTGAAGCCCTCCGACGTCTGCCAGTTTCCGGAGAACAAGTGGCCCGTACTGTCGATGACGACGCCGGCCGGACTGTTCTGTGTATTGGTCGCTTGAAGATCGATGCTGGGCAGAAAAGCCGCGTACGCCGAGCGCACACTCGCCTGACTGGAGCGAAGCTGGCCGCGCGCATTCACCGCGATGGGCGAGTTCCGCTGCGCCAGCGTCACGGCATCGCTCAGGGAGAGTGTGCGCGCCGAGTCCGGCGCGCTCTGCGCCGGCGCACGATGTGCCAGCCCAACCAATGACGCCACAACGATCAACTGTCGGACCGCGCTCACTGTTGCTTGCTCTCTTCCTTTTTTGATTCGTTCACCCAATCCTCGAAGCGGCGCTGTTGTCCGGAATCGAGCAGCCGCTTGATCTGCGCGCGAGTCTCCTCGCGCACGGAATCGAGCTGTGGTTTCACGGGGGCGACGATCTTGCTCATTTCACGGTGCCGAATGTCGAGAAGGCTATCCACGGCATCGCGCTGCGAGGCACTGAGTTGCAAACGGGAGGCCATGTACGCGCGAACCGCCTGCCGGTCGCTGCCAGCATCGCAGGCCTGGCGCGTCATCACACGGTCCAGGGAGAAGCCGAGCGCGCCTCCGCACACGAGCGTCCCCAGCAGGAATCCGAGCGCCACCGATTTCGACCGCATCATCGCCTGCTCCGGCTCATGGCCCCATCACGTAACGCAGCGTCACGTCGCGCGACGCTTCCGCATTCGTCTCGCTCGTCACCTGCAGCGCGGCGATGCGCGTGCCCTCGATCGCCTTGTACGCCGCCAGCGAACGCTGCTCCTCCGAGCGGTGCGCCGCGAACGCCGCGACGATGATCGCGGCCGCAGCGGCGACGGCGATGCCATGCCGCCAACGCGCCACCTGACGCCACCAGACGTCCTCGTCGGCCAGCGCCACCCGCGCCATGATGCGACGCTCCAGCCCCTCCCAGAACGCCTCGCCGCCGGGCGGCGCGTACATTCGGCGCAGCTCGCGGCTCATCTCGTCGTCCCGACCTGCGGGTCCGATTCGCGGCTCCATACTCATCGCTCACTCCAGAGATCGCGCAGCCGCTCCCGCAGCGATGCGCGCGCGTGATGAAGGTCCGATCTCGCTGTTCCTTCGGGTATCCCAAGCAACGATCCGATCTCACCGTGTGTGTAGCCCTCGACGTCGTGCAGCACCAGCACCGAACGTTGCCGATCGGGAAGAACCCCCAACGCCCGCCCCAGCCGATTGCGCAGCTCCGAGCGCTCCGACGGATCGAACACCGGCACCGACAGCGTCTCCGGCAGCGCATCCGCATCGCGCACCTTGCGGCGGCGCCCAATGTCGAGCGCCGCATTGGCCACGATTCGATTCAGCCACGCCGCAAACGCCTGCTCCGGACGAAAGCGCTCGAGCGCGCGATACGCGTGGAGAAATCCGTCCTGCACCGCATCTTCTGCGTCCTCGTGCGTGGCGCAGATCGCGCGTGCGACCGCGTAGGCGCGTCGCATGTGTGTCCGCACGAGCATCTCGAACGCAACCTCGCTCCCGTTCTGGGCGTCCCGAACCAGCGCACGCTCCGCGTCCTGCAGCGACGGCTCAGTCGTCGGCGCGGGCATCGGGCGGTCCAGGATGTAGAGCGGAACAGCGGTCATGTCGGATGAGCGTGGTGTCACCTTGATACGCGCCGCTGAGGTTCAACGTTGGCCGACCGGGGTCACCCGGCGGCAGCCATGCCTCCAAGGCCCAGTGAGCTGGCTGAGGGACGCATGGCATCGATCACGAACTGTATATGTTCGTCGAGCTCCACGCCCAGCTCGGCGGCCCCCTGCAACACGTCCTCGCGGCTCACGCCACGAGCGAACCCCTTGTCCTTCATCTTCTTGCGCACTGACCGCGCATCCAGGTCCAGGATGCTCCGGGACGGCCGCACCAGCGCCGTGGCCGTGATCAGCCCCGTGAGCTCGTCAACCGCGAACAGCGTCTTCGCCATCTGCGATTCGCGCGGCACGGCGCAGTACGTGGCATGTCCAAGGATGGCCTGTAAAACGTCTTCCGGATAGCCGCGCGCCCGCAGCAGCCGCACCCCCTCGGCCGGATGCTCGCTCGTGGCCGAGTGGGCGGCGTTCGGGAAGCGCTCGTAGTCGAAGTCGTGCATCAGCCCCGCGAGCCCCCACTTATCGACATCCTCGCCGAAGCGCGTGGCGTAGCCGCGCATCGCCGCCTCCACCGAGAGCATGTGCGCGCGCAGCGATTCGCTGGCCGTGTATTCGTGCATGAGGGCGAGGGCCTCGCTGCGCGCGGGAAGCGCGCCGCCTGCCCTGAATGCGGCTTCGGTCATTGACGCGTATCCACGTGCGCCACCACCGACATCCCCGGCCGCAGCGCTCGGCTTGCGCCGCACCCCTTGGTAATCGCGATGCGCACCGGCAGGCGCTGCACAACCTTGGTGAAGTTGCCGGTGGCATTGTCGGGCGGCAGCAGCGCGAACCGCGCGCCCGTGGCGCCGCTCAAACTCTGCACCTTCCCCTCGGCCTGGCACCCCGGATACGCATCTACCTCGAACGCCACCGGCTGACCGACGTGCATCTTCGACAGCTGCGTCTCCTTGAAGTTCGCCGTGACCCAGGTGCCGGTGTCGGCGACGATCGACATCAGCGTCTGCCCCGGCTGCACGAGCTGTCCGACCTCTACCTGTTTCTTCGAGATCGTTCCGGTTTCCGGCGCGGTGATCTGCGTGTAGCTCAACTGCAGCTTCGCATTGTCGAGTGCCGCCTGCTCCGCCTCCAGCTTCGCCTGCGCAACGCGCACGCCTGCTTCCGCGTTCTGCACCGCGCCGCCGGCCGCAGCCGCCTGACGCTGCAGTGCATCGACGTTCGCGGCGGCCGCGCTTGCCGCCGCCTGGGCCGCGTCCAGCTGCTGCGCCGACACGATCTGTTTCGCGACGAGATCGCGCATTCTCGCGAGATCCGCGTCCGCCTTCTGCTTGTTCGCGATCGCAGCCTGGATCTGAGCGTCCGCCGCGTAGCGCTGCCCCGTC
>JANWLO010000103.1 GCA_025450815.1 Gemmatimonadaceae bacterium
CTGGCGGGCATCAAGAGGCGGAAGGCGGGCCCAAGCTATAAGCTTGGGCTCGCCTTCCGCCTCTCAATGCCGGTGTGGATCGCGACGGCTAACTTGTCCCAATCACACTCCAGAGAGAATCGTCGCCGGACTGATAAAACTCGAGCTTATGGCGTGCTACCCCTCCGCGAACCCCCGCAGGAGCCGCAGCATGCAGCTGTCCGTGATCATGTCATTGTCGAGCTTCGGCGTCTCGATCACCTTCGCGACCGCGGCCAGGCGGGGGTCCGTCATGATGCGCCGGAACGGGTCCTCGCCGAGCGATCCAAAGCCGATGAGCGCGTGCCGGTCGCGGCGGGAGGCGAACGGCGTCTTCGAATCATTGAGATGCATCGTTCGCAGCCGCGACCAACCAAGCGCGTCGTCGAAACGCGCCCACACATCGTCGTACGCGTTCACGAGATCATAGCCGGCCGAGTACGCGTGGCAGCTGTCGACACACACTCCAATGCGCGACCGCTGCGGCTCGCTCACGCGCGCGATGATGCTCGCGAGCTCTTCGAACGATGCGCCGAGCGAGGTGCCGGAGCCCGCCGTGGTCTCGAGGCACAATACAGTACGCCCCGGCACGCGCGCGAGCGACTCCGTGATCGAGTCCGCGTTTCGCGCGATGCCGCTCTCTCGGTCGTCCATGTAGTTGCCGGGATGCGACACGAGATACGTGAGCTCGAGCGCCTCGCACCGCTTCAGCTCCGACACGAACGACTCGATCGACTTCCGGCGCAGCGCCTCGTCCGGACTCGCGAGATTGATGAGATACGAATCGTGCGCGATCGTCACCTGCACGCCGGTGCGCGCGAGCGCGGCGCGAAAATCGTCGCGCTCGCAGTCGTCGCACTCGCGCTCGGCCCACCGGTTTGCCTGCTTCGTGAAAATCTGCATCGCCGTCGCCTGGATCGCGCCGGCGCGCGGCGGAGCGGCCGGAATGCCGCCGGCGGCCGACACGTGTGCGCCGAGGTGCCCGCTCATCACGGATTCGGGCGGAGGATGTCCATGGGGTCTACGGCGCGCCCCTGCGGACGTAGCTCGAAATGCAAATGCGCGGGAAGATCCGGATCCGCCGAGCCCACGTAGCCGATAACCTGTCCCTTCGTCACCACTGCTCCCTTTTGCGTCGTGATCTTGCTGAGCGAGCCGTACACCGAATAGTCGCCGCCCGGATGTTGAACGATCACGGTGAGCCCGTACGTTCCGAACTGGTCGGCCACGAGGACCTTCCCGGCCGCCACGGCGTGCACCTCCGTGCCGGCGGCGGCCTTGATGCCAATGCCATTCCACCGAACAGTGGTGTTGTTGGGGTTCACGACCCGGCCAAAGCTGTACAGAATGGTCCCCTGCACGGGCCAGTCCATCGTGCCCGCGCCCTTGCGAATCGTGCTCGCCGCGCGCGGCGCGTTGGGCGACGAACGCTCGGCACGCAGTCGCGCGGACTCGAGGTTCGCAATGACGTCGGTGAGGCGCGCCTCGTCGCGGCCGATCGCCTTGAGTCGCTCGTCCGTGTCCTGCGCGCTGCGCTTCGCTTTTGCAAGGCTGCGCGACTGTTCGAGCTTGAGCGTGCGCAGCCGGTCCTCCTCCTCCGCCTTCTCATCCAGGTTGAGCTTGATGTTCTCCTGAAAGCGGACGAGGTTCGCGCGCTGATGATTGATCTGATTACGCAGATCCTCCACGCGGTGCACGAGCGTCTGGTCACGCACGGCGAGCAGATGCAGATACTTGTAGCGCGCGAGCAGCTCGCCGAAGCTGCGTGCCGAGAACAGCACCTCGAACGAGAAGAGCGGGCCGCGCTTGTCGATGTCCACGAGCCGGCGGCGGAGAGTCGCCTGTTTCACCGTGATCTCGTCCTGGGCGCGCACGAGATCGGATGTCGTGGCGCCCACCTCGGCGCTGATTGCGTCGAGCTGCGTGTCGAGCGAATGCATCACGCGCGCGGTCACGTCGGCCTCGCGGTCGAGAGTCTCCACCTCCTCGGAGAGATCGTGCACCGTGTTCTGGAGACTCGTACGCCGGCGCTGCAGCTCTTCGCGCTCGTTCTTCAGTGCCTCGAGACGCGCCCGTTCATCGCGCAGCCGCTGCTCGGCGCTCTTCTGCTCCGCGGACGTCTGCTGCGCCTGCGCGATCGGAGTGACGGAGACGAGCAGCGCGAGCACGAGCACTGTTCGCACCGTCAAACGCGGCGTAGATGCCTCCCGACGGAGAGCGCGCTGCCGAGCAGTCCTATCACGCCTCCGCCGAGCACGCCGAGTACGGCCGTGCCGGTGTCGAAGAAGCTCGTCTGGATGAGATTATGGCTCACGAGCGTGCTCGTGCCCCACGTGAGGAGGAGAGCTATCAATCCGCCGATGATGCCCTTGAAGAATCCGTCGATGAGGAACGGCCGTCGGACGAAGCTGTCCGTCGCGCCTACCAGACGCATGATCGAGATCTCGCGCGAGCGCGCGAGCACCGTCATGCGGATGGTCGTGCCGATGATGATGATCGCCACGGCGGCGAAGAGCAGCCCGAGTCCGATGCCGGCCGCGCCGGCGATGTTCCGGATGTCGTAGAGCTTCTTCACCCAGTCCTCGCCGTAGCGCACGTCGTCGACGAACGGGTAGGTCTGGATGCGCTGCGACACTTCCTTCACCGTCGCCGGATCGCGGTGACCCTCCTTGAGCCGGACCTCGATCGACGCCGGGAGGAAGCTCGCGTCGAAGACATCCTGGAACTCCGGGAGCTCCGCGCGTGCACGCGCGAGCGCCTGCTCGGGCGATACCTGCTCGACGCGCGCGACCTCCGGGAACGCCGAGATGTCACCCATCGCGGCGCTGATCGATTCCGGGAGCGTGCCGTCCGCGAGGAACGCGACGATCTCGACGTGTTCCTCCACGCCTCGTAGCGCGCGATCCACGTTGAGCACGAGCAATCCGAAGAGTCCGAACGCGAACAGGCTGAAGGCGATCGTGACGACGCTCAGAGTGCTGAGCAGCGGCGAGCGGCGCACGCCGAGCATCACTTCGCGGAAGGTGAGACGCATCAGGGTGTGGCGATGGTGTTGGAGCTCGCGGCCCCGGACGAACTGCTGCCCTCTACTGAGTCGAACACGAGCTGTCCGCGATTGATCTCGATCACGCGGTACGCGTTGCGCTTCACGAGCTCGAGATTGTGCGTGGCCATGAGCACCGCAGTTCCCGCCGCGTTGATGTCGCGCAGCAGCTGGAACACACCGCGCGTCGCACGATCATCGAGATTGCCCGTGGGCTCGTCGGCTACGAGCAGCACCGGGTCGTTCACGAGCGCTCGCGCGATCGCGACGCGCTGCTGCTCGCCGCCCGAGAGCTCCTTTGGATAGCTCGTGCCCTTGCTAGCGAGACCGACCTGAGTGAGCAGCCGGCTCACACGCGCCGGGATTCCCTCGCGCGGTGAGCCCGTCACCTCGAGCGCGAATGCGACGTTTTCCTCAGCGGTGCGATCCTCGAGCAGGCGAAAATCCTGGAACACGACGCCGATCCGGCGCCGCAATCGCGGAATCTCCGCACGCGCGATGCCCGTGGTGGCGATGCCGCTGACGCGTACCTCGCCAGCGGTGGGCGTCTCCTCGACGATAACGAGGCGAAGGATCGTCGACTTCCCCGCGCCGCTCGGCCCCGTGAGGAACGCGAACTCGCCCTTGTTCACGCGAAAGGTCACGTCCTGTAGGGCGAGACCGGTGCGTGGATATTCCTTGACGACGTGCGAGAATCGGATCATCGGCGAGTGGCGTTGATCGGGGATCGCTTAAGATGTCGCGCGGTACGACTACGGGAAGGTACACGGGCGAACGCGTCTCGTGCCTTCCCGGGCGGATCTCGACTGCGCTGCGCGATGCGCTAGACGAGCCCCGGGTCGCGCGGTGTTCCGTACGCGGCTTTGACGATGGTGATGATCTCCGACGGCGATGCGCCCGCGACATCGCGCAGCACCACCTCGCCGCGCGGCAACGAGTCGTCGATGCGGGCGGTGGCGAGCTCCTGCCGCCGCGGACCATGAATCCACACCAGCTCTCCGTCGCTCACCAGCCGCATGCGCGCGTCGTCCGAACGGAGGCGAATCTCCGGACCGCGCGCCGCGTCGCTGGCGCGCGTCGCGATCAGCTGGGCGACGCGAAGCGGAGGATTGTGCACCGCACTCACGTCACCGCGCCGACCGCGACGTATCCACCGTCGAGCTCCATCGCCAGGCGCCGCTTGCAAAGCGCTCCGAGCACGCGCTCCACCTGCTCCGGCGCGATCCCCGCCTCGCGCGCGAGGTCGGCAGACATCGAGCGGCCGAGTTTGTTCATCGCCTCCCACGCGCGCCTTTCTGGGTCATCGAGCGTGCCCACGAGCATCACTGAGCCATCGTCCGCCTGCGCCACGATCGCGAGACCGTGGCGCTCGAGCACCGTCTCGATCGCATCGAGATGCGAATCGCTGACACCGCGAAAGAGGAAGTACGCGTCGCGCGGTGCGGAGTCGTCCGCGTATCGCATGAGCAGCTTCGCGACGATCTCGTCGGCGCACGAGTAGTCGAGCAACCCGACGTGCGAGAAGTCGATGACGGTGAGCGAGCGGTCGCCGAGCTCGGAGAGCTGCTTCTCTATGCCGTCGCGTACGGCGGCGCCAGTGGGGCGCGTCACCAGGTCGGAATAGAGATCGCACACGGTGCGTCGAAGAACCGTGCTCAAATCGATGTGGTTGATCACCGGTCGGTAATCCGCTCCGGTATGGTTATCTGCATTTGTGCCCCTGGAAACGGCGGAAGCTTCTCTTCGAGCGGGACATCTTCATCCCAGCTCGGGACGATTGCGATACGAGCGGTGCCGGAGCGAACGGAGAGCTTGCCGTCCCAACGGCCGATGTAACGGCGGACGCCGGCGAGCCCTTGCCCGCGTCCCGGATCACGAAAACGGCTTACGCCGCGAATGACGGCCTCCTCGAGCGCCATGCCATCGTCCCAGCGATCGCTCATGCGCCGTCCCTGCGCACTCTCGAGTGACTGCCTGAAGCCGACGCCCGCGTCGCACACTGCGATGACCACCACGCGGCGGCCGAGTCGCTTCTGCCAGCGGTACGTCTGCACGGCCACCCATCCGCCGCGGCCCGCGTGCTCCACGATGTTCTGGCACGCCTCGCTCAGCGTCATCGCAAAGCCCATCGTCGCCTTCGCGTCGATGTTGAGCTCCTTCACCAGAATGGCGGATGACTTCTGCTGGATGCGGCCCACCACCTCGTGCACGTCCTCGCTCTTGGCCACGGGCGTGATCTCGAGCAGCACGTCGGACTCGCCGCTCGCGCGTGCGCGGTGAACTGTGCCGTGCATCTCGAAGAGCTCCTCGGCGTACTTGAAGAATCCGGTACGGGCCCAATACGATCCCGTTTCCTCCGCCTCAGGCGCGACGAGCGCGGGCTTTTCCGCGCGGGTCTGCGCGACCGTGAGCAGAGCGGTGAGTCCGTACGGCGACGCCCAGCGCGTGTGCCGCCCGTCGAGCAGCACTTTCTCATCGATCGGCACGGGCGCGAGCTGTTCGAGCACGACCTCGAAGGTTTTCTCGTCGAGCGATGGCGGAAGGTTGATGACGGTGGTCATCGCGTGATCAGCTCCCCGCGCAGATGCTGCGCGAGTCCGGTGGCGCCGCGAAACATCACGTTGCGCGCTGCAGCGCCGTGCGCGGCTCGCATCGCGCGCGTGATGTCATCCCCGGCGAGCAGGCGCGAAAAGTACGTCGCCCCCCACACGTCGCCACAGCCGGTTGGGTCGCCGGCGTCGAACGCGACATCCACCGGAACGAGCGCGGTGCGCAGCGGGCCGAACGACTGTGCGGCCGCGCGCGATGACTCGAGATCCGGGAGGCGCTCGAAGCCCGGCGCCGCGAAGTACACCGCACCACGCGAGCCCAGCGTGACGGTGAGGCTCCGCACGCCCGCGATCATCGCGGTTGCCGCGAGCTCCAGAGGCTCGCGCGCCACCGTCGTCACCTCGTCCTCGTTCATCTGCAGGAGATCGAAGCAGCGACACCACTGCTCGATGTTCGGCAGCGGCTGCAGCGTGCGCCAGCCGTCGGACTGCACGGCGTGCACGAGCATGTGCAGGTCGCAGTAAATCGGCCCCTTGAAGTGCTGGCGAATGAGCTGGCAGGTCTCGAGATCGAGCTCCCATCCGCTCATGAAGTTGATGTAGAGCGCATCCAGGTCTCGCAGCAACGGCTTGAGGCCCAGCCAGCTCCATCCCGGCAATCCACCAGTGAGCTTCTCGGCGCGCCGCTCGCTCGTCACGTAGCGCAGCTCGACGCGGTTGTTGGGGTAGGGAACACCGATCAACGCGGCGTCGGGCGCCACGTGCTCGAGCGTCGCGATGAACTCGCGCGCGCGTGGCGCGAGGTCGTCGCCTACCTTCACGAGTGGAACGATCTCCCAGTCGCTGGCGAGGCTGGCGTCGAGCGCGCTCAGCGCGTACGCGCATCCACCCCACTCGGTCACCGGCTCCGTGTGCGCATCGCGCCCGTAGATGGTGTCCCAAACAACAGTGCTGATGACGCCGAGTCGATTCCGTCGCATCATCTCAGACGGCCCCGAGGCGCTGCTGCTTGAATGCCGCCACTGCGCCCACCATGCCGGCACTGCTGCGCAGCGATCCCATCACGATCCGGCA
>JANWLO010000104.1 GCA_025450815.1 Gemmatimonadaceae bacterium
GCTCCACGCCGACGAGCTCGCGCCCTCCGGCGGCGCCGAGCTCGCAGCCGAGCTCCGCGCCACCTCCGCCGACCATCTCGCCGCAATCTCCGCCGGCGGCATCGCTGCGCTCGCCCACTCCGGAACCGTCGCCACACTCCTTCCAGGCACCATGTTGTTCCTGGGGAAGGGAACGCGTCCTCCAGCACGCGCTCTCCTTGACGCCGGAGCAGCCGTCGCCCTTGCCTCCGATTTCAACCCCGGAACCTCGCCCACGTGCAACTTCCCGCTCATCCTCACGCTCGCCGTCAGCGAGTTGCACATGAGTGTCGCGGAGTCGATGCTCGCGGCGACCGTTAACGGCGCCGCCGCCCTCGGCCTGGCCAAGGAGACCGGTCAGCTCGCCCGAGGCTTCTCCGCCGACATCGCACTCTTCGACATCGAGGACGTCCGAGAGTTGCCGTATTGGTATGGAGACCGTCGTTGCAGAGGGACATGGGCACTCGGCAAACCTTGTTACCCTAGCGAGTTACCCATAACTTGATCAGACTGCCCCGCCCCTCGCGCGGAGTGGTCGCCCTGCCTTTGGAGCTCTCCACGCGCTGATGCCAGACGTCGCCAAGCTCAAGAAGCGAGCGCTCGAGTACGAGCAGAAGAAGCAGTTCGACAAGGCGCTCGACACCTACACGCTGGTGCTGGCGGAACTGGATGAGCACGTCGACGAAGCCGACGTTGCCCTCTATAACCGCGTCGGCGACCTGCTGTTGCGGCGTGGGGATGTAAGCGAGGCCGTCGATCACTATGAGAAGGCGGTCGACCTCTACACGGATGGCGGGTTCTTCAATAACGCCATCGCGCTGTGCAACAAGATCCTGCGCAATGCGCCCGGGCGGAACTCCGTCTATTACAAGCTCGGCAAGATCAGCGCACGCAAAGGATTCATCAACGATGCGAAGCAGAACTTCCTCGAATATGCCGACCGGATGCAGAAGTCCGGACACCTCGAGGAAGCTTTCCGCGCGCTCAAGGAATTCGCCGACCTCTGTCCCGATCAGACGGACATTCGGCTAATGCTCGCCGATCAACTGGTGCGCAAGGACCGCAAGTCGGAAGCGATCGAGCAGCTCCACGCGCTCTACGAGAAATTCTCCGCCGAGGGTCGGTCCGCGGAGGCGCGCGCGACGGTGGATCGAATGAAGGCGCTCGACCCCGCCATCGAGCCGAAGGAAGTGGTCCGTCCCACGTCGCCCAAGGGAGGCGATCTCGTCTTCCTCGACGTCAACTACGACGAGCCGTCGCGACCGATTTCCGCGCAACCGGCAACGCCGAGCGCGCCCGGTGCGAGCAAGACCGCGTGGACCGTCGTTCATCCCACGACGCCGTCCGCGACGCCGGCAGTAGCTATCGAGATGCCGCTCATCGATCCGGATGAAGAGATCGTGATCGATCTCGGCACCGCGCCCGCCATCGACGTTGCACCGCTTCCGGGACTGTCGCACGGCGCGATCCTCCCCGACGGCAGCGCTACGGCAGGTGACGGCATCGTGAGTCACGTCGACCTCGGCCTCATCACCGGCTTCGAAAATTCCGACGAGGCGGGCGACGACGAGCCTGCGCGCGACATTGCGCCGCTTGCGGAGCTCGAGCATCACTCGCACGTCGTGATGCCGGATATGGTTGCGCACGTTGCGGATGATGCCGCGTCCTCGATTCCATCGATGCTGGACGACTTGCAGCTCGAGGAGCTGCCGTCGATGGAGCTGCATTCGATCGAGCTCGAAGACGAGCCGTCCACGAGCGATTTGCCGATGCTCGACGTGCCGTTCGATGAGGAGGACAATGCGCCGTCGGTTGGCGGAGCGCTCACCTTCATCTCGGTGGAGCGGGACCCGGAACCGCTCATGCCGGAGCCCGAGCCGGAAGCGCTCGACGTCGAACGATCGCCCACGCTCGAAATGGACGCGATAGTTCCCGATGGCGGCCCGCCGCTCCCGCTGCTCGATCTGGATGAGCGCACGTCGAGCACGAGCGGCCTGGATCGTGAGCACGCGCTCACTGGCCTTCCGATGCTCGAGCCGGAGCCGGAAGAGCGGCCGGCCGATTCACACGCATCTCCGCTGTTCGCCGACGAGGATATCGACGACAGCGTGGAGCTCGTGTGGCAAACCGAGCCGGCCGATGTTCCGGCCGCAGTCGTGCCCGAACCGCCCGCGCCGCCCGCGCCGCCCGCGCCGCCGGCACCGGCTGCGCCGCGCGAGCCACCCGCGCCGCCGCCGCTCAGTCGCGCCGATCAGCTCCGTCGTGCTCTTTCACAGAATCCCTCTGGGTGGGACTTGCATCGCCAGCTCGCCGAGGCGCTGCTGGAAGAGGGCGATCGCGCTGGTGGTATGATGGAGCTCGAGTCGACGATGTTCGGCTATGAGCGCGAGGGAGATCTCGCCGCCGCGAGCCGCAGCGCCAATGAGCTGATCCGCGTGGAGCCGAATTCGGTGCGCTACCACCAGAAGCGGGTGGAGTACGCCGTGCGGGCGAACGACAAGTCCCAACTCGTCGACGCGTACCTCGCGCTGGCAGAGAGTCTCTTCCGAAGCGGTCAGCTCGACAAATCGCGTGCGGTTTACGGCCGTGTGCTCGAGCTCTCGCCGGCGGACGCGCGCGCGACATCGGCGCTGCACGAGCTCGGAGTGGACCTCGAGCCGCCGCCGGCGGAGCCGGAGATCGGGCTCGACGCCGAGCTCTTTGCGGCGCTCGAGACGGCGCTCCCCGAGCCAGCGCGGCGGGAGCCGGCGGTCGTGCCCCCGCCGGCGCGCGAGCCTGTGGCTGCCTCCGGAGACGAAACCTTCGTCAATCTTGCCGACTGGATGCGAGAGGAGCAGGCACCGAAGAGCACGCGCATGGTGGTGCCGGACAGCGAGGACGAGCCGAGCGAGCAGGTGGAATTCGGCGAGATGCTTGCGAAGTTCAAGCAGGGCGTGACGTCCAACGTCGACGACACCGACCACGAGAGCCACTACGATCTGGGCATAGCGTACAAGGAAATGGGGCTGCTCGACGAAGCGATAAGCGAGTTCCAGAAGGCGTTGCGTGGCACCGAGCAGCGATTTCGTACGTACGAGGCGCTGGGCCAGTGCTTCGTCGAGAAGCGGCAGTACCAGATTGCGATGACCATCCTGCTGCGTGCGCTCAATGACGCGCAGGCCAGCGACGACACGCTCGTCGGCGTATTGTACTTGTTGGGGTACGCTTCGGAATCCTTGCAGAAGTGGGGAGATGCGGTGGGGTACTACGAGCGCGTGTTCACGGTGGACATTCAGTTTCGAGACGTGGGAGATCGACTCGCCACCGTCGAGCGAAAGGCGCGATGAGCGCGTCCGTTCGCGTTCGCGCTGCGCTCACGCCCACTCTCGCGGACATCCAGGCGCCCGTGCGCGAGCGCCTGGATCTCGTAGCCGAGGAGCTGCACCGAATCATCCTCTCGCAGCTTCCGCTCATAGATGAGGTCAACAGCCATCTGCTGTTGATGAAAGGGAAGATGTTCCGTCCCACGCTCGTGCTGCTCGCAAGCGCAGTGGATGGGCGTCCGGAGCCGCGAGCGACGACGCTCGCGGCGATCCTCGAGCTCGTGCACCTCGCAACGCTCGTCCATGACGACTCCGTGGATCATTCGGCGCTTCGACGCGGCATGCCCACCGTAAACTCGCTTTTCAGTCACCAGGTGTCGGTGATCATGGGCGACTTTCTCTACTCGCGCGCGGTGGTGGAGCTCGTGCGTGCGAGCGATCTGGAGGTTCTACGCGTGCTCTCCGACGCCACGAACGCGATGACTGTCGGCGAGATGCGGCAGCTCACCGCCCTCGACGCGCTCGGCTTCACGGAGGAGGACTACGAGGCGCTCATTCGTTCGAAGACCGCATCGCTGTTGTCCGCGGCGTGCGAGATCGGCGCGCTTGCTGGCGCGCGCCCGCGGCGGGCGGCGCTCGCGCGCTACGGCGAGCAGCTCGGTATGGCGTTTCAGGTTGCCGATGACCTGCTCGACTACACCAGCGACGTCCACATCACGGGCAAACCGAGCGGGCTCGATCTGCGCGAGCACAAGGTGACGCTGCCGCTCATCGCCGCGCTGCGCACGATGTCGGCGGTCGAGCGTCGCGACGTAGACTCGCTGTTCGACACGGCGGAACCGCACGACGAGCAGATTGGGCGCGTGATCGAGATCGTCACGGATCGCGGTGGGCTCAACTACGCCCGCCGTCGCGGTGACGAGTATGCACGCGAGGCGGCGATGGCACTCTCCGATCTTCCCGATACTCCGGCTCGCGGCGCGCTCCACGACGCGATTGCCTATGCCCTTGACCGAAGTCAGTGATGCCGCCTCGTGGATCTTCCAAGCACCGGCCAGGGTTTCATGCAGTCGTGCTGGCGATCGGCTTCATCTGCGGCGGGCTGATGACGCAGGTGGCCCGTCACTTCCTTCCCGCGGGTGCAGTGAAGGAGTTTCTAACATCGGGCGTCACACCTCAGCTCAGTGCGCTTTCGATCGATTTGATCATCGTCAAGTTCGCTGTCGGCCCGGTGGCACTCGACGTGTCGCTACTCAGCTTTCTTGGGGTGCTGGTAGCCTACCTCATCGCGCGTTCGCTCTTTTAGGGGGGTCCTATGTTCGGTCAGCTGGGTTTCGGCGAAATACTCATGATCATGATCGTCATCCTTCTCCTCTTCGGTGCGAAGAGGATTCCGGAGGTGGCGGCATCGTTTGGGAAGGGAATCAAGGAGTTCAAGAAGAACATCAACGACGTCACGCACGAGGTTACGACGCCCGCTCGCTCGGATGCCCTGCCGCCGCCACGTGCGGTCGACAACGCGCCCGTAGCGGATGAGTCCCGCCCCGAGCCGCGCCGCTTGATCTAGTCTTGCCGGGCGGAGATCAGCTCGTCGCCTGACGCGCGTTCTGCTTCACTAGCCGGCGATTGTCCTCGATCGTCGCCGCATCGCGCAGCGACGCCACGTACTGCTGCACACGCTGCTGCCTCACGCGCTCCAGCATCTGCTCGCGCTGCTGCTGCTTCTCCTTCTCGAATGCGGCACGATCCGCCAGCACCCGGCGATCCACGCGCATCACGATTACGTCGTTCTGCCCCTTCGCCGGCGGAGCAACCGACCCAACCGCGGCGCCGAACGCCGTTCCGATAGCTTCGGTGGTCTGGCCGAGCGACGGTACCTGGGTCGTCCGCGCGAACGCCGGACTCTTCTCCACTTTGAGCCCCTCCGCCTGCGCCGCCGCCTCGAGCGTCTTGCCCCCGCGTACGGCGTCGACGAGCCGCTGAGCCCTGGGGATCAGCATGTCGATTTTCCTTTTCTGCACGAGCTCCCGACGAATTTCGTCGCGCACTCCTTCGAGCGTGGGCTTGCCGCCCTCGTGCAACGAATCGAGTCGCACGAGATAGTACGCGTCGTCGGCGTCGATCAGATCGCTCGTCTCGCCGGCCTTCGCACCTCCAAATGCCCACGCGGAGCCGCCGGGCACGTACTTCCCGTTCCAGGTTAGCGGATCAGATTCGATCGCCACGGCGTGGCCCACAGGCAAACGGAGCGCGCGCGCGACGCTGTCGAATTCGGAAGGCTTGTCGATGCTTGCGGCCTTGGAGAGAGAGTCAGCCTCGCGATCCGTTTGGGCCGCGGTGGAATCGCTCTGAACGATTCGCACGAGGATGTGCCGCACAGTCAACGAGTCGCCTTTGTGCTCGTCGACCTTGATGATGTGGAATCCAAATGGGCTCAGCACGGGCTGCGACAGCTCGCCCGGTTTGAGGGCGTAGGCGGCATCCTCGAACGCCTTCACGAACTGGCCGCGCCCGACACGGCCGAGCAATCCGCCTTTCACGGCGGACGCTGAGTCGGCGGATTCCTTCTTTGCGATTTCGTCGAAGCTCCCACCCGCCTCGATCTGCGCACGCAGCGCCTCGGCCTTGGCGCGCGCAATTGCGGTGTCGGACGCCGATACCGTGCGCGGAATGGTGACGAGCGAAACGACGGCGCGGCCGGGCCGGTCTCCGAGCGCCTTCTGGTGGCTGTCGAAATAGGCCTTTATATCGGCGTCCGTGATGTGCACGGCCGAATCCGGAATGGATGCGGGATCGAACGAGACGTATGACACCTGAGCCGAGTCGTGCGAGTCCTGATACGCACGCCAGAGCTGTGCGTCGGTCACGTAGACCGGATTGGCGATCTGCTCGAAGAGCTTCCGTTTCGGCAGCTCGTCGCGGTAGTACGCCTCGAGCTGGAGAAGTACGCCCTGTTGCTTCGCCATTGGGCTGGTGAGAAAGCGGCGGTACTTCTCGAAGTCGAACTGTCCCTCGGTCTGGAACTCGGGGCTCTGCGCGAGCTGCTGCGGAGGACTGGCGAGTGCTGCCTGCTGAATCTCCGCATCGGTGACGGTAATTCCGCGGCGCTTGTACTCCTGGTTGAGCAGGATGTCCGTGACCATCTCGTTGTACGTGTCATCCTCGATCTTGCGCTCCTGATCGAGCGTCAGCGACTTGCCCCCCGCGCCTTCCTGCTCCTGTCGAATACGCCCCTGGGTCGCCTGCAGGTAACTCTCGTACGTGATGTCCGTGCCGTTTACCGTCGCCACCGAGGTGCCACCGGACACCTTTTTCCCGGTCAATCCGGATTGATCCAGAAATACGAAGGTGACGAGGAACAGAATGGCGATGGCCCACCAGATGTACTTGGCGGCACTCCGCATACTTTGCAGCACGGTGCCTAACTCCTTGCAGCGACGTGAGAGGAACGGGCGGGCTGAGCCACCAAAGTTATCGGATCGTAGGACGTAAAATCAAGGCAGCGTATGACTTCCGATTGACTTCGATCGTCAGATTCATGTATCTTCACCGACTCTTCGCCGCCATCCGGTGCGCGGCCTCCCAGAAGGTTTGAATGGCCAACTCCGCCCTCATCGAAGACCTCCGAAAACAATTCGCCGAGAATCCGCGTCGGGTCTTCGCGCGTCTCGCCAACGAGTATAGAAAATCCGGCGATCTCGATGTCGCGATTGAGATTTGTCGCGCGCACGTGCCGCTTCAACCCACGTACATCAGTGGGTACATCGTGCTTGGGCAGGCGCTTTTCGAGCGCGGCCAGCCGGATGAGGCGCGGTCGACGTTCGAGACGGCGCTGGCGCTCGATCCCGAGAATCTCATCGCGCTGCGCCAGCTCGGTGACATCGCCCGCGCGAGCGGCGATCTGGAAGCGGCGCGCGGCTGGTACCATAAGCTTCTCGAGGTGGATCCGCAAAACGATGAGATCGCGGCGCAGCTGGAGGCGCTCGACGCACCGCAGGAACAGAGCGCCGCGCCTGCTCCGGCAATGACTGCGGCTCCCGCTCCGTCGCCAGCGCCACCGGTGGCCGCTCCCGTGAGCTGGAGCGACATTCACCCCGACAGCGCGACGGTGACGCCGCTCTCGCCGCAGTCGATGCGTCCGCGCTTCACGATTGGCGTCATCCCGGAAAACACCGAGGCGCCCGCAGCAGAGCGAGCGGCGCCGGCTTCGGCTCCGACTCCGCCCGCGACTCCGCCCGCGCCGGCGGTCGAGGAGCCGATCCTTCCCGAGTACCTCGCAGGCTACGATCGGCTCGCGCCAACCCCTCCCGTCGCGGAGGAGGCACCTGCTGCCATCGTCGAAGTTCCGAGCTCCGATGCGTCCGGCTTCGTGGACATCGGGGACCTGGCGCCCGAGGAGGCCTCCTCTTCGGAAGCCGAATCGACGCCGTCTGCGGCCACCGAACCATCGGCAACGGCGGCGGAAGTCGCGGCGCTGGTCGCCGGTCCGGAGCTCGAAGCGGTAAGCGCTCCCAAGCCCGTGAGCGAGTCGCCCGCGGAGCCGGAGGATGATGGGAAGAGCTTCGAGGAGGAGCCGTACGATCCGACGATCGGGAGAATGCTCGACCTGCATGCGCGCACGTCTTCGGACGCGCTGCTCCCCGACCTCATGATGACAGAGTCCGGCGCCGAGCTGCTGCGCGAGCAGGGACACATCGATCAGGCGATCTACGTATACCGGCACCTGGCGGCGAAGAACCCGCAGGACGCGTCGTACGCGGAGAGGATCGCGGCACTGGAGCGCGGCGCGCATTCGAGCATCCCGCTGGTCGCCTCCATCTCCGACGAGATCATCTCGGCCGCAAAGAACCGCGAGTACTCGACGCAATCGATTCGCAGCTTCTTCACGTCCTTCGCCACGCGCCGCGCTCCGGATGCGCAGGCGCCCGAGGCGGCGCAAACGCCGCTGGCGCCGGCTGCACCGTCTCCCAGCCCCGCGGTGAGCGAAGAGCCGGCGACCCCGGCGAGCGACGCGGATCGCTCGGCGCTCGAGTCGCTCTTTGCCGGGCACGCGAATATTCCGGCGAACGACGAACGAGCGGCGACCGCTCTCGCGAGCGCGTTCTCGGAAGAGTACGCGTCCGATCCAACCGCTCCCACGGGCGCCCCCACTCGCGCGGCGTCCGATGCGCTCTCGCTCGACGCGGTATTCCAGAGCTCGCGCGCGCGCGCTGACGGCGAGCACCGCGCAAGCCAGCCGACCGTCTCGTTCGACGAGTTCTTCGCTCATCGCGAGAACGGCAACACCGCAGAGGGCAAGAGCGACACCGCCATCGAGACCGCGTCGCCGAGCGACGATGCGCAATCCGATCTCGAGCTGTTCCACGAATGGCTGGACGGGTTGAAGAAGTAGTGCGCATCGCGGTGCTGAATGGACCCAGTCTCAATCTTCTTGGCACCCGCGAGCCGGCGATCTATGGGCACGAAACGCTCGCCGACATCGAAACCAGAATGCGGAAGGTCGCTACCGAGCTTCGCGTGGAGCTCGAGTTCGCGCAGAGGAGCGGCGAGGGCGAGCTCGTCGATGTGATTCTCGCCCTGCGCGGCAGGGCGCAGGGGGCGCTGA
>JANWLO010000105.1 GCA_025450815.1 Gemmatimonadaceae bacterium
ATGTCGAGCACGGGTACACCCTCCGTGATGCACACAATGAGCGACACGCCTGCAGCCGCCGCCTCCATCATCGCGTCGGCGGCGAAGGGTGGCGGCACGTAGATCACCGACACATCGGCGTGCGTCTGTGCAACCGCATCGGCGACAGTGTCGAAGATCGGCACGACGTCGTCGAAGCGTTGGCCGCCCTTCCCCGGCGTGACGCCGGCGACGATCGCCGTTCCGTACTCGCGCATCTGGCGCGTGTGAAACGAGCCGTCGCGCCCCGTGATCCCCTGAACGAGAACCTTGCTGTTGGAATCGATGAAGATGCTCACTTGGCACCTCCCTTTGCCAACGCAACCACGCGTTGCACCGCGTCGTCCATGTCACGAGTCGCGGAGAATCCGTTTTCGGCGAGGATCGCCAGAGCAATTTCTTCGTTGGTGCCGGTGAGTCGGATCACGAGTGGTACGGTGAGCGGATTGTGCCGCGTGGCGGTGACGATGCCGTTCGCCACGTCATCGGTGCGGGTTATCCCGCCGAAAATATTGAAAAGGATCGCCTTGACGCCCGCGTCCGCTGTGATGATTCGCAGCGCGTTCACGACCTTCTCGGGACTCGAGGAGCCGCCGATGTCGAGGAAGTTCGCCGGCTCTCCGCCGTAATACTTCACGAGATCCATCGTTGCCATCGCGAGGCCGGCGCCGTTCACGATGCAGCCGACGTCTCCGTCGAGCTTGATGAACGTGAGGTTCGCGCGGCGCGCGTGCAGCTCGCTCGTGTCCTCGGCGCTCTCGTCGCGGAGCGCGGCGATATCGGGGCGGCGATCGAGCTCGTTGTCATCGATCACCATCTTCGCGTCCAGAGCCAACACGTCACCCGACTGCGTCGTGACCAGCGGATTGATCTCCGCCAGCGACGCGCCGCTATGGATGAATGCGTGATACAGCTGCTGCATGATGCGCGCAGCGGCGCGCGCGTTCGCGACGTCGCGATAAAGGAAAAAACCCATTCGCATCGCCTCGAACGGCAGCAGCCCGTAACGCGGGTCCACCGGCAGGCGCATGATGCGATCGGGAGATTTGGCGGCGACCTCTTCGATGTCGATGCCGCCATCGGGGCTCACCATGAACACCGCCCGCTTGGACGCGCGATCGATGATGACGCCGACGTACGCTTCGCTCGCGATGTCCGCGGCCTCCGTCACCAGCACCTTCTCGACGATCAGCCCCTTGATCTGCATGCCGAGAATTCGGCTCGCCACCTCGCCTGCTTCAGCAGCCGTCTTCGCGAGCTTCACGCCGCCCGCCTTGCCGCGTCCTCCAGCGTGAACCTGCGCCTTCACCACCACGACGCCGCCCAGCCGGCGAGCGATCTGCTCCGCCTGCGCGGGTGTAGTTGCGATCTCGCCGGGGGGGATGGGCACCCCTTCCCGGCGAAGAATCTCCTTCGCTTGGTATTCGTGTATGTTCACGCGTTCTCCGCGATGATAGTCGTTCCGGCTGCGCCGCGAACCGCTTCTCGGCCGCGCGCAAGCTCGGTAATAATAGCGCGGCCGCCGGTGTGTCGCACGAAATTGGCGGCGGCGCGCACCTTCGGCGCCATGCTTCCGGCGCCGAAGGCACCCGCAGCGTCCAGTCGCTGCGCCTCGGCGAGCGTGAGCGTGTCGAGCAATCGCTGCCGAGGCGTACCGTAGTCGAGGAAAACACCTTCGACGTCGGTGAGAATCATGAGTAGGGAGGCGCCGAGGTCGCGCGCGAGAACCGCCGCGGCGAGATCCTTGTCCACCACGGCGTCCAAGCCCTCCCAGCCGCGCGCGCCGTCGTGGTAGATCGGCGCGCCGCCGCCGCCACACGCGACCACGATGATCCCGCTCTGCACGAGCCGCTGGATGACGCTGATCTCGTGCACCGCGAGCGGCGTTGGGCTGCCGACCACGCGGCGCCAGCGCCCGCGCGCGTCGCGCTCCACCGCCACTGTGCGCTCGCGAAGGTCCGGCACGCGCTCGTCGGGAATCGCGTGGCCAATGAATTTGGTGGGCGCGGTGAGTGCAGGGTCATCGGGAGCAACCCGAATCTGCGTGATCACGGTTGCCACCTCGCGATCGCTTCCCGCGCGACGCAGCGCGTTCTCGAGCGATTGCTGGATCATGTAGCCAATCCAGCCGGCAGTGGCCGCCACGAGAACGCCGAGTGGCAGCGGCGCGACCTCAGCGCGCGCCAACTCGTTGCGCACTAGCTCGTCGCCGACCTGCGGCCCGTTGCCGTGCACGAGGCAGATGTCCCATCCGTCCAGCGCGAGATCTACGATGGCGCCGAGGCTCGCGCGCGTGTGCGCGAACTGATCGGCGATCGTGCTATGCTCGCCCGCGGGCGAGAGCGCGTTGCCGCCAAGCGCGATGACTGCCGTGTGCGATTGGTTGTTCGTCACTTTTTCTGGCGATTGAGGAGTTCGCCGAGCGCCTGGTATGCACGGCCGAAGGCGACCCAATCGCCTTGCTTCATCGCATCTGCCATGCGCCCGTAGAGCTGCTCGGTGGCGGCGCGGAAGTCAGCGGAGGAGACGGGCGTGGCGATGATCGTCGCGGAACCGTGCGCACCCAGTGCGTCGCCGAGGGTGCGCCCGGCGGAGACGATCGTGTCCGTGGTGGCTGCAACGGCAAGTAGCGACGCGCCGTCGGCGCTCCAGGCGTAGAGCGGATGTACGAGGAGCAGCTGGCCATTAGCCAGCGGCACAATGCGCACCCGGCCGTGAAGCGCGTGCGCGTCGTGAGGCACGGACACCGTCGTGTCGAGCGCACGCCGGAGTTGGTCAGACACGGTGCTCCAACGCGCGCTGGGGCGCGCGAGCGGCAGCCAGCGCACGCTGGGCGACGGGCCGCCTGCAGCGAGCACTACACCCACCGCGTGCTCGTTGGGATCGAGGACGGCCGCGCTCCACTGCGTTGTCCCAGTTGCGGGCAGCGCGAGCAGCGCGCTCGTTATTGCCAGCGAGGAGTCGGAGCCAGCCTCCTCCGGGAGGAGATGACCGCGCCGCGCGCTCTCGCCGCGAAGGCCGTAGCGCGCGAGCTTGCGCCCCTGCACGCGTGCTGCGTCGATGGGTGGTGGCAGTTCGCTCGCGACGCCCGCGGGGAGCGCCGAGCGCTGCGCGAATAGTGACGGGAACGCCGCGATCCAGCTTTCCGCGATTGGGTCGCGAGATGAGTCGGCGACGATCCACGTCGCGCCGGTCTGCGCGCTCACCACACCCACGGCCGCGTGTTGGAGGTACGTGACGTGCGCGTCGCCGATCGAATCCTCTTCGCTCAGCGGATAGCTGCCGGACGCGGAGTAGAGGTCGACCGCCCAATAGAGACTGTCCGCAACGACGATGGGCGTGATCTCGCTACCCTGCAGGAAGAAGGGCGCGAGCGCATCGAGACGATCGCGGAGGTCTCGATGTGTCACGATGCGAGCGACCGGACGTGGCAGGTCGACGGAGAGCAGCCGGAAATTCTGAAGCGCCCAGGCGTAAGTGATGCGCGTCAGCGTTCCGTCCAGGGATGGCGCGGGGACGACGCCGGCGGGATCCGCGACGATCGAATATCCGGAGAGAGAATCGGCGACGCGTACCGGCCCCACCTGATCGGGCTCGCGCGACGAGCGAAGCGGTGCGACGCGCGCAACGGAACCGTCGCTCTCGACGCGCGAGGCAAGGACGCGCGCGACGGACCAGTCGGACTGTTCCCCTTCGGCGCCATTCGCTGCCGGCGCCTCGACGATCGTGGCGCGCAAACCGTCGGGTGACGCCGACCATTCGATGGTTCCCGGCCCGAGCGGCGCGCGCGAGCGATGTCCCAGCGCGCGCATGAGCACATCGGGATCCCACACCGAGATGCCGCCCACTACGTCCATCGGTCGCGCGGGCGGCGTGAAGGTCGCATCCGTATCGATGCGTTGAAGCGCGTACGCGCGGCGGGTGTACTCGCGTCGAGTCGCTTCATAGCTCACTTCGCGCCCCGCTTCCGCGCCAGCGGCCACGTAGTGCCGCATGAATAGCGGTGTCACGTGCCGCAGCAGGAGCGACACCAGCAGAACCGCAGCGAGCGTCAGCCACGCCGCACGTATCTGCCCCACCCAGCCGAGGTACAGCATCACCAACGCCGTGCACGCGGTGAGATATGCGAGCCAGATGCTGATGGGGATCACGGTATGGTGATCCGAGTACGAAAAGGCGTTGTCGGGCCCCGAGCCCGCGAGCAGCGCTTCGTAGATGTCGATGCGGTAGCTCCACGCGAGCAGGAGCAGCAGAAACGCGGCGAGTGCGGCGAGGTGTCGTCGAACGTAGTGCGACACGTAGAGTGAGCCGCGATCCCAGCGCAGGCTCGGCGTCAGTGCGTAGAAAAAGATGACGATGACGGTAGCGAAGAGCGCTGCGGTCAGCACTCTGAAGTAGAGCATGCTCTCGATCGGCAGCCAGTAGACGTAGAAGCCCAGATCGAGATCGAGAAACGGATCTGTCTCGCCAAACGGCAGTCCGTGACGCAGCAGCGAGAACATTCGCCAGCTGTCGGCAGGAAGCGCGAGCCACCAACCCAGAGCGAGGGAGATGACGACCGCTGCGCCCACGAGATAGCGACCAGGCACCTCCTCGCCGATCTCTATGTTCGCCACTCGGCGCGGCAGGACGAGCGAGACGACGCTCCGCCGCACGACGTAGAGATTGACGAAGAGAATCGCTGCCGCCACGAGCGTGGATCCCACCGTGACGAGCGCCGTGAGAACCGCACGCTCACGCCAGAGCGACGTGGCGCCCATCGCCGAGTACCAGAGATAGTCCGCGACGATTCCCGCGCCCACGCGGCCTAGCACGAGCAGCACCGCGACGACCGCCAGCGCGATGACGGGCCAGCGGCGCCAGCGGATGGGGATGCTCACGCTACGTCGCGACGCCCTGCGCGCGCAGCCAATCTTCCATCTCGCCGCGAATCGCCGCGAGCCGTTCCGCGCTGCGAGCCTCGAACCGAAGCACCAGTACCGGCTGTGTATTGGAGGCGCGAATCAGCCCCCATCCATCGCCGAATAGCACCCGTGCACCGTCCACGTCGATCACTTCGTGCGTCTCCCGGAAGTGCCTGATCGCGTCGTCTACGATCCCGAACTTGCGCGACTCCTCGACGTCGACGCGAAGCTCCGGCGTCGACACGAACCTGGGCACGTCGGCGAGCATCTCGGAAATGGACTTCCCGGACGCTGCGACGATTCGGATGAGTCGCGCTGCACCGTACAGCGCATCGTCGTGACCGTAGAAGCCCTCGGTAAAGAACATGTGCCCCGACATCTCGCCACCAACGGGTGCCTGGAGCTCCCGCATCTTGTCCTTCATCAGCGAGTGACCCGTCTTCCACATCACGGGCACTCCGTGCGCCTTGAGAATCTCGTCGCTCAGCGCCTGCGAGCACTTGACGTCGAAGATGATCGGCTGTCCCTCACCTGTGCGCGCGAGCACATCGCGCGCGTAAAGAATCAGAACGTGGTCCCCCCACACGATCGATCCGTGCTCATCCACCACGCCAATGCGATCGGCATCGCCGTCGAACGCGACGCCGAGATCGGCACCCGTGGATTTCACCTTGCCGATGAGATCCTGAAGATTCCCGACGACCGTGGGATCCGGGTGGTGATTTGGAAAGGTGCCGTCGCTCTCGCAAAAGAGACCCGTCCACTCGACGTTGAGCTTGTCGAAGAGGATGGGCGCGACGAGCGCGCCAACGCCGTTGCCGCAATCCACGACGAGCTTCAGGCGACGCGCGAGCGGGCCGGTGCGCATCACCATGTCGTCCACGTAGCGGTCGATGATCGACTCGGTACGCACGCTTCCCTTGCCGGAGCGAAACGGCCCGTTCGCCGCGAGCCGGTAGAGCTCCTGAATCGCGTGTCCGTGAATCGAGGCGGTGCCGAGCGACAGCTTGAACCCGTTGTACTCCGGCGGATTGTGCGAGCCGGTCACCTGGATTCCACCCACGACGTCGAGATGGTTGAGTGCCCAATACAGGAGCGGCGTGGGCACGACGCCGACGTCGACGACGTGCATTCCTGACTCGGTGAGTCCGCGCACGAGCCCTTCACGGAGCTCGCCGCCGCTCGGGCGATTGTCGCGCCCTACCGCAATCGCTCCCGATACTCCCTTCTGCGCGACGTACGCCGCGTACGCACGGCCAAGGGCGTGCGCCGTATCCGCGGTGAGATCGCGACCGACGATGCCGCGGACGTCGTACTCCCGGAAGATCTCCCTGCTGAGCGTCATCTCGTTCCTCTATACGCTGCGAGGCCGCTGGGCGGCCTCGGGTGATCATCTCTCGGCGGCGGCGGTCACCGGAGGGCCTGCCGGTGTCCCTACCATACTGATCGGAACGCTGTCGTGCGCAAGTTTGACGAAGCCGTTCGGAAGTACGCCGAAGAGCAGAAGTACGAATGCGGACAGCGAGATCACCAGAAACGTGCCGGTGGGAACGGGTCGCACTGCGGCGGCGTCCGCGGGGCGCGGCTTCATGAACATGGTGAGCACGACTCCCAGATAGTAGCCGGCCGAAATCACACTGGCGAGCACGAGCACCACGGCCAACACGGTCTGCGGCTGCGGAGCGTGCAGCGCGGCCTCGATCACGTACCACTTCGCGAAGAAACCCATGCCCCCAGCGATCGGGAAGCCGAGCAGCGCGAACATGAACACGGCCATCGCTGCGGCAAGCCACGGTTGAACGGTCCAAAGCCCTGCATAATCCGGAATGGACTCGTTGCGCTCTCCGGGCTCGCTCAGCGCGATGACGACCGCGAACGCACCCGTCGTCGCCAGCGTGTACGCGACCAGATAGAACAGGAACGCGGCTGCTCCGAGCTGGTTCGCGACGACAACCGTAACGAGCAGGTAGCCGGCGTGAGCGATGCTCGAGTACGCGAGCATGCGCTTTATGTTCTTCTGCATCAGGGCGATCACATTTCCGCCAACCATGGTCACCACCGCGAGCCACTGCAGCGGGTGCACCCACGCGGCCGTCGCGCCTGGGAAAGCCTCGATCCAGACGCGGAGAAAGGCAGCGAAAGCCGCAGCCTTTACCGCGGTCGCCATGAACGCGGAGACAGGCGTGGACGCGCCTTCGTAGACATCCGGCGTCCACATGTGAAATGGGACCGCCGCCACCTTGAAGGAGAACCCGATGATCAGCATCGCGATGCCGGCGAGCAGCATCGGGTTGTCGAATGTCTTGCCCGTGACCGCGGTTCCGATGACAGCAATGTCGGTGGAGCCCGTCGCCCCATACACGAGCGCGACGCCGTACAGGAGGAAGCACGCCGAAAATGCGCCGAGCAGAAAGTACTTGAGCGATGCTTCCGCGCCGCGGGCGCTTCGCCTGTCGAGTCCGGCGAGGATGTAGCTCGCGATCGACATGAGCTCGACTCCGAGAAACACGACCATTAGATCGCGCGCCGCCGCCAGCAGCAACATCCCGGACGCTGCGAGCAGCAGCAACACGTAGGACTCGGCCGAGACGAGCTGCTCACGCTCGCTGTAGTCGATCATGAGCGTGGACGCGATGATCGTTGCCGCGAGAACGATGCAGTCGGTGGCCCAGCGGAACGCGTCGACTGCGATGATTCCGTTCGAAGCCGTCGCGTCATGGCGCCAGACCCAGACGACCGCCGCGAACGACGCCGCGCAGACTACGATCGCGAGTATGCCGGTGACGCGTGCGCGCGCGAGCGTTGCGGGACCCCACACCGAGTAGAGCAACAGCAGCATGGCGCCGATCGCCAGCACCAGATCGGGGAGCAGCGCGCCCGCGAGCTGCGAGGGAATGGAGAGGTCGAAGTACATCAACGGACCTCCCGCGAGGCGGTGCGGGTATCGGCCTGTCCCTGTTCCACCGAATGAACGAAGTACGCCGACGATGATTCCATGCGGCGAAGAATCGGCTGCGGATATATTCCGATCCAGAAGATCGCCACCACGAGTACACCCATGATGGTGAGCTCGCGCGCGTTCAGGTCGGTGATGTGCTCATTCTCCTTCTTGTCGAGTGGGTTGAACACGATTCCCTGGATTCCCCAGAGCAGGTACGCGGCGGCGTAGATCACTGCTGTCGTCGCGAACAGCGTGAAGAATGGATGAGTCTTGAATGAGCCGAGGAGGACGAGAAACTCGCCAACGAATCCGTTCGTCGCTGGCAGGCCAATGCTGCTGAAAGAGACGATCACGAGCAGCGCCGAGAAGAGCGGCACCACGCGAGCGATACCGCCGTAGGACGCGATCAGCCGAGTGTGACGTCGCTCGTAGAGCATTCCGATCAGAAGGAAGAGCGCGCCAGTGGAGATTCCGTGATTGATCATCACCATCATCGCTCCCTGCACGCTCTGCTGGGTGAGCGCGAAGATGCCGAGTACGACGAATCCCAAATGGCTTACGGAGGAATACGCGACGAGCTTCTTGAAGTCGGGCTGGACCATCGCCACGAGCGCCCCGTAGATGATCCCGATCACCGCCAGGCTGAGCACAGTAGTCCGGACCCATGGCGTCATGGCTGCCGTGGGGAACAGCGGGATGGCGAAGCGCAGAAATCCGTAGGTCCCCATCTTCAACATGAGCGATGCCAGAATCACTGATCCGGCAGTTGGAGCCTCGACGTGCGCGTCCGGGAGCCAGGTGTGAAACGGGAACATCGGCGTCTTCACGGCGAACGCGAGGAAGAACGCGCCGAAGAGCCAGAGCGCCGCTCGATGCGTGTGCGCGATGCTCAGCAACCGATCGTAGTCGAAGCTCGCGGGCAGTCCCATCGCCGGCACGGGCGACACGGTCCAGAGGTAAATGATACCGACGAGCATCAGCAACGAGCCCGCCGTCGTATAGATGAAAAACTTGATGCTCGCGTAGACGCGCCGCTCGCCGCCCCAGATCCCGATGATGAAGTACATGGGGATCAGCATGATCTCCCACATCAGGTAGAAAAAGAGCATGTCGCGCGCGACGAATACGCCCAGCATCCCGGTGGTAAGCACGAGCATCAGCGCGTAGTAGCTGCGCACCTTGGTGCGAATTGATGTCCAGCTGCCGAGGACCGCGAGCGGCATGATCACCGTCGTGAGCAGCACCATCATGAGCGAGATGCCGTCGATCCCCATCGAGAGGCGCGCATTCCACGGGATGATCCACCAGTGATCGAACGTCGCCTGCCAGCGCGCACCGGCGGGATCGTAGGACCACCAGAGTCCCATCGACACGACGAACTCGAGCACGAAGGTGACGAGCGCGATCACTCGGGCAGATGGCGCCGCCTCCAGCGTGCCATCGTCGCTGGAGAGCGAGCCGGTGACGAGCAGCAGCAGCGCGCCAGCGAGCGGGATCAGGAGGAGCGCCGGGAGAACCCAGGCGTCGTAGCTCAGTTGAGTCAGGAAGTCGCGCATCGCTCAGCGAAAGGTGAAAGCACCGAGAACCGCGAGCGCGCCGATCGCGATCGCCCAGGCGTATGCACCTGTCTCTCCTGACTGGAACTGCGAGCCCACCCACCCCACGCCGCGCGAGAGTGCAGCCGATCCGTTCACGAAGAAGCTGTCGATGATGCCTCGATCGATTCCCTTCCAGAGGATGTTGCGCGAGCCGGAGACGAGTGGCGTCACGATCGCGTCGTCGTACAGCTCATCGATGTAGTACTTGTTTTCCAGGAGCTTCTCGATGCCATGCTCCGGAAGCGCATCTCGCTTCGGTAGCAGGGCAGCGGGGCGGAGGCGCACCAGCGCGATCACGATGCCGAGCACCGCGATCGCGACGGCGACAGCGATGAGCACGTACTCGGTGCTCGTGACCCCTTCGCCCACCACACCGGCGGCCGTCGCCGTCGCTGCACCAACTACCGGCTCGAGCCACTTGTCAAGCAATCCGACAGGTCCGAGCGGCAGTGTCGCCGGGAGATCCAGCCAGCCGCCCACGGCGCTGAGCACACCGAGCACCACGAGAGGTCCGGTCATCGACCACGGTGCCTCACGGAGCTGCGCGCGCTCCGCCTCGCCTGTGCGATTTGGTCCGTGAAAGGTGTACAGCATCAACCGCGTCATGTAGATCGCGGTTAGAAGAGCGGTGAGCAGCCCAAGTCCGTAGAGCGCGTAGAGCACGGCGCTCCCCGGCATGCCGAGCCACGTCGCCTCCGCGAGGGTGCCGTGCTGCGCACGCTCGAACACAGCGCCGAGGATGCCATCCTTCGAGAAGAATCCCGAAAAGGGCGGCACACCGGCGATGGCGAGCGTTGCGATCCACATCAGCGCGAAAGTCCACGGCATGTACTTCCGCAGTCCGCCCATGTTGCGCATGTCCTGCGCGTCGTCGTGGTTGCCGGTGTGATGATAGGCGCGGTGCATGGCGAAGATCACGGAGCCGGAGCCGAGGAACAACAGCGCCTTGAAAAACGCATGCGTGATGAGATGGAACATCCCCGCCGCGTACGCCCCTACACCCACTCCCATGAACATGTAGCCGAGCTGGGAGATGGTCGAATAGGCAAGCACCTTCTTGATGTCCCACTGCTTCAATCCGATCGTCGCCGCAAACAGCGCTGTGAGGGTGCCAACGACGGCCACGGTGATGCAGGCCGCTGGCGACATCACGAACAGAGCGCTGCTCCGCGCGATGAGGTATACGCCGGCCGTCACCATCGTCGCGGCATGGATCAACGCCGATACAGGTGTGGGGCCAGCCATGGCGTCCGGAAGCCAGACGTAGAGCGGCAGCTGAGCGCTTTTTCCCACGCAACCCATGAACAGGAAAAGGCAGATCGTCGTGACGAGCGCGCTGTTGAATCCGAGCGACGGCGCCGCCGCGTTGACGGCCGTGATGTCGAGCGTGTGCAGGTTCGCGAAGATCATGAACATCGCCATCAGGAAACCGACGTCTCCGATTCGATTCACGATGAACGCCTTCAACCCTGCGTCGGCGTTCGACTTCACGTTGTACCAGTAGCCGATGAGCAGATAGGAGCAGAGGCCCACACCCTCCCAGCCGACGAACATCACCGGATAGCTGGCTCCGAGGACGAGCACGAGCATGAAGGCGACGAACAGATTCAGGTACGCGAAGAACCGCGGATACCCGGGGTCGTCGCGCATGTAACCGATGCTGAAAATGTGAATCAGCGTGCCGACGCCAGTGATCACCAGAACCATCACCATCGACAGCTGGTCGAGCTGGAACGCCCATCTGATCTGGAGGTCGCCCGTGACCATCCAGTCGAAGTACGAGCGAACGTATGGAGTGCTGAAATCTCCAGCGCTCACCATCGCGAGGAAAATGGCGATCGCCAGCGCGAAGCTCAGCGCTGGCATCAGAGTGCCGACGACGCTGGTGATCGCGGCGTACGGGTGGCGCGCTACCGCATCATGGTCGCTGCCGTGGGCGGCCACCTGTTCCGCGGCCGTACCATCATGCGCACCGGCGGCGGATGGATCCGCCGGCCCACGCTTGTACGATGACGCGAGAGACAGCGCGCCGTTCACCAGAAATCCGGCGAGCGGCAGCAATGGGAGAAGGCCAACGAATCGCGCGGCCGTCTCCGCGAGGGGATGCGTGTCGACGGCGGCCAGTTCCTGAAGCATCAGCCTTTCAAGAGATTGATGTTGCGAAGGTCCACCGATTTGTGGTGGCGAAAGATGGAGATTACGATCGCCAGCCCCACCGCGGCCTCCGCGGCCGCCACCGTCATCACGAACAGCACGAACACCTGCCCCGTCGCCGAGCCGTGCAACCGCGCGAGCGCGATGAACGACAGGTTCACGGCGGTGAGCATCAACTCGACGCACATGAAAATGATGATCGCGTTCCGGCGAATCAGCACGCCGACGACGCCGATGATGAACAGCACGGCCGAGAAGAAGAGCGCTTCTGCGATCATTGGGCCTTCGGTCCTCGCTTGGCCAACACCACCGCGCCGATGACGGCCACGAGCAGCACGACGCTCGTCACCTCGAAGGGCAGCAGGAATTCGTGAAAGAGCGGCGCCGATACGGGATTGACGACGTTGGCGTGATCGGTCATCGCGCCCATCAGTCGCGGGAACTTCAGGCGGCTCAGCGAGAAAAGTTCGGCCAGCATCAGCAGTCCCACGAATCCCGCCGTGAGCTTGCCGCCAAGGCTGCGAATGTCCGTCACTTCCGAGGCTTCACCGAGATTGAGCAGCATCACCACGAACAGGAACACGACCATGATGGCGCCGGCGTAGACGAGCACCTGCACGGCCGCTACGAACTGCGCGTCGAGCATCACGAACAGCGCCGAGAGGCAGAACATCGTGTTGACGAGCCACAGCGCGGCTGCCACAGCGCTCTTGCGCGTGACGAACGCAAGCGCCGAGGCGATCGCGATGAGGCCGAAAAGGTAGAAGTGAAAGGTGTAGACGAGCGTGTTCATTCGCCTTTCGGGTCGTCGGGGTCCCACATCTCGCACACGGGGTGCGTCTGCGATGTCAGCCGCTCGAGGTCGTAGACGAAGCCCTCGCGGCTGTACTCGGAGTTTTCATAGTGCCGCCCGACATGGATCGCCTCCTCCGGGCAGACTTCCTGGCAGTAACCACAGAAGATGCAGCGGAACTCATCAATCTCGTACACGAGCGGATATCGATTCCCTTCCTCGTCCTCTCCTGGTACGAGCTTGATGCAGTTGGCGGGGCAGATCTGCGGGCACAGCCCGCACGCCACGCACTTCGCCTTTCCCGTCTCGTCCGTGAGCATCCGGTGCGTCCCGCGCCAGCGAGGCGAGAGCGCCCACTTCACCTCCGGATACTGTTCCGTCTTCTTGTGCGGGTTCATTAAGTGCTTGAAGGTCAGCGCCATCCCGCTCAGCATGGCTCGGACGTAGCTGGCCTCGCCCACCGGGCGCTCGAGCACCTTCACCTGGATCGGCATCTCAATCTCCCTGAGGTGCGACGAGCGACCGGCCGGCGCTGATCGCCCGCAAGTGCGCCACCTGCCGCGCTGACAGCCGCGAATACGCCGGGCTGATGATCCGCCCCCGGTCGAGGACTACGAACACGAGCGCCGCGAGCACCAGATTCAGCACGCCGAGCGCCGCCCAGAATGGCGCGATGCCGAACCACTGCACGCTGCGCGACACGCCGAGCATGTCGAGCCCGAGCACCGCGCCGCCGGTAATCACGATGTAGCAGAGCGCCAGCGGCAGCATGAACTTCCAGCCCAGGCTCATCAGCTGATCGTAGCGGAATCGAGGCAGCGTCCAGCGCACCCACATGAAGACGAAGATGAAGGACAGCAGCTTGCCGAAGAACACGGCGCCCGTGATCAGGAACTTGAGCACGGTCCACGGCGGAATGTTGTCCCACTGCGTGCCCGGAATGTCCCAGCCCCCGAAGAACAGCGTCACCATCAGCGCGCTCGCGGTCACCATGTTCGAATACTCGGCGATGAAGAACATCGAGAACTTCATCGCGCTGTATTCGGTGTGGTAGCCCGCGATCAGCTCGGACTCCGCCTCCGGCAGATCGAACGGCAGCCTGTTCGTCTCGGCGAACGCCGCGACGCAGAAAATGAAGAAGCCGATGAGTAGTGGAAAGATGTTCCACCCCATCGCCTGCTGCTGACTCACGATCGCCTGCAGCGAGACGTTCCCCGACAACAGCAGCACGGCCACAGCCGCCATCCCCATCGAGATCTCGTAGCTGACCATCTGCGCGCTCGAGCGGAGTCCGCCGAGCAGCGAGTACTTGTTGTTCGACGACCATCCCGCCAGCACCACTCCGTACACGCCGAGCGATGCGATCGCGAGGATGTAGAGAAAGCCGATGGGCAGATTGGCCACCGACATCTCGACGAGTCCCCACTTCGTGCTCAGCGGCGACGCAAATGGAATTACCGCGAAGGTGATCAGCGCCGGGATGAACGAGAGCATTGGGGCGAGGATGAACAGCTTCATGTTCGCCGCGTCCGGATACGTCTCTTCCTTCATGATGTTCTTGAGACCGTCGGCGGCGGGCTGGAGCAGCCCGCCGTAGCCCGTACGGTTCGGCCCGATGCGGTCCTGAATCCACGCCGAGATCTTGCGCTCCGCGAGCGTGAGCATCGCGACGCCCACCATGATCACCGTGAACACGACCAGCATCTTGAGGATCGTGAACAGCAGCCACGGCACGCCAGTCACGGGAACGAGCTTATCGTAGAACTGGCTGTAGATCTGTCCCTGCGCGAGCGTCGCGAGGTGTATCACGTCCGCGACTCCCGCGCGGCCGGCTCGCTGCTCATTAGCTGTCCCTTGAGGCCGAGCGACTCGTCGCTCATGCCCGCAAACGACGGATGCGCCGCCGCGAGCGCGGCGAACGCCTCACTCGCGAGGAACATCGAAGACGGCTCTCCGAGTTGGTTGAGGAGATCGGAGAGGATCCACCACGTCGGTCGAGTCATTCCCGGCGCGGCAGTGGCCTGCATGTAGCGCTGCACGCGGCCGCGCAGATTCGTGAACGTGCCTTCCTCCTCCGCCATCGTCGACGACGGTAGCGCGATCGCGGCGCTGCGCGCCTCGCCGGGCAGAGTGGCGCCGATCACGATCACCTGGCTCGCGCGCGCCACCGCCGCCGCATCGCCACCGCTGAGCGTCTCGCCCACCACGAGAAGCACATCGCCGCTCTTGAGCGAATCCAGCGGCGACGCGCTCTTCGCAAAGCCCAGCAGCTCCGCACCCTTCACGTTCGCGGCACGCTCGGCGCGCAGCGCGAGATCCGGCACGCCCTCGAGGGGCGCCTCCGGTCCCGTGCGCACGCGGAATACACCCTGGCCGCCCGTCTTCGCAACCACGCGCGCCGCGAAGTGGAGCGACTCGTTGGATAGCATGGGACTCACGAGCGCGACGACGCGCGCACCGCCGAGCATCGTCGCCGCAGCGCGAATTGCGACGTCCCAGTCCACGGCGGACAGCTTCTCGGCGTGGCGCACCAGCGGCGCCTCGAGACGCGCGGCAGGACTCAGCCACTTGTAGTCGAGACGTCCGCTCTCGCAGAGGTACCATTGGTTCACGTCCACGTTCGACCGCGGGCGCATGCGCACGACGACATTGTCGCGCGTCTCGAAGATCGCGTTGCAGCCCTGCGTGCAATTCGGGCAGATGCTCGGGCTTCGGTCGAGCTCCCAGGAACGCGCCTTGTTCAGGAAGTCCTTGGAAAGCAGCGCGCCCACCGGGCAGAGATCGACGACGTTCGACGCCCACTCGTGCGTGAGGTCGCGCCCCTCGAATTTTCCGATCAGCGCGCGATCGCCCCGTTCGCTGACGTTGAGCACCGCATCGTGCGCGATGTCGTCCATGAACCGCACGCACCGCGTGCAGAGGATGCAGCGGTTCGGAACGTACATCACGTCGCCGCCGAAATCCTCGACGGCGTTGAAGCGCTTGGGATCCGGACTGAGGCGACCCTCCGCTCGGCCTTCGCGGAAGGTATAGTCTTGAAGCTCGCACTCTCCCGACTTGTCGCAGATGGGACAGTCGAGCGGGTGATTGATGAGCAGCAGTTCGAGAACGCCCTGGCGCGCCGTGAGTGCCTTCTCCGAGTGCACATGGACGATCTGGCCCTCCGCGACCGCAGTGGCGCACGCCGGTGCAAGCTTCGGGCTTTTCTCAACTTCGACCAGACACATCCGGCACGAGCCCGCGATTGCGAGGCCAGGGTGATAGCAATAATGAGGAACGAGCACGCCG
>JANWLO010000106.1 GCA_025450815.1 Gemmatimonadaceae bacterium
ATCCACGAGCGCGCCGGCGTAGCGGCGCGGATCGTGGGGCGGCACAGCCGTCGCGCCGAAGACGATGTGCGTCTGCGCGCACTCGCGCTCGACATGCTTGCGCACCGGCGGCGCCGGCAGTGCGGGCGGCGCCGTGAGTCGCGCCGCGTTTCCGGCCGCAACGTCGTTCCAGCCAGTGCGCGCGAGCGCGTCCAGCAGCTGCTCGTGCGCCACATTCCCCGTGCACGCCACCACGATCTGCGACGGATGGTACGCGCGCTCGTGCAGCGCCTTGAGCTCGCGCACACCGAGCGCAGCGACCGTCTCGCGCGTGCCGAGAATCGAGTGCCCGTAAGGATGCGCTCCCCACAGCGCCTCGTTGTGCAGCTCGAACACGAGATCGTCCGGAGTGTCGTCCACCATCCCGATCTCTTCGAGCACGACCTTTCGCTCGAGTAGCAGATCATCGCGACGCAGAAGCGGCCGGAAGATCAGATCGCCGATGACGTCGGCCGCATCCACCAGATGCTCGTCGAGCACGCGCGCCTGAAACGACGGGTGCTCGCGGGCGGTGTAAGCGTCCAGCGACCCGCCCAGAACCTCGAGCGATAGCGCAATGTCGCGCGCGGAGCGGTTGCTCGTGCCCTTGAAAACCATGTGCTCCAGCAGATGCGACACTCCCATCTGCGCGCGGTTTTCATGCACCGACGCCGCGCGCACCCACGCCCCGAATGCAACCGACCGTACACCCGGCATGTGCTCCGAGAGTACGGTCAGTCCGTTCGAAAGCTCAGTGCTGCGCAGCCCGGAATCGGGCGGCGACGATACGGCGGTCACCGGCGCCCACGACCCCCGCGCCCGGATCCACCACGACGGCCGCGATCCTCGCCGCCCGTTGCAGCCGCCGGCTCCGCACCTTCGCTTGCGCCACCTTCGGCCGCCGCGATCGGCGTGGAGCTCTCCTCACGCGATGGGCCGCGCGATCCGCGTGAGCCGCCGTTTGCATCGTCCGGCGTGCCTTCGGGCTTCGGCACGAGCGCCTTCATCGACAGGCGCAGGCGCCCGCGCTCATCGCGATCGATGAGCTTGACCCGCACGCGCTCGCCCTTCTTGACCACGTCTTCCGTCTTGTCCGTACGGCCGTGCGCGAGCTCGGAAATGTGCACCAGCCCTTCCGTGCCCGGCAGAATCTCGACGAACGCGCCGAATGCCGTTGTGCTCTTGACCGTGCCCTCGTACTCCGCGCCGATTTCCGGCTCGACGGTGAGCGCCTTGATCATCTGTCGCGCGCGCTCCATCGCCTCGCCGCCAACGGCAGCGATCGTGACCAGCCCCGTGTCGTCCACGGTGAGCTCGGCACCCGTCTCGTCCTGAATTCCGCGAATGGTCTTGCCCTTGGGTCCGATCAGGTCTCCGATTTTCTCGGGACTGATTTGCAGCGTCACGATGCGGGGAGCGTACGGTGACAGATCCGCGCGCGGCTCCGCGAGTGCCTTCTTCATCTCGCCGAGGATGTGCAGGCGGCCTTCCTTTGCCTGCGCCAGCGCCTCGCGCATGATGCTGAGGTCGAGTCCCTCGATCTTGATGTCCATCTGGATCGAGGTGATGCCCTGCTGCGTGCCCGCCACCTTGAAGTCCATGTCGCCGAGGTGGTCTTCGGTGCCGAGGATGTCGGTGAGGATCGCGTACTTCGCGCCTTCCTTCACCAATCCCATTGCGACGCCCGCGACCGCCGAATGAATCGGAACCCCGGCGTCAAACAGCGCGAGCGATCCGCCGCAGATCGACGCCATCGACGACGACCCATTCGACTCTAGCACATCGCTGACGATGCGAATCGTGTACGGGAACGCGGCGGCATCGGGCAGCACGGCCTGCAGCGCGCGCTCGGCCAGATTGCCGTGACCGATTTCGCGTCGGCTCGTGCCTCGCAGCGGACGAACCTCACCGGTCGAGAACGGAGGGAAGTTGTAGTGGAGCATGAACGTCTTCGACTGCTCGCCCACTTCATCGATAGAGTCGAGGCGCTGCGCATCCTTCGACGTGCCGAGCGTGATGGCGACGAGCGCCTGCGTCTGACCGCGCGTGAACAGCGCGGATCCGTGCACACGGGGAAGGACGGTCGTGTCGATTGTGATCGGACGAACATCCTTCATGCCGCGTCCATCCACGCGCTCGCCCTTGTTCAGCACCTGGCCGCGAAGACTGTTGTATTCGGCGTCATCGACGAGCGATGCGATGTCCTTCGCATTGTCGGGATACTGCGTCGCGAGCTGCTCGGCGATCTGCTTCTTCGCCAGCTCCACGGACTCGATGCGGGCGTGCTTGTCCTTCTGGTTGATCGCCTCTGTGATCTTTCCTTCGGCCAGCTTCTTCACGTTGGCGACGAGGTCGGCGGCGATCTCGGTCTTGGCCCACTTCATCTTCGAGACGGTCATCTTGCCGACCATATCGTTCTGGATTGCGATCAGCTCCTGAATCGAGCGATGGCCCAGCGTGATGCCGCTGACGATATCGTCTTCCGAGACTTCGAGTGCGCCGCCTTCGACCATCACGATCGAGTCCTTCGATCCGGTGATGATGATGTCCATGTCGCTGTAGGAGAGCTGCTGGAAGGTGGGGTTGACCACCCACTTGTCCTGCAGTCGTCCCATGCGCACTCCGGCGAGCGGGCCGTTCCACGGTATCTTCGAGGACTGGAGCGCCAGGGACACGGCGAGGAGCGCCGGGACGTCGGCGTCGTTCTCCTGATCGGCGGAGAGGACGTAGACGAACACCTGGACTTCATTCTGGAAGCCCTCGGGGAAGAGCGGCCGGATGGAGCGGTCGATGATGCGCGCAGACAGGATCTCATCGTCGTGCGGGCGACCTTCCCGCTTGATGAAGCCTCCTGGAATCTTTCCTGCAGCGTACGCCCGTTCCTTGTATTCGACCGTCAACGGGAAGAAGGGCAGCGTGCTGACTTTGTCGCTGACAGTGATCGCGGCGAGAACGACCGTTTCGCCGTACTGCACCAGGGCGGACCCTGCCGCCTGCTTGGCCATGCGTCCGGTCTCGACAATGAGCTTCCGGCCCGCGAAATCCTTTTCTACGCGTTGCATCATGTACTCTCTCTGGAACACAAAAGCGCGCGGGAACCCGGAATGGGCGCCCGCGCGATTGCGAGTGGACGACGATTAATAGCGGAGTCCAAGCTCTTGAATCAGCTTGCGATACCCCTCGAGCTCAGTACGCTTCATGTAGTCGAGCAGACGGCGGCGCTGGCCAACCATCTTGAGAAGCCCGCGACGACTATGATTGTCCTTCTTGTGTGCACGGAAATGATCGGTGAGGTAGTTAATCCGCTCCGTCAGCAGGGCGACCTGCAGCTTTGTCGAGCCCGTGTCGGTTTCATGCGCCTTGTACTTCTCAATGATCGGTGCTTTTGCGAACGCCATGCGGTATATTCTCCGAACGTACCAGTGCGCACAGTGCGCCTACTGCGTTGAGTCGTCATAATTTAGTGGACGTCTTGACCTCTGTAAAGGCACCCATTGCCTGAGCGCTATCTCGGTCGCCATCTCGGTCGCTTCCGCGTGGACTCGATAGTCGGGTCCGGCGGCTTTGCCTGGGTCTACAAGGGCTACGACCCCGAGCTGGACATCCCTGTCGCGATCAAGATCCTCAAGCCCCAGTACGCCGGGGAGGAGGCATTCGAGACGCGCTTCCGCCGCGAGGCCGCCACCGCGGCCAAGCTCCGGCATCCGAACATCATCCGGATCCTCGCCGTAGGACGCGAGGACACCGCCGTCTATTTCGTGATGGATTTTCTCCCCACGGGGCTCGACGATCGCCTTCGAATAATGGGGACGCTGCCCGAAACGCTGCTCATACGTCTCGGGATGGACGTCGCAGCGGCGCTCGCCTTCGCTCACCGCGAGGGCGTGATCCACCGCGACATCAAGACGGACAACATCCTCTTCGATGCGCACGGCAACGCGATCGTCGCCGACTTCGGCATCGCGCGCGCCCTCTCTGGCTACGTGGAGCAGACCGGCACGAACATGGTCGTCGGCACGCCGCAATATTTTTCGCCGGAACAGGCGCGCGGTCAGCCGCTCGACGGCCGCGCCGACATCTACTCGCTCGGCGTCACGCTCTTCAAGGCCGCCACGGGCGTGCTCCCCTTCCAGGGCGATGACTGGTACGACATCGCCCGGCAGCACATCGAAGATCCCGCTCCGCGGCCGCGCGCGTTCAATCCGGCGCTCGCGCGCGGCATGGAGCACGTGATCCTCAAGTGCCTCGCGAAGGAGCCATCCGAGCGCTACCCCACTGGCGACGCTCTGCACACGGAGCTCGTGCAGCTGCTAGGCCGGGCAAGCACGCCCGATGGCGATCCCACCGTCGTGATGCCGACGCCGGCGGCGAGCCGCGCCGCACTCGAGATCACGAAGCCCAGACGCCGCCGCGCACCGTCCACGCGCGGCGTGGCGGTGCTCGTGGGCGTGCTCATTCTCGTCGCGGCGGGCTTCGGGCTGAACGCTCGTGCGCGGCAGCAGGAGCAAGTGCGCGCGGCGCAACCTGACTCCACGCTCGCGGCGCGCGACTTGGTTGCGACTCCGCCGGCTGTGTTGCCGCCGATCGCCGATAGTGTGCACCGCGAATCGATTGCCGATTCCACCGCGCGCGCCGCCGCGGCTACGCGAGCGACGCGACGCCTCGCACCCACGCGCGAAGCGCAGCGCGTGCTGCGCGTGATCGGACCCGCCGATGCGAGCATCAGCGTGGACGGCACTTTAGTCGGACGCGGAACCTGGCACACCGAATCGATCACGCCGGGCGTGCATCACGTGATGGTGTCAGTGAGCTCCGCACCCGGATGTGCCGCCGCGCAGCAGCGAAAAGACGTGCAGGTTGCGGCGGCAGGAACGACGACCGCGAGCTTCACACCACGCGATTGCGGAGCCTTGACTCTGGATGTCGGACCCGCGGGCGCACACTACTCGTTCGCGCATGGCGGCAGCGAGATCGCTTCGGGCACGGCGCCGGTGGCGTCGCCGCTGCAGCTGCCCGAGGGCACGTACACACTTCACGTGTCTGCGAAGTACTGCGCCGACTACTCGGGATCGGTAAGTGTCGCGGCGGGAAGCAGCTCGAGTCAACGTGTTCGGCTGATCTGCCAGTAGCGCCGCTGCGTCGCTAGTGCGCGACGATCGCGCCCAGCGCGCCGCCCAGCACCGCGCCGATCCAGAACGTGGGCTCCGCGTACCAGTGCTTGCCCGGGCGCGTGATGAGCGCAACGTGGTTCACCGTGAGCTGCGTCGTCTGTCCCGTCACTACCGCTATGGCGCTCGAGTCCGCGCGATCCACGCTCACGATCACGAATCGCGCAACGAGGGCGTCGTGGCGCAGCGGATCGACGGCGATTCCCTTCTGCTTCGCCCGCACCCAGTCGTGATGCGCGGTGGAGATCACGATCGTGCTGTCCCCGACCCCCCTGATCTCGAAGCGGTAGGCGGTTTCCTGCGCGTGCGCGCTCGAAGGTGCCAGGAATAGAGTTGCGGCAATCGCGAACGCGAGTCCCACGCCCAGCCGCCACCTCACAGGTGGAACAAACGGCGCGCGAGCGCGGAAACATCGTTGAACATCACGATGGAAAAGAGGATGAGAATCGCCGCGAGGCCGACACGGAAAAACCACTCGCGCGTGCGAATGTCGAGCGCACTTCCCTTCACCGACTCCGCGATGTTGATGACGATCTGGCCACCGTCCAGAATCGGAATGGGGAGCAGGTTGAAAACAGCGAGATTGATGCTTAGCAGCGCGAGCAGTCCGAGAAGCGACGACCAGCCCTGCTGGGCGGCCTCGCCGGATTGCACCGCAAGTCCCACGGGTCCCATCAGCCCCTTCACGGACTGATGGCCCACCGCCAGCTCCTTGAGCGTATGTACGACTAGCACGGCGCTTCCCCACGACGCGAGCCACGCGTCGTGAATTGCAACGTCCGCCGAAATCGGCTTCTTGGTGCCGATCAACTTCACGCTCGCTCCGATCTTGCCGAGCACCGTGTCGCGCTGAGTGATCGGGCTGAGCCCCGATTTGGGCTCCGGCGTCACCACGATCTCCTTGCTCCCCGCGACGCGCTGCACGGTGAGGGTGAGCGGCTTGCCCGGCGAGGCCTCGATGCGGTTTACCACCGCCGACCAGCTGCGCACTGGCGTGCCGTCGATGGCGGTAATGCTGTCTCCCGGCTGCATTCCCGCCGCCTCCGCCGGCTGGTGCGCGATGACCTGATCCACCACGGGCGGGAGATACGGCGTGAGAACGACGTTCGCTATGCCGGGTCGCGAGAGAAAGCCCGTGTCCAGCGTTGCGATTACAGCCGTGCCGCGATTGGTCCGGATGCGGAGCGGAGATCCCGTATCGGTGGCGATCCGCTTCTGGGCGTCATTCCACGTCGTGACCGCATGCCCGTCCACGGCAACGATGGTATCGCCCGGAGCGAGCGCGCGGAGCGCCGAGTCCGCGCCCGGCACGGCGACGATGCCGCCGATCTCCCGCGACGAGAGCTCGACGTCGCCCGTGGAGAGGATCAGCCCAACGAAGATGAGGACGCCGAGAAGGAAGTTCATCGTCACGCCGGCGAGCATGATGAACAGCCGCGCGGGCAATGACTTCGATTCGAACCACCGATGCTCAGGAACGGGGCGCGGACCGAACGGCGCCATCCCCTCCGGGTCATAGTAGCGCGGCTTCTTCGCTTCCGGTGCGATCCCGGGCGCACCGCTCCCGCCTGCCGCCGCAGCCGGCGTCTCGCTGCCACCCTCGAGGAACGCCATCGACTCGTCTTCGCGCGATGCCATGCGCACGTAGCCACCCAGTGGTAATGCGGCGACGATGTACTCGGTCTCGCCCCACTTGTGGCTCCAGAGCGCCGGGCCGAAGCCGATCGAGAAGCGAGGGGCGTACACGCCCATGAGCTTCGCCGCAATGAAGTGACCGAGCTCGTGAACGAAGATCACGACTCCGAACACGAACACGATGGCGGCGGGCGTGCGGAGCCACTCTAGCATGCGAACATCTCCAATACGTGACGACGCGCGGCCGCGTCCGCGCTCAAAACAGCCGCGCGCGAATCGCCCGGCCCGTGAGCGCACGTCGCGAGCGCGCTCTCGATCGCACGTACGACGTCCATGAATCTTATCCGGTTCTCGAGAAAAAGGTTCACTGCCTGCTCGTTCGCCGCATTGAATACTGCTGGCGCAACGCCGCCGCGCCGTCCGGCCGCGATGCCCAGCGCGAGCGCGGGGAAATCATCGCTTCTTACTCGCTCGAAGGTGAGCGGCGCCCACGCGACGGGATCGAACGCAGGCATCGCCGCATCGCTCACGCGCTCGGGATGCGTGAGCGCGTACAGCACCGGCAGCTCCATGCTCGGCTTGCCCATTTGCGCGAGCACGCTTCCATCCACGAACTCGACGAACGAATGCACGATGCTCTGCGGATGCACGACGACGTCGATCTGATCGTATGCGAGCCCGAAGAGGAAGTGCGCCTCGATCACCTCCAGCGCCTTGTTCGCGAGTGTCGCGCTGTCGATCGAGATCTTGCGCCCCATGCGCCACGTGGGATGCTGAAGCGCGTCCTCGATCGTCGCCGACGCGAGTCGCTCGGCCGGCCCTTCGCGAAAAGGACCGCCGGACGCCGTCAGCACGAGACGTCGAACATCGTTCGCCGAGCGCCCCGCGAGACACTGCAGTATCGCGCTGTGCTCACTATCCACCGGCACGAGCTCGCCCCCGCCCGCGCGACACGCCTCGGCGACGAGATCGCCGGCCATCACCAGCGTCTCCTTGTTCGCGAGCGCCACGCGCTTTCCCGCGGACACTGCGGCGAGCGTCGCGTCGAGACCCGCCGAGCCCACGATCGCATTGATCACGATGGACACGTCGTCACGCGTGGCCGCACTCACCAGGCACGACACGCCCTCGCCCCATCCCTCGTGCGGACTCGTGCCATTTTGCACGACGCCGACGTAGCACGGCGCGAACTCGGCCGCCTGCTGCGCCAGAAGCTCGGCGTTCGAGTACGCAGTCAGAGCAGCGACGCGAAAGCGGTCGCGGTGTCGCGCGAGCACGCGCAACGCCGTCGTCCCGATCGATCCCGTGGAGCCGAGGACCGCGACGCCACGTGTCGTCATCGGATCACGAAGAGAAGCACGTGCGGAATGGTGAGGAGAAAGTACGTAACCGGCAGTGCGAAGAGCAGCGAGTCGATGCGATCGAGCACGCCGCCATGGCCCGGAACGAGGTGCGAGCTGTCCTTCACGCCGCCCTCGCGCTTGAGCAGCGACTCCACGAGGTCGCCCAGCTGGACCGCCACCCCGATCGCGGCGCCCAGCACGAGCGCGGTTGCCGGTCGCAATCCGAGGCTCGCGAACGGAACGAGCACCCATCTCGCGTACGCCCAGCTCGCGAGCATGCAGAACGCGAGCGCACCGACAGCGCCAGCCACCGTCTTCCCCGGACTTACCGAGGGCATCAGCTTCCGCTTACCGATCGCGCGTCCCACGAAGAACCCGGCAGTGTCCGACACCCACGTGAGAATCAGCGGATAGAATACGAGCGCCGTCCCGGCGCGCGCCGTCACGACGTAGTTGTGATAGCGCAGAGCATAGGCGAACGAGAGCAACGCTCCCGTATAGAACACGCCCAGCAGCGTCGTCGCGACCGCGCCGAGAGGATGCTGCTCGGGCGAGCGACGCCACAGCGCGAGCGCCAGAAGCGCGAGAATGACTATCGCTCCGAGAGCGATCTCCGGTGGCACGAAGCGTCCAATGTGAAAGTAGTGGACGCCGAGCGGCAGCAAGAAAGCCAGCACAACGCCCGTGCGCGCCAGCGGCGTGTAGCCGCCATGTTCCGCGATTCCGTAGAGCTCGCGCGCCGCGAGCGCAGAGACGATCGCGAGCAGCAGCGCCAACACCACGCCGCCCGTGTACACGGCGCCAGCGACGACCGGGATCGCGATGACCGCGACGACCACCCTCGCTGCAAGATTCGAGAGCGCCATCAGGCCGTGCCCGCATGCATCGACCGCTCCACGACGGACCTACACTTCCATGATTTCGGCTTCTTTCCCCTTCAGCATTTCCTCGAGCTTTGCGATGTGCTCGTCGTGCATTTTCTGGAGCTCCTTCTCGGACTGCTTCTTCTCGTCCTCCGGTGCCTTGTCGAGCTTCTTGATCGCGTCCCGCGCGGCCGTCCGTGCATGCCGGATGCCAATGCGTCCCTCCTCGGCGAGCCGGTGCACGACCTTCACGAGCTCCTTGCGCCGGTCCTCGTTGAGCGCCGGCAGCGGAACGCGGATGACGCCGCCCGCGCTCATGGGATTGAGCCCAAGATCGGAATCGCGAATCGCCTTCTCGATGGCCTGCGTCAGCCCTTTGTCCCACGGAGTGATCGTGAGCAGCCGTGTCTCGGGCGCGGAGACGCTGCCCACCTGCGCCATCGGCATCATCTGGCCGTAGGCGTCGACGCGGATCGTGTCGAGCAGCGACACCGACGCCTTGCCGCTTCGAATGGAGGAGAATTCCTTTTTCGAATTGTCCAGCGACTTGTCCATCGCCGCGCGCGCTTCCTTCACGTATTGCTGAATCGTGCTCATTGGACGAGTGTGCCCACTCGATCGCCGCGAATCGCACTGGCGACGGAGCCCGGGCTCTGAATGTTGAGAACGATGAGAGGCATCGAGTTCTCGCGGCAGAGCGTGATCGCGGTCTGATCCATGACCCCGAGCTCGTCGCGAATGATGTCCTTGTAGGCGAGCGATTCGTACATCGTCGCGGTCTTGTCCTTCTTGGGATCCGCAGAGTAGATGCCGTCGACGCTCGTCGCCTTGATGATGACGTCGGCCTTCATCTGAATTCCGCGAAGCACCGCGGCGGTGTCGGTGGAGAAGTACGGGTTGCCGGTGCCACCGGCGAAGATGACCACCCGACCCTTGTCGAGATGTCGCTGTGCACGGCGGCGAATGTACGGCTCCGCGATCTCCTCCATTCGGATGGCCGTCATCACGCGCGTGTCGATTCCCTTCTTCTCGAGCACGTCCTGCATCGCGAGAGCGTTGATCACGGTGCCGAGCATTCCCATGTAGTCTGCGCCGACGCGATCCATGCCCATCTTGGAGAGCTGGGCGCCGCGAACTATGTTACCGCCGCCAATCACGACACCCACTCGCGTGCCGGTCCGCGCGCTTCTCGGCCTTCGCGATACCCTTGGCGCGAAGCAAC
>JANWLO010000107.1 GCA_025450815.1 Gemmatimonadaceae bacterium
CCTCGGCCCCTTCGTCGAGACCGTAGTAGAGATAGAGGATCTTTCGCTCACGCGGCGTAAGATACTGCCGGAAAACGCGATCGATGAACTCGCGCATGAGCTTGAAGTCGCAGTTCTCCTCGATCTCACCGCCCTCGACTCCAACGAAGCGTTCGCCGAGCGTGGAGGCCTCGCGATCGGAGCGATCGATGGGCGCATCGAGCGAGAGCTCGGTTGCCGACATCTGGCGGGAGGCGCGAACCTGTTCGGGGGTTTCCTCGATGAGCCGGCCGATCTCGTGATCCGTGGGGTCGCGCTTGAGCACCTGCGCCAGCACGGTCTCGGCACGTGCGAGCTTGATGAGCTGGGAATTCTGGTTAAGCGGAATTCGCACGGAGCGCGTCTGTTCTGCGAGCGCCTTGAGCACCGCCTGCCGGACCCACCAAACGGCGTACGAGATGAACTTCACGCCCTGGTCGGGGTCGAATTTCTTGACGGCCTTGAGGAGCCCTTCGTTGCCGATGGCAACGAGCTCGCTGAGGTCGAGGCCATGTCCCTGATATTTCTTCACGTACGAGATGACGAAGCGCAGATTTGCCGTCACCAGGCGCTCGGCGGCCACTTCGTCGCCCTTCTGGGCGCGCCGGGCAAGTCGTCTTTCTTCCTCGGGATCTCGTATGAGCGGGAGCTTTTGAATGTCGTGCAGGTACTGATCGAAAGCGGTGGAGGGGGAAGAACGGAAGAACCCTTTAGACCTGCTCTCGGTCACATGCTCCATACACGCCCCGTTCAATGCGGAAGGGTGGACGAGCGGCACGGAGGCTCGTGGAGGAAATGAGCCTGCCGCGCAGCGGCTCGCAGCTGCCGAGCCTCAACGTCGGGCAGGATAACTGTGGCAATCGGTTAGGTCAACAGCCACAAAGTGTGCCGAAAGTCACGCTTGACGGGGCGAAAACCATGATAAACATTGGGCGCGTCCACCGCTTGCTCACCCTGCCGACGAGTCCCGCGCTCACAGTGGACAAGCTGACCGAGTTACGCGATGTGATCTCGGCGCACCTCTCGGGCTCAGTGTCCGAGAGCTCCGTCCTTAGAGTGCTGCGCGATTTCACCATCGAACGGCGAGCTCGCGGTGATCGCGCCGAGAAGGTGGTGATTGCGCTCAAGCGCGGCTGGGAATCGTTGGCGGATGAACGCGTAACGTTGCTGCGAGAGGAGCAGCTGCAGCTTATCGACCGTCTCGTAACGCGCTGCATTGACGACTATTACGATGCCTAGCCAGTCGCGAATCAGCCCGGAGGATCGCGCGGCTTGGTGCGCTGAGTGGCGCTGAGGATTCCAAGTCCAATGAAAATCAGCGCACCCACCCCGATCCACTGCGACGGCGCGTGCAGCAGGTATGCGGCGATCGCGAGGCCGATGACGAAGATGAAGTAGCCGATCAGGTACGTCGCGAACGATGACATTTGGGACCGCTGGTTGGGGACGGAAGGGAGTAACGGGTTGCTGAAAAAGGAAGAAAAAGACATAAAGAGGGACGCAGAGACACAGAGGACACGGAGAGCCGCAGAGGAAAAGCGGCAGGGAAGTCCGCCATGGAAGACTTGATTCCTACTCCTCTGTGTCTCTCAGTTCACCTCTGTGACTCTGTGTCGAGCAGTTCTTGGTTTTTCAGCACCCCTAGTAAGGCAAGGAGGATGCCTGTGCTCGCCTCAGGGCAATGGGGTCACCGACCAACTCCATCTTCGAGGACGGAGAGCACCACATCGCCGGACGCCCGTATTCCGGCCACGGCGCTGCCGATCTTTTCCAGCAGCGCGTACTCGGTGACTCCCTCGCGCGCCTTCTTGTCGCCGCGCGTGGCCGCAAGAATGTGCGCGCCGGAGAGGTGAGCGGGCACGTCCACCGGTAGCCCGGCGTGCTGTAGCGTGTCACGGAGCATTTGCGCCGTGCCCGATTTCGTCGTGCCGAGGCGCTCGCCGAGGCGGGCCTCGAGCACCATTCCGATCGCGATCGCTTCGCCATGGAGCAGACGATACCCGCTCTCCGCCTCGATCGCGTGGCCGAGGGTGTGGCCGAAGTTGAGGATGCGCCGCACGCCGTTCTCTCGCTCGTCCAGCATTACGATACCCGCCTTGATCTGAACGCTGCGGACTATCAGCGCGCGCATAGCGTCGCCGGCGGGTGCGTCGAAGGCCGCAGGGAGCGAGGAATCGACGCTGGCAAAGTACGCCGCGTCGGCGATGGCGCCGTGCTTGATGGCTTCGGCGGCGCCCGAGCGAAGCTGCGCGATCGGCAGCGATGCGAGCGTCGCCGGGTCGGCGATCACCGCGCGCGGCCGGTGGAACGCGCCCACGAGATTCTTCCCCGCCGCGGTGTCGACGCCGGTCTTGCCGCCCACGGAGGAGTCGATCATCGCGAGGAGCGTGGTGGGGAGCTGAACGAACGGAACGCCGCGCATGTACGTCGCCGCGACGAAGCCCGCGAGGTCGCCGACGACACCGCCGCCGAGCGCGAGAATCGTGGTGTCGCGCCCGAATCCGTGCGCGAGGAGCGCGTCGGTAAGCGAGGTCCACTGGTCGCGGGTCTTGTGCGATTCGCCGGCGGGAATCGTGAGGAGCTCCGTCTGCGCGGCGCCCAGCGATTCGCGCACGCGCGCGCCGTACAGCGGAGCGACGTTGGCGTCTGCGATGATCGCGTAGCGGTGCGCGGGCGCAGCGGTGCGTACAATATCCCCCACATGATCGAGAAGCGCCGCGCGCACGTGCACATCGTACGAGCCGACCGCGATCCTGTCGTGCGCCGGCGCTGCACTCACCAGGTGACCTCGGCCGCGCCGGCTCGGCGCGTCGCCACGCGCGCGAGCACGAAGAGGAGATCGGAGAGGCGATTCAGGTAGAGGAGCACCACCGGCGGCAGCGGATCGGTGCGCGACATCGCGATCACGTCGCGTTCGGCGCGGCGGCAGATGGTGCGCGCGAGGTGGAGCGTTGCGGCCTTGGCGGTGCCGCCGGGAAGGATGAATGCGCGCAGCGGCTCGAGCTCGGACTCGCCGTCGTCGATCGCACGCTCGAGATCAGCGATGCGCGAATCGCCGATGCGCGCTTTCTCGAGATGCTCGCGCACCTTTTCGGGATCCGGCGTGGCGAGGAGCGCGCCCAGGCTGAAAAGATCGCGCTGGACGCCGACGAGAACCTCGTCGATGCGCGGCATCGGCTCGGCCGCGCGCGCCATACCGAGCGACGCATTCAGCTCATCGACGGAGCCGTAGGCCTGGACGCGCGGATGATCCTTGGAAACGCGACCGCCGCCGAAGAGGCCCGTGTCGCCGGCATCGCCCGTCTTCGTGTAGATCTTCATGGGGATGACTATATCCCCGAATGGAGCTCAGGTTCGCCTGAACATCCGGGACCACCACGTGATGCGCTGTCCGTCCGCGCGCTTGAGCCCGCGCCGGAAGTTGGAGAAGTGCGTGAGCTCCTCGCTCGCGGTGGGCGGCTGGTAGGTGTCGGTGAGGATCGTGGCCAGGTGCTCCTGCAGCCGGTCCGGCGTTGCAACCACTGCCTGCGACTCGCACCACTTGTCCAACGCGCGTCCCATCGCGGCCGCGGTCGGGCGCTTGAGCGGATCGCGGTCGAGCGAGCGCGTGAGGATGTCCTCGATCTCCTTCGGGATGTCCGGGACGAGCTCGCGGATGCTTGGCAGCGGTCGCCACGTCACCTCGTCGATGAGCAGCTCGGTCGCATCCTCATAGAAGAGCGGCTCGAGCGCGAGCAGCTCGTACAGCGTGACTCCTACCGCAAAGACGTCGCTTCGTCCGCTCACGTCGAGCGCGAGCAGCTGTTCGGGACTCATGTAGTGCTTCTTGCCCATCAGCATCATCGGCGACTTCTGCATCGGATCGATCGACGTATTCGCCTTCGCGATTCCGAAGTCGGTGAGCTTCACGTGGCCGTCCCACGTCGCCATGATGTTGTTTGGCGAGACGTCGCGGTGCACGATGTCCAGTCGATTGCCCTCGGGGTCCACGAAGTTGTGGGCGAAGTCGAGAGCCCGGCAAACGCGGCTCGCAATGTAAGCCGAGATCGCGAGCGGCACAGGAGTCTCGAGCACGCGGTGTCGCTCGATGATCGCGCGCACCGTCGGACCCTTGATGTACTCCATCGCCATGTAGTACTGATCGTCGACCTCGCCCAGCTGGTAGATCTGCACGATGTTTCCGTGCACGAGGTTGGCGGAGAGCTTCGCTTCATCGATGAACAGCTGCAGCCAGGTCTTTTCCTTCGCGTAGTGCGGATGGATGACCTTGAGCGCGACGCGCTTGGCGAAGCCCGCGGGACCGAGATGCTCGGCCTCGTAGACGGTGGCCATGCCGCCTTGCGCGATCTTTCGCACCAGGCGAAACGATCCCGTGTATTCCAGAATGTGCTCTTCGGTGTGCATACTTGCAGTGCTCATCTTTCTCTGCCTCTGCGGAGCCGTTCGATCTCGCCTCTCACGCAATTCATGACGCAGGACATACGCGACATCACGATCATCGGCGCCGGTCCCACTGGACTCTTCGCCGCCTTCTATGCCGGCATGCGCGGCGTCACCGCGCGTATCGTGGATGCGCTTCCGGAGGTCGGCGGCCAGCTGATCGCGCTCTATCCCGAGAAGCTCATCTTCGATGTGGCGGGGCTGCCGAGGATTCTGGCCAAGGATCTGGTGCGCGATCTCGTCGCGCAGATGCGTCAGTTCCACCCCGACGAGCGGCTGGGCCAGCGCATCCTCTCCCTGGAAGAGGACGGCGGGGTGTTGACTCTGGTCACCGAGACTGAGCGATTTCAGTCTCGCGCGCTCATCATAGCGGCGGGAATCGGTGCGTTCTCGCCGCGCCGGCTGCCGAATCCCGCCGCGGACGAGTGGTACGGCCGCGGAATCCACGATCGGGTGAGCGACCCGAACGAATTCCGCGGCCAGAAGGTTCTGATCGTGGGCGGTGGCGACTCGGCGTTCGACTGGACGCAGCAGCTCATGGACTATGCGGACACGGTGACGCTGATCCACCGGAGCGACCGGTTTCGCGCCCACGGCTCGACCGTTGCCGCTGTGAATGAGGCCGCCAAGTCGGGGCGGGCGCGCGTGCTCACCTTTCACGAGATCGCGGGGGTGCACGGCGATGGCACCCGGGTAACGGGCGCAACGCTCAAGGATGTGAAGGCGAAGACCCAGCACGACGTGGTCGTCGATGCGATCATTCCCATGCTGGGCTTCGTGAGCGACATCGGCACGATGACGGAGTGGGGGCTCACGATCGAGAAGGATGAGATCGTGGTGACGAGCACCATGGAGGCTGGGCGCCCGGGCGTGTGGGCGGCGGGTGACATCACGACGTATCCGGGGAAGCTGAAGCTGATCGCGACGGGGTTCGGGGAGGCGGCGACGGCGGTGAACCAGGCGGTCCACTGGATCTATCCGGAGAAGAAGGTGAATCCGGGCCATTCATCGAACATGGCGATCTTTGGGCAAAAGGATGATTGATTTCGGTGTGCGACGGTCGACGCGAGCTACTGGCAGGAGTTGGAGATGAGCGAAGAAATCGAGAAATGTCCGGCGTGCGGCAGCGATCGCGTTACGCGGGGTCGAATACTCAGCGGCATCTCATCGGTCTATTTCCGGCCGTCGGGGCTGCGATTCTGGACGTTGAGCGCGAGGGTTCCACTCGCGGGAGCGAACAAGACCAGCGATGAGTTCTTTCCGCCGGGCGCGCGCGCGTGTCTCGCGTGCGGTCTGCTTTGGAGCCGCGTGAATCCGGCCCTCCTGGCGAAGGCGATGCGCGAGGGTGGCACGGTGGAGACGCGAAAGAAGTTCGGTGACTCAGGAGAGGAGAGCTAGGGCATGCGTATTCTCATCGTCGGTGCCACGGGCACCATTGGGCGGCCGCTCGTCGCCGCACTGGAGGGAAAGCACGAACTCGTGCTCGCAAGCCGGCAGAAATCGCACGAACAGGTGGATCTAGCCGACACGGCGTCGATTCGCGCGCTCTACAAGCGTGTCGGCAAGCTCGACGCAGTGGTATGCGCGGCGGGCGAGGCGAGGTTCAAACCGTTCGCACAGCTCAGCGATGATGACTTCGAATTCAGCATGCGGAGCAAGCTGATGGGACAGGTGAATCTCGTGCGCTACGGATTCGACTCGGTGAACGACGGCGGGTCGTTCACGCTCACCAGCGGCATCCTTGCGCAGCAGCCGATGATCGGGAGCGGTGCTGTGAGTCTGGTGAATTCGGCCCTCGAGGGATTCACGCGCGCGGCGGCGCTCGAGGCTCCGCGGAAGATTCGCGTGAACGTGGTGAGCCCGCCGTGGGTGACCGAGACGCTGATCGCCTTCAAGATGGATCCGGCGGGCGGCCTGCCTGCGGTGAACGTCGCGCGCGCGTACGTCGCGAGCATCGAGGGCAAGCAGAGTGGCGAGGTAATCTCGCCGAGCGGGGGGAATTAGCCGCAATACTGTTCAGACAAGGGCTCCTCGGCGGTCCTAACTGCTTCACCGCGGAGGCGCGGAGGCGCGAGAGGAGTCACCGGTGAGGTGACGGGTCGTGTAAACCGTTAGAGGCGATTCACTATCCGGACTATTCCATCTTTGAGTCGTGCGACGTTGAAGTTGATCAGTATCCCCACGCGGTGGTCGCTCAGTTTGAGCTGTGACAGAAGTTGGGCCACGTGAATGGGAAGGATCTTCGCGACCGCCTTGATCTCGATGGCGGCGTCCACGACATGTCCGCTCACGTCGTTGATGTGCATGCCGATAGAGATACCGTTGGTGCGTCATTCCTCCGTCACGCAACCAAACAAGGCAGGTCAGTCGCGCAACTCTGCCTCTCGGCGTTCCTCTGCGGTCTCCGCGGTAAGCGGGTTCTGGAGCTAAGCGCCCCGCACCGCTGACCAGCGCGTTCGCATCTTCTCGATCCACGAGGGCGCGTTCGGATCGACGATCCGTACCTCGACGGATCCGACGATGGCCGACCCCGTGACGCGGATGGTTGGCGCATCGGCCGGTGGCGCGCTGTTGCGTTTTCCGTGCATCTCGAAGGAGCCGAGGAAGGGATCGCCTTCGCATTCCACTCGAATGTCGGGCGGTACGATAATGGTGACGCTACCCATGATCACCATCAGTTCGATGTGCGAAATACCCGGCCCCAACCGCGCGTTTGTCAGGTCGATATCGACGCTCCCCCAGAATGCCACGGCTCGAAAGAGGCGCGGGAGGATCCAGTCGCCACCGCGCTTCTGCGACGAGAGAAACGCCGTGGCTCCGCGAACGGGCGGCACCATCTCGCTCGGCACGAGCATTGGATTCGAGAGCGGCACCGCTGGAGCGGCAGGCGCCGGACTATCGTATCGAGGCGGATAGGGAGAGCTCATGGAACACCCAACGAGAGTGCGCGACCGGGGGTTTCGCCAAGGCGCCGCGCGATTTCAGTCGTACGCGATGCGCGGATCGGCGGCCGCGTACGCCAGGTCGGTGATCACGTTCACCGCCACGAATACCACGCTCAGAAATAACACCGTTCCCTGAATTGCCGGAAGATCTCGACGGCCAATGGCGTTCACCACGTAACGGCCGATTCCGGGCCAGCTGAAGACGGTCTCGGTAAGTATGCTACCGGTGAGATACGATCCAAAGTCCAGTCCAAGCACCGTGATCACCGGAACGAGCGCGTTGCGCAGCGCGTGGTGCACGAGAACGAAGCGCTCCCGCACGCCCTTTGCTCGCGCGGTGCGCACGAAGTCGCTCGAGAGTACCTCGAGCATGGAAGAGCGCGTCATGCGAGCCAAAAATGCGATCGATCGCATGCCGAGTGCGAGCGCGGGGAGAATCAGGAACTCGGGGCGCCCGTAGCCAGATGGCGGGAGCCACTTCAGGATCACGGCGAACAGCAGGATCAACAGCAGTCCCACCCAATACACCGGAAAGGACACGCCGAGATAGGCGAGCGCGAGCGCGCCGCGATCGATCCAGCCGCCGGGGTGCCTCGCGCTCAAGACGCCGAGCGACATGCCGACGACGACGGCGAGCAGCATTGCCGACCCCGCAAGCTCGAGAGTCTTCGGAAAGCGCTCGGCGATGTCGCGCGTGATTGGGCGCCCGGTGATGAACGAGTTGCCGAGATCACCGCGGAGCACGCCTCCGGCGTAGTGCGCGAACTGGCGCGGCAGCGACTCGTCGAGGTGCAGCTCGGTGCGCAGTCGCGCGATCGTCGCGGAGTCGGCGCGCTCGCCGACCATCTCGAGCACGGGATCGCCGGGTGCGACGTAGAGCAGGAGAAATGCGACGATCACAACGCCGGCGAGCGTCGGGATCGCGAGCAGCGCGCGACGGGCGAGCAGCACTCCCATCGTCAGTGCGCCGTGATCGTCACGTCCGTGAACTTCTGTCCGTTGAAGACCGTCGGCGCAATGAAGCCCTTCACCCACGGCTGAACGGCGTAGAGCTCGTTGTAGAAGAAGAGGTAGATCATTGGCGCGTCGGCAAAGGAGAGCGAGTCCGCCTGGCGATATAGCGCGTTGCGCTTCACCGAATCCTGCTCCGTGCGCGCCTGGCTCACGATGCGATCGAACGTGGGATTCTCGTAAAACGACACGTTGCCGCCGACGCCGCGGTTGGCGCCGTGCAAGAGCGGATACAGAAAATTCTCCGCGTCGGGATAGTCGGCGTACCAGTCCTTCACGAACATGTCCGATTTGCCGTTGCGCGACGCTTCGCGCGCCGCGGCGCTCTCGCGCTGCACGATCTTCGCGCGCACGCCCACCGCGGCGAGATACGACTGAATCGACTCGGCGACGCGCGCGAAGGTCGCGTCCTGCGGCAGCCAGAGCTCGACGTCGAATCCGTTGGGGTAGCCGGCTGCGGCGAGCAGCCGCTTCGCCAGGGCGGGATCGTAGGAGTACGGCGCGCGCGCGGTGTCGGCTCCGTCGAGCGTGGGCGGGATCACGCCGGCGGCGAGTCGGCCGCGGCCACCCAGGAGCTTGTCGAGAATCGTGCGCACGTCAACCGCGTGATTGAGCGCCTGGCGCACGCGCGCGTCCTTCAGCGGGCCACGAGTCGTGTTGAGCGCGACGTACCAGAGGCGGAGCGCCGGCGCCGAAGTGAGCAGCGCCTTCTTCTCGTCGGTCTGCTCCCAGCGCGGCGCGTCAGCTTCGGGAACGTAGAGCAAGTCGACATTGCCGCTCTCGAACTCCGCCACCGCGGTGCTCGGCTCTGGAATGATTCGTATCATGAGCGAGTCGAGTTTTGGCGCGCCGTCGAAGTACTCCGGATTCTTCGCGAGCAGCACGTAGTCGTCGTGCTGCCAGCGCACGAGCGTCCATGGGCCGGTGCCGTTGGGATGCTCGCCGAAATCGAGGGGAATTTTCGCAGGAACCACCGATGCGACCGGCATTGCGAGTAACTTTGGGAAGATCGCGAGCGCGGTATCGAGTGTGATGCGCACCGTGCTGTCATCGACGGCGGTCACGCCGGCGACCGTGGAAGTCTTGCCCGCGGCGAAGTCGCGCGCGCCGGCGATCGGATACAACGGCCACGGTCGGCCGGATTTGTTCGCGGGATCGAGGACGCGTGTGAAGCTGTGCACGACGTCACTCGCGTGGAACGGGGTGCCGTCGTGGAAGCGCACGCCGGCGCGGAGATGGAAGAGATAGGTCCGTCCATCGGGCGAGACGTCCCATCGGGTGGCGAGCGCTGGCCCGACCTTCGCGTCGGGGCTGAATCGAGTGAGCCCGTCGAACAGATAGGATACCGCGCGACCGGTGGGGACATCGGTGGAGAGCGCGGGGTCGAGAGATTTGGGATCGTAGCGGTCGCGCGCGTCGACGAGAGTGCGGCGAGGTCCGGCTTCTCCGCCGCGACAAGCGGCGAGGATGAGGAGCGCGAGGAGTGGCAGACGAGAGAGGGACAATGGCGGACCCGTGGTGGAGCGCGCCCGCGCGTCGCCTTCACGTGGCTACGACGTTGACACAGCGATACTATTCGGGTGAACTTATCGGGCCCCAAGTGAAGCGTCAATCGTGAGTTACGTCCTGTGCGTCGACGACAACGAGGACATGCGCCTGATGGTGCGTGAGGTCCTCCAATCGGCGGGGCACGAGGCGGATCTGGCGGCCGACGGATTGTCCGCGCTTGCGTCGATCCAGGAGCGCGAACCGGATCTGCTCGTGCTCGATCTCGTCATGCCCGGCATGAATGGGCTCGACGTCTGTCGCGCCGTGAAACTCAATCCCTTTACCGCGCGCATTCCTGTTCTGATGCTCACGGCGCAGGGGGACATCGCGCACAAGGTGGCAGCGTTCGAGGCAGGTGCGGACGACTATCTCGCGAAGCCGTTTGATCCGCGCGAGCTTCGTGCACGAATCGTTGCGTTACTCCGGATAGTGCGGAGGGAAGGTGATCGGAATCCGACGAGCGGGCTACCCGGCGGGAAGGCGATCGAGGAGGAGATCGAGCGGCGCGCGGAGAAGGGCGAATCGTTTGCGATCTGCTACATCGATCTCGACAATTTCAAGCCGTTCGCAGACACGTTCGGTTTCTCGATCGCGGACATGGTGATTCGCGACATGGGGCAGGCGATTCGGGGCGCGATCGATACGGCGGGGACGCCGACTGATTTCGTCGGGCACATTGGTGGCGACGATTTCATCGCGGTGACGTCGGTGCAGGGAGCGCTGTCGTTCGCGCGGGAGTGCGCGCTCAAGTTCGTCGAGGTCGCCAAGCGAGCAGTCGGTGAGGAGGCGGTGCGACGCGGGCATTTTACGGGCGTCGATCGGGAGGGGAGGGCGCGCGACTTTCCGATCGCGCGGCTTTCGGCGGCGGTGTTGCAGATCGGACCGGACCGGTGGATATCGACGGGACACATCGGATCGCTGGCGGCGGAAGTGAAGCGGCGTGCGAAGCAGCGAGGTCCGGGTACCATCCTCGTGCAAACAGTGTAGCAGAGGGCAGCGCCGAGTCGTCCATGGAGTGAGGGCGCGGGGTTGCACACGCAAGGGTGCCAATGACGACTACGAGCGGGACGCGCGACGAGCCGATCGTCCGCTACGATGATCGGCTGCCGGTGCGAGGCCGCGCGCTTCTTCCCGCCATCGCGGCGGGCGCTGGCGTGGGGCTGCTCGTGTTCTACATCACGCGCTTGTTTCTCGAGCGAACTCCGATCGTTCTCGACTCGACCGGCGCCGCTCCCTCAGGGAGTGCCGCACCCGCCCGAACCCGCGGGTGATGCGACGGGTTTTTCTCGCCGCGCTGCTGCTTCTTCTTCCGGTCGCTCTTCCCGGCGTTCTGCGGGCGCAGGACATCGCCTGCGATCCCGGTGACCTCGAAGTCCGTGCCGTGACCTTCAATGGAAACGAGCACTTCAGGAGCGCGGAGCTGGCCAGCGTCATCGTCACGTCGGCGTCGAGCTTCGCGCGACGTCACCTCGGGTTGCCGATCGGGGCGCGCCGCTGCCTCGACACGCTGGAGCTATCGCGCGACGCCGTGCGCATCAGGTTGTTCTATCGACTGCGCGGCTATTACAAGACCGCCGTGAAGACCTCGGTGAGTCCCGCGGGCACGGGCGCGGTGGCCGTTGGCTTCGGGATCATCGAGGGCCCTCCGGTGATGATCGACACGCTCGTCGTCACAGGGCTCGATTCGGTGTGCAACAGCGGCAAACTGCTGAAGGAGCTCGACCACTTTCGGCACAACCACATCTTCACGAAGATCGAGCTGCAGGCAGTCGTGGATTCCGTGCGCGAACAGCTGCACGACAACGGCTATCCGTATGCGGCGGCCCCGCTCGCGTCGAGCGACGTGAATCCCGCCACCGATCGCGCGCAGCTGGGCTACCAGTTCTTCGAGCAGTTCCGCGGCCAGCCGCGAGCGATTCCGAGCCGGCAAGCGCGCGTGGGCCGCATCGAATACGAAGTGGCGCCCGGTGGCGACTCGGCGAAGATCGACACGAGCACCGTGCGCCGGCTGCTGTCGTTCAAGGTTGGCGACGTGTTCCGCTCCAAGGATCTCGTGCGCAGCGAACGCGATCTCTATCAGCTCGAGACGTATCGCCATGTGGACGTCGCGCTCGCGCCCGACAGCGTGCAGCCGAACGACAGCTCGCTCACGGTGCTCGTGCGCCTCAACGAGTCGAAGATGAATTCGCTCGGTCTCGGAGCCGGCTGGGCGACGCTGGACTGCATCCGCACGCAGGCGCGATTCGCGGACCGCGATTTTCTGGGCGGTGCGCGGCGGCTCGAGCTCAACGGGCGGCTGTCGCACCTCGCTCTCTGTCCCCAGAACGTGCGCGACGATTCGATCAGCAACCGGCTGAACTACTACGCATCCGGAACGGTGCGGCTGCGCGGGCTGATCGGTCCTCGCACGCTTCCGTCGTTCACGCTCTTCAGCGAGCGGACGTCGGAGTACCGGGCGTACGTGCGGGAGACGATCATCGGAGGCGCGGCGGAAATCTCGCGGGACCTGCAGCCGCGCGACCTGCGGCCAGGGCTGCCGATTACGTTGTCGTATCGCGTGGAATACGGGCGCACGACGGCGTCGCCCGCGGTGTTCTGCCAGCTCTTCAATCGTTGCGCGATCGCGGACATCGAGCGGCTCCAGCAGAACGGCAGCCTCCACGTGTTCGGTGTGTCGATGCTGCGCGACCGCACCGACCAGATCCTCGACCCGTCCAGCGGCAACCAGCTCCATCTCGAGCTGAGAAGTGGATCGACGTCGCTCGACACCGCGAACGGCACGCGCTTCAGTCGCGTGCTGACGGAGGGGTCGGTGTACAAGACGGTGGGGTCGTCGACGTTCGCGGCGCGGATACAGCTGGCGGCGGTTCTGAACGGATTCACGACGCAGGGGGCAACCGCGTACGTGCCGCCAGAGGAGAGATTGTACGCCGGCGGCCCGAACTCCGTGCGCGGCTACAACCAGAATCTGCTGGGCCCTGTCGTGTACATCGTGGATACTTTCGCGGTGAGCAGCGCGGTGGTCGACGGAAACCCAACGCAGCTCTTTCGAGCGGACAGCAGCGTGAATTCTCGCGTGCGGCAATACTCACCGACGGGCGGCAACACGCTGATCGTCGCGAACCTCGAATGGCGCATCCGCCTGCCGTCGTTCGGAGGACGAGTGCAGCTGGCCACGTTCGTGGATGCGGGACAGGTGTGGAACCGTCCGCAGCAGAGCTTTACCTTCTCCGATCTTCGCGTGACGCCGGGAATGGGTGTGCGCGTGCGGTCGCCGATTGGCCCGCTGCGCGTTGACGTCGCGTACAACGGCTACTCGGGAACCTCGGGCTCCGCGTATTACGTGGGATCGGACAACGTGCTGCGGTGCGTGAGTCCGTCGAACAACCTGCCTGACGGGATCGTGGGCGCCGGCCAGACGTGCGAGCCGACGTACACGCCCAAGGGCAGCGACAACGTGCTGAGCAAGCTCACGTTCAATTTCAGCATCGGCCAGGCGTTCTAGCCGATGTCGCGCCGCCGCCTCGTCGCGCTGATCAGCGCCCTCATCATTCTCCTGCTCGCGCTGAGCGTGATCGGGGCCATTCTCGCGACCACCCAGACGGCGCTGGGGCGCGCGCGACTCCGCTCGCTCATCAATGCGCAGGTTGCGAGCGCGATGGGGTCGCGCGGGACGATGTACATCGGACGGATCACCGGCAGTCTGTTCACAGGCGTGGAGCTGGACTCGATTGCGATCCGCGACGAGGAGGACTCGCTCGTCGTCGCGACCGGCCCGGTGATCCTGCGCTACGATCCGCGCGACATTCTCGACAAGCGGCTACTCATCTCGTATCTGGAAGTGAATCGGCCCAACGTGTATCTGCGCCGGCGTGCGGATCACGAGTGGAGCTTCCGCCATGTCTTTCCCTCCGGCGAAAAGAAGAAGAGGCTCTCCGGCAGCCGTTCGCTCGGTGATTACATCGTGATCGACAGCACGGTGCTCCACGACCTGACGTTCACTCTCACCGATCTCTGGTCGCCGCCTGATTCGCTCAAGGGCGCGCGACGCGACAGTGCGATCAAGGTGGCGCTTGCGTCGAAGGATCACGAGTGGCGTCGCACGCGCGAGGGAATAAAGCAGACGCGCCGGTGGACCAACGGCGAGCTGCGCTCGCCATACGTGCGGCTCGCGGATCCCGACAGCGTGGGCAAGCTTATCTCGATCGGCGACCTGCGCGTGGATGAGAACGATCCGCCCTTCCGCCTCCGGAACGCGCGCGGTCCCGTGAAAATCCTCGGCGACACGGTCTTCTTCCAGCTGCACCACTTCGATCTTCCCGGATCCACCGGGCGCGCACTCGGGCGCGTGTCGTGGGGCGGCCCGTCACCTACTCACTACGATGTGCACGTGTGGGCCGACTCCATGTCCATGAGCGACGTCGCGTGGGTGTATCCGACGTTGCCCACCACGGGCGGCGGCAAGATGGAGCTGACGATCAGGAACAACGCTCGCGATGCGCACGTGCTCGAGTACGGACTGAGCAAGATGGATATCCGCTCGACGCGCACGCATCTCACCGGTGCGATGACTTTCGTCGTCGGCTTCCCGGTGCTCGCGGTGACGAACGTGGATGCCGTCTTCGCGCCGCTCAACTTCGATCTCCTGCGCACTCTCGCCGGCGGACCATTTCCGGTGGACTGGCAAGGCGACATCACTGGATCCGTGCGAGGGCCCGGAGGGCTGCTCACGGATTGGCACGTGGATAACGGACAGCTGACCTTCCGCGACGCGCACGTGCCGGGCGCTGTTACGCGCGCGTCCGTTCACGGGGCGCTCGACATCCTCGTGCCATCGAACACCAAGTTCCACAAGCTGGACGTCGATCTCGCAACGCTCGACCTGCGAACGATCCAGTATCTCTTTCCGAATTTTCCGCGACTTCGGGGTACGATCTCCGGCACGGCGACGCTGGATTCGTCCTGGCTCGACACGCGATTCCACAACGCCGACATGGTGCACCACGATAGCGCGAATGCGACGTCGCACTTCACAGGTGATGGCCGGATCACCCAGTCGCCGAAATACATCGCGTTCGACGTGTCACTGCAGGCGCAGCCAATCTCCTTCACGACCTTCGCGCGCTCGTATCCGGGGCTGGCGTTCCGCGGGAGCTTCTCGGGGCCGATGCGCATTCGCGGCACGATGGACGACCTCGACGTCACGGCCTCACTGAGTGGCGATGCGGGATCGATGGCCGTGAACGGGAACTTCGATCTCGATACACTGAGCGGGCTCTCCGGGCGCGGCACGGCGAGTGTGGCCGACCTCGACGTGCAGGCGCTGCTGGAGTCCGGGACTCTCCCGTCGACGAGCCTCGCTGGACGCGCGGCGTTCGACGTGCACGGCGACTCGCTCGCCACGCTCGCGGGCTCGCTCAACCTCGATCTCGATCAGTCGCGAGTGGAGCCGGTGGATGTCACGGGTGCGAGCGCGGCGATCACCTTCGGCAACGGGCTCGTGCACGTCGACTCGCTCACGATCGCGAGCAGCGCGGCGCACGTGACGGCGACGGGTGCGCTGGGACTCGCGCCCAAC
>JANWLO010000108.1 GCA_025450815.1 Gemmatimonadaceae bacterium
ATTGAGCAAAGACGAGCAGTATTCGCAGGTCGTCGTCGACTCGGCTGGCTTTGCTCATCCGTACATAGTACAATCGGACGCCATACTCGCCGACACGAACCGGTACCTCCATATTGGGGCACGCCAACGTCGGGCCATCTCGCACATGTCGAGACGAAGATGCGATTCAGTCGCGAGGATTGGGCGGCACTGAGCCGATTGCTCGATGAGGCGCTCGAGATGCCCGAAGACGCGCGCGCGGCGTGGATCGCCGAGCAGCGGGCGATCAATCCCGCCCTGGGCGCCGAGCTCGAGACACTGCTGAACCAGGAGTCGGCCATCGACAGCGCCGACTTTCTGGGCGAGCGCCAGGCGGCCGAGCTTCCCCGGTGGTCGACGCTCGCCGGCCAAACGCTCGGCGCCTACGTCATCGAGCGGCCCATCGGCCAGGGCGGCATGGGCTCCGTGTGGCTGGCGCGTCGCAACGACGGGCGATTCGAGGGCGTTGCGGCGATCAAGTTCCTCAGTCTCGCACTCGCCGGTCCGGCGGGCGAGGAGCGATTCCGGCGCGAGGGAAGCGCGCTCGCACGGCTCACGCATCCGAACATCGCGCGGCTGCTCGACGCCGGACTGAGTCAGATCGGACTGCCCTATCTCGTGCTCGAGTACGTCGAGGGGAAGCCGATCGACGAGTGGTGCGATGCGCGCGCGCTGTCCGTGGAGGGACGGCTGCGCCTCTTTCAGCAGGTGCTCGCAGCCGTGGCGGACGCGCACGCGCACTTCATCGTGCATCGCGATCTCAAGCCAGCCAACATCCTCGTGACCGAGGACGGCAGCGTCAAGCTGCTCGACTTCGGGATCGCGAAGCTGGTGGAGGAAGGGGCCGACACGTCGAATGCGCTGACCGGAACCCACGAGGGCGTGTTCACCTACAAGTATGCGGCTCCCGAGCAGATCCGGAACGAGCCGATCACCACCGCCACCGACGTCTATAGTCTCGGCGTGATACTATATGAGCTCCTCGCGGGGAGACACCCAACCAGCAGCGAGGCGCACACGCCGGCCGAGCACGTGGTGGCGATTCTGGATTCGGAATCGGGGCCACTCTCGCGCGCCATGACGCCGACCGCCTCGCACTCGCGCGAGGAGGTCGAGCGGCTGGCGGCGGCGCGCGACGCGTCGCCCGAGCGGCTGCGCCGCGTGTTCGCGGGCGATCTGAACAACATCGTGGCGAAGGCGCTCAAGAAGAAGGCGGCCGAACGGTATCCGACCGTCGGCGCGTTCGCGGACGATGTGCGGCACTACCTCGGTCACGAGCCGGTAGGTGCGCGCGCGGATTCGTTCGGCTACCGCGCCGGGAAGTTCGTGCGTCGGCATCGGGTGGCCGTGGGCGCGGTAGTGCTCATCGCTGGTGCGCTCGTGGTCGCCGCCGGTCGCGAGGTGCAGCTGCGAAATCGCGCGGAGTCGGAGACGCGGAAGGCGGTGGCGGTGGAGGAGTATCTCGTGAGCATCTTCGGCGCCGCGGACCCGTTCGCGCCAACGGCCGACAAGCCGAGCGATGTGACGGCGCGCGCGCTGCTGGACCGCGGCGCCGAGCGAATCGACACCTCGCTTGCGAATCAGCCGGACGTGCACGCCGAATTGCTCGGCGCGCTTGGCGGCGTGTACCTGAATCTCGGCGTGTACGACAAGGCGACGAAGGAGCTCCGGCAATCGCTCGTGGAGCGCCGCGCCCTCTACGGTCGCGACAACGCGTCCGTGGCCGAGGCGATGGACCAGTTGGGCGACGTGCTGACGAAGGTGGACAGTTTCACGGAAGCCGATACGCTGCTGCGAGGCGCACTCGCGATTCGCCGCAAGCTGTTCGGGGAGAACAGCGACGCGACGGCGCAGAGCCTGGATCATCTCGCGGAGCTGCTCGATGAGAAAGACGACTTTCCTGCGGCAGAGCCGCTCTACCGTTCGGCCCTTCGCATACGTCGCGAGCTGCATGGCGACAGCGATCTGACAGTCGCCACGAGCCGAGTTTCTCTGGGCGAGTTGCTCCTCATGAGGAGCGAGAACACGCAGGCCATCGCGGAATTCCGGCAGGCGCTCGCCATCCGGGAGCGCCGGCTTGGGCCGAATCATCCGTCCACGGCAGAGGCGATTCGGCGCGAGGCAAAGGCTGAGGAGAGGCTGGGCCGCTATGCGGATGCCGAGCAGCACTATCGGCAGGCGCTGGCGATCGATCGCAAGGCACTCGGGGACGATCATCATAGCGTCACGTCGATCTACAACGATCTTGGGCAGATGGTCTTCAAAATGGGCCGCCTGGACGAGGCGGACTCGCTGCTGCGCGAGGCGCTGGCCATCAACCGAAGGCTCTTCGGAGAGAACCACGATGCGGTGAGCGCGAACCTGAGCAATCTCGCCATCGTCGTGCGCGAGCGAGGCGACTTCGACGAAGCCGAGCGGCTATTGGAGGAAGCGCTTGCGATCGACCGCACGCTCTATGGACCTGAGCACGTGAACGTCGGCTTCGATTTTAACGAGATGGCGGTCGTGTTGCGATTGGAGGGTCGACCCGATAGTGCGGTGACGATGCTGCGACGTGCGCTGGCCATCAATCGAAAGTTGCAAGGCGATGATGAGCTCGGGACGCTCGTGATTTCCATAAACCTCGGACGTGCGCTGACGGAGGCGAGGCAGTACGCCGAGGCGGAAAGGCTCATGCGGGGAGCGCTGGCGAAGCTGGACACGACCAACATGGACGCGCAAATGGGGATCATTCCCGGACGAACGGGCATGGGTCGCGTGCTGCTCGCCACGCATCGCGCGAGGGAGGCCGTGCCGGCCATCGAGGGTGCGGTGGCGATGAGCCAGAAGAGACTCGGGGCCGATCATTGGCGCACGGGGGAGGCGCAGCTGGTGCTGGCGGAGTGTTTGATGGCACTGGGAGACTATACGAAGGCCGCGCAGCCCCTGAGCGAGGGGAGCGATATCCTGGAAAAAAACAGGAAGTCGCACCCCGGATTGGCCAAGGAGGCGGAGGGAGCGAACATGACGTTTGCACGGCTGCGAACGCGTTAGCCGACGGAGGGGGGCGCTAACTCACGCTTGACCTCCAAGTGATATGCTCTTATATATCACCTAATGCACATCCTGATCAACCCCGGGGACGATCTCCCCATCTATCGCCAGATCATGCGTCAGGTCATGGACGCCATCGCGGGCGGGCGACTCACCGCCGGCGAGCGGCTGGCGTCGCATCGCGAGCTGAGCGAGCAGCTCGTGATCGCTCCGCTCACCGTCAAGAAGGCGTACGACGAGCTGGAAACTCTCGGCTACATCGAGTCGCAGCGGGGACGCGGGACGTTCGTGAGTGCCCACCTCCCCAAAGTGTCGCGCGCAGTACGAGACTCGCAGCTCCTCGACTCCGCGCGCGCTCTCCTGTCCCAGGCCTATCTCGCCGGTCTTCGCTACGCGGACGTGCTGAAGGCATTGGCCGAGGCGAATCACGATCTCACCGATGAACCGGCGCGCACGCGCCGGAAGGAAAGCTGATGCCCACGACTCCCCTACTCGAGTTTCGCGACATCGCACGCTCCTTCAGGCGCGGCGAGCCCGTGCTGTCCGGCGTCTCATTCTCGCTCGGCCGCGAGGAAGTCGTCGCGCTACTCGGCCGAAACGGATCCGGCAAGACGACGCTCATCCAGATCGCGATGGGGATGCTCTTCCCGCATGCCGGCACAGTGCGCGTATTCGGCATGTCGCCTACGGACGAGCCGGTGGCGGTCAAGAGGCGAATCGGCTACGTGGCGGAACAGCAGATCCTGCCGTCGAGGGCGACAATTCCCGATCTGATGGCCTTTCACCGATATCTGTTTCCAACGTGGGATGTTGCGCTCGAGAGATCGCTGCTGTCGCGATTCGGCCTGAGCGGCAACAGCTCGAGGATGTCGCATCTCAGCAAGGGACAGGCGCGACAAGTCGCGCTCATCTGCGCGGTCGCGCATCGCCCCGAGCTACTCATCCTCGACGAGCCTGCGGGCGGCCTCGACCCCGCCGCGCGCAGGGAATTTCTCGAGACCTCCGTCCAGCTGTTGAATCGCGAGGGCACCGCGATTCTTTTTTCGTCGCATCACATGAGCGACGTCGAGCGGCTCGGCGGGCGAGTAGTGCTGCTCGACGAGGGCAGGGTGCGCATCGACGACGATCTCGATGCACTACGCGAGTCGTATTGCATCGCGGTCATTCCGCGCTACGCCGCGCATGCGATCACGACGATCGAGCAGCTGCCGGAGTGCCTGAAGGTCCATCAGCAATACACGGATTGGCACGCGGTTTTTCGCGGTACGCCGCAAAGCATTCAGGCGTTGTTGCACGACACGTTTGGATTGAACAACGTGCAATGCGCGACCGTGCCTCTCGAGGAGCTGTTCATCGAGCTCGTTGGTGGGGAGCGAACCGCAGAGGCGTTGTGATCCTCTACCTCGTGCGGCGCAATCTGCCGTCGTTCATTGCGGCGCTCTTCTCGGTCTTCGCCGCATTCAGCTTCGTCGTGGCACCGCGCCTCGCGCCCGTGGAGGCTCTTCCGTTTTTCATCGTCATCTACGGAGCGATACCGCGCCGTGGAAGCATCTTCGAAGCGTCGCTCCCGATTCGTGGCCGGGAGATCGTTGCCGCTCGGGTGCTCTGGATACTCGCGCTCGTGTGGTTTCCAATTGTCGCGTGGCTGGTCGCGACCGCCGGTAGCGATCTGCGCGCACTTCCGGCAGGCATGGTACTCGACGCCGGCGCTGCGCTGACTCTCGCAGTTCTGCTGCCGTGCGCCATTCAACCCGAACAGGTCGACGAGCCTCCCGTCTGGCTCACCGCCCTGCTATGGATCGCGTTGGCCGCGCCGAGTGCGGCCGTGGCGTGGTTTCTCCCTCCGGCGGTGTCGATGGCGACATTCGCAATCGCGATCGCCGTGGCTGCGCGCTGGATCTGGTCGAGGATTCCCGACGCACTGGAAGTGGCCCCGAGGAAGGCGGCCGTCGGCAAAAAGCAGGTGCTGGCGACGAGCGCTGCGACGTCGCCGGTGCCGCGCTCGGCGCACGCATGGAAGCCACTGTGGTTCTTTCTGCTTCAGAGTGGAAAGAACCAGAGCGGAAATCCAAGCTATCTCATTTTGCTCATGTACGGCGCGATGTTCACGCTCGGCTTGGGGAGTGGCGACCGCTTTCAGCCGCTCGTGCTCTTCTACGTACTAGTGCCAATAGGCATGGCGCGCCAAGGCACACGATGGCTCACCGCCTTTCCCATCTCCAATCGCGCTCGACTCTGGTGCGTTCTGGTGCCGGGAGTCGTGATCGCGATGGGCTGTGTCGGGCTCGGGGGTCTCATTTCTTCGACGTTCTTTCGAAACCAAACGTCGATGAGCGCGAATGCCCCGGGCGGCTCGCATTACCGCGACGACCTCACGAGAGTCCCGCTGGAATTCTGGCGTCGCGCGACTGGGGAGCCGGTCATCAGGGCACCATGGGGAGAGACCGCCATGGCTGATACACTCTCGGTACTGCGCGTGGAGCTCCAGAACCCGTACACAACGAACGTCGGCAACAGTCCGCGATTCGTCGAGTGGCAGTTCCAGCGTGCGACGATCGCGGTGTATGGGCACCCGATGACGATCGCACAATATCAGCGTCGCAAGGCCGAAGGCGCCCTCCCGCCGGATGTGCGCAACTCGCCGCGAATGCAGATCCTGAACCTGGCGACGATCATGGCAGTAGTGCTACTGATTGCACTCTTAAGCGAGCTCGGTCTCTGGTATCGGATCGGAAGGAGTCGCGGGGGCACGTATGGCGTCTATCTGACTTTCACGATTCCGTTTCTTGTATTTTTCGGCGCCATTGCGCTCGACTTCATTTACGCGAAGTACCCGATGTCGAGCGTCTCCGTGTCGATTGCGGAATCGGCGCTGATGCGCCTGTCCAGCGCACTGCCCGAGAATCTCGCTGTTTTGGCGATCATCTCCGCGCTTCCCTTGATCGCGCTGTACGCGATGCTCGAGTGGCAGTTCGATAGAGCCGAGTCGATTGATCCGAAGCGGTCGGGCAACAAGTTCGCGCGACTTCTTGCCCGGCCGGCTCCGTTCTTCCGCACCTCGTGAGTCATGCCGCCCTCACCGAACGGCCAGCCTACGCCCTTACGCAGCCACAGTTCGGGCCACAGTTGCACGTATCGCCGCACGTGCACGCGTCGCCGCACGAGCAGCGAGACTTGGGCTCCACGGCCACCGATTGGCAACCACACGTGCAGGTCGCGCCGGTGCACGATGTACAGCTACAGGCGTTCGATACTTCGCTGACTTTGGACATTGTAGACTCCTCGAGAGTAGATGGGGTGTTCGGTGACGGGAGGAAGTCTGCACTTAATTCGCGAATTGCTCTTGAACGCCACGCTCAATTTGGAACAATCGCGCGAAATACGCTGTCAGCTCCTGCGCAGCGAGCGCGCGTACCGGCCAGGCGTTTCGCCGTAGGCCTGACGAAACGCGCGCGTGAAGTGCGACTGGTCCGCGAAACCCGCATCGAGCGCGATCATGGATAGCGGGCGCTTCGACGACGCGATCTCGGCGCGCGCTCGCTCCACACGCAGCCGCCGAACGTACGTGGCCACCGTGCACCCGTGATAGTGGCGGAAAGTGCGCAGTAGATGCGATGCGTGCACGCCGGCAAGAGCGGCAAGCTCCGTGACCGACGGAGGCTCTGCGATCGACGCCTCGATCGCATCTTCCACGATCTTGAACCAGCGCGGGCGGCGGCGTTCGCCGAGCACGGGAAGGCGCGCGAGATCGGAGATCAACAGCAGGAGCGCACCCTCGATCGCGACCTGCGACACGGCATCGGGCTCGCGAATCTCCGCCCCCAACCGCGATGCCCAATTGACGGTAGCGCCGCCGCGCAGCAGCTGCGTCGACGAGGGTAACGCGCCTGCTTCGGCGCCTACTCGCGCGAGCCACTGCGCGGAGAACTGGATGTTGAGCCAGCGGCCGGGAGTGAGGAACTTGTGTCCGTGCGTCTCGAACGACGGTGTGTAGAGAAGACTCTGCGCGCTCAAGTCGCGCGAGCGACCAGCGATTTCCTCGGTAGCGTTGCCCTGCAACACGAGGCTGAGCAGAGGCGCGTCGTGCGTGTGCGCGGCAACGGACAAACCTGCGACGTAGCTGTTCTCGGCGATCGAGACGCCGTCGCGGATATGAGCGTGAACCGGGTCGCCGACGAACTTCCCAATCTCGATGGGCGCAGACATGAGCTCCTTCCGCGAGCCGAGTGGAGCGTGCTCTCTCGCGCAAGTATAGCTCACTCCGCTTTGACTGGTAACCGGAAGCGAAGCGTCAAGGCGAGGAGGGCGGCGGCGGTGACATCATAGGTGAGGCAGAACGACGGCCACCACGCGGGAACGCCGGGATTCGACACGACGGAGCCATGCACTAGGTCGAGTAGTCCATGTGTCGCGAGTGCCGCCACCACAAACCACGGGTTCCGCTTGAATCCGATCGCTGCGATGAGCAGAAAGGCGCTCGCGATGCACGCTTCGATGATCGTCGCGCGTCCGGCTCCAGCCATGACGGCGAACAACACGTAGTAAGAGGCGACAACGACGAGCACGGTCGGATAGAACGCTCGATCCCTGTCGAGGCCAATCGCCATCGCGTACCCTGAGACGGCGAGCGCCAGCACGATTCCAACGAGAGCGGGAGTCAGCATGTTGCTAGTCACCACGGGTGATGCGTTCGACAATCGCTCGTCGTTGCGCGAGTGAGGACATGCTCGCGGTGGACACCGCCGTTCGTACACTCTCGGGTGCGTTGCTCGGCGAGCCGCTGCTAAATGGCGGCGCGGGATCGTACTCGATCGCGAGCTGGATCGCCTGCGCAACTGGCGCGCCGAACAGCTCCGCTGCGAGCGTGAGACTCAGATCGATGCCTGCGGTCACTCCGGCGCACGTGATGCGATTTCTGTCGCGAACCACACGCTGCTGCACCGCCGTGGCGCCGAAGAGCGGGAGCAGGTCGAGTGACATCCAGTGCGTGGTGGCGCGATAGCCGCGCAGCAGGCCGGCGGCGCCGAGGAGCAGAGCGCCGCTGCACACGGAAATGACCCAGTGCGCGCTCTCACTTCGTGCGCGCAGAAAGTCGAGCAGCGCCTCGTTCGTCATCTGCGCATTGACTCCCCATCCGCCGGGCACGCAGATCACGTCGATCGGAGCCGAGTTTGCAAGAGTGGAATCGGGAATGATCGTAAGCCCAAACTCGGTGCGCACCGGTGTGAGTGTGTCCGCGATCAGAGTGACGTTCGTGCGCGGCATGCGCGAGAGTATTTCGTACGGTCCGGTGAGATCGAGCTGCGTCAGGCCGTCGAACAGAATCATTCCAATTGACAGCGGCGAATCGTGCGTCATGTCGAGGCTCATGTCAGTTGCGGGTTGGGGCTGTGAGAAAACCGGACGGCGCGGTCAATGGACCGGTCAGAGTACCGAGAAAGGCCATGATCTGACGCCGCTCCCCGGCCGAGAGATGCAGCGCTTTGAGCTCGCTGTGTCCGATTGCCGCGGAGGGCGCATCGCTGTAGTGCTGGAGGACATCGTCGAGCGACGCGAGCTGGCCAGCGTGCATGTACGGAGCACGACCCACGACGTTTCGCAGCGAGGGTGGCTTGTACGCTCGCACGAGCTCCGCACCCTCGGCAACGGCGAAGCGAAGCTCCGCGCAGTCGCCGGGCCGCGAGTCGCTGTAGCGGCTCGTGCAGCTGAATTCACCCGCGAGCGCCTTCACGACACCGGCCGAGCGACCGCTGTCGGGTGAGGGCTCGGAGTCGCGCCGCACACCGGTATTGTGAAAGTGATTGTCGGTGAACTGCGGACCGTTGTGGCAGTTCACGCAGCTCGCATTGCCGATGAACAGTCGCAGCCCCGCCTCTTCGTCAGCCGTAAAGCCGGATGCCGGCGATTGCGATGCGCTCGCAAGCTCGGCTGCGACGTAGTCATCGAAGCGCGTTGGTGCGAAGTCGATGCGACGCTCGTAGGCCGCGATAGCCTTGCCGATGTTCGCGTACACGCGCGAAATGTCGTCACGCGTCCCGACTGGAAGCCGTGCCCACGCAGCCTCACTTCCACTGGCCGCCACCGGCGCCGCGTGCGCTGGCACGCCCGCGAGTGATGGGAGCGGCCCGAAGATGGATTCATACTCCGCTCGGTACTCTCTTGCCATAGTGCGCGCATACTGCGTGCGGTCTCCTCCGTGTTCCACTGGATTCTCGAGAGGGCCGAGCGCCTGCGCCCACTGGCTATCGGCGCGGCCATCCCAGAAGTACCACGAGCTGTGCGCCGTTCCCGCGATGGGCATCGTGCGTCGCGAGCCATCACCCACGCCGCGTCCGACGCGCAGCCCATCCTGAAAGTTCTTCTCCGGCACGTGGCAGCTTGCGCACGACACCGTGCCCGTGCGACTGAGTCGCGTGTCGAAGAAGAGAAGATGGCCGAGGTGTGCTGCCGCGTCGTCGTCCGCGTAACGGTTGGATGGATCTTCCGGCATCGGCCCCTGACTGGCGAGCGAAAGCGAGCGAAGTAGCGCGCGCTCCTTCGGCGACCAGCGTGCGCGTTGGCGAGAGTGTGCTTGGAGCGTGGTCGTCAGCGCGAGAGTGCCGAGCACTACTCCGAAGATGAACGCGACGCGCTGCCACGGTCGCATCCGCATGAACGCGAAGATGTACATGGGCGCTCCCTACAAGCTGATGTTGAAGACGAGCGAGTCGCTGCCGGCCGCGGCGCTGACGTGGAACTTGACCACCCACCAGCCACCCATGTTGAACTTGATTCCTTCGACGAAGTGATCGCCGTTGCCGAGCGAGCGAGTGACTTGCGGCTTGGTGGGAAGGCCGTGCCCGTGCTTCGGCATTCCGCCGTCTACGCTGATCGTTGCGCTGTCGACTGGCGCGCCAGCCGCGGTTTCGAGGTGGAGCGACCAGCTCTGCATCTTCCCTTGAGGGATCGAGTCGCCCGCAGGACGGATAGTGCCTCGATACAGGCCGGTCTGGCTCGCGCGGGTGCGCGAGTAGTCGAGATCTCGTGGCGCCTGGGCAAAGGCGGTGCAGCCGGCGATCAAGGCGACGAGAGCGATCGCGACGGAGCGATGTCGAGCGGTGAATCGAAAGGAGGGGCGCATGGTTTTCACGGATTGCACGGGAAAAAAAAGGAGTCACGTCGAGTTGACGTGACTCCAGAGTACGTGCCCACCCGTAAACGGTATTGGATGCAGCGACCCTTTTGGAAGAATCGCGGAGCTATCTCACTGTGTCGGCCGCGCCAGCACCCGGACGATCGCCCGCTGCGTGGTGGTCGTGTCGCCCACCTGTCCGAGATATCTCAGTACCATGATACCCGGAACGCTCGGCGTGATTTCGTAGTCGTAAATTTCTCCCGGCTCACTCACGAGCTGCGCGGGCATCTCGCGCCTCTGATGCGCTGGCAGGTCGGCGCCATCCTTGGCCACCGCGCGCCAGGTCATGGCCGTACCGTCGCGCTCCAGCGAGAGCTGCGTGGCGTTCTCGGACCGAATGTTGATGAGCCGGAGCCGCGTCGGCACGCCGGCGGGCACGTCGATCGTGTCCGCCATCAGCTTACCGTTCAGCAGCACCGGCGGGCCCCGCTTGATGAAGTTGACCATGGGGCCGCCGTCGCTCAAAAGCAGTGTGCGCTCGGACGAATCGGGCCGAGGACCGGGATCTCGCACGATGATCGCGCCGTACAACCCCGACGAGATCTCCTGCATCTCGTTCGAGTGCGAGTGGTACATGAACGTGCCCGAGCGCGGGGGGGTGAATTTCACCGTGAGCGAGTCGCCTGGCATGATGAACTGCGTCACCGACTTGCCGAAGCCGCTCCAACCGGGAACGCCGTCCGCAGAGCTCTCGAGCTCGATGCCGTGCCAGTGCACCGCCGCCGCCTCGTGTGACTGATTGACCACCGTGATCGCCACGCGCTTGCCGCGCGTGAGCTCGAGCGTGGGACCGGGCACGGAAAAACTGTCGCGCATCGCCGCCGCCGGTGAATCACCGCGAACGAATCCGTAGCCCACGTACTTTCCATACACGTTGGCGCGCGAGCGCACGAGGAGGCGGATCTGCTGCGATACCGGCAGCTCCGCCTCCTGCGGGCCGCGCGCGCGCACGCGAATGCCGATCACGAGGCCGCCCATGTGACTCAAGTGGTCCAGGCTGCGATCCATGTCCATGTGCGCAGGCATCGCGCGATCAGCCTCGAAGTATTCGCGCTTGGTGGCGTGGCTCGCGATGTGACAATGGAACACCCAGTTTCCGCTGTGCCGCGGCGTCCACGTCATGTCCATCGTCTGCCCCGGTCGCACTAGCTCAGTCACCGCCATGCGCCGGTCCTCGGGCGCGTACACCGTGTCCGCCTGCCCGTCGCCCTTGGCGTCGACGCGAAAGAACGATCCGTGCAGGTGCAGCGGGTGCTCGAGCCCCGTCACGTTCACCACGCGCCAGTGCACGGTGTCGCCTTGCGACATGTCGATGCGCGGCGTATAGGGCCACCCCAAACCGTTGAACGCCAGCGCCGAGATGGGACCAAGCCCGCTCACCGTGGTCGAGTCGAGCGTGAACCACTCCGAGATCACGAAAATGCGATCGGGCGGCGCGTTGGGCGGATCGATCACGATGGCGCCGTTGAGCTGCGAATCGTCCGTGGCCCTGAAGATCACCGGCGCGGTCGTCGTGCGCGCCGCGTAGTACGAGATGCCGGGCGTCGTCGCTCGAAAGCGGAAGTCGTGCGTCGCGCCCGCGGCGAGCTGCACGCTGTCCGCGTACCCGTGCTTCTCTCCGAGTCCGTACACCCACATCGGCACGGTGAGCGCGTTGTGCATCGTCACGCGAATCTCCGTCCCAACCGGCGCGCGCAGCAGCGGGCCGGGAGTCTGGAGCGATCCTCCTACCACTGCGAACGCGGCCACCGGAATCGCCGGACCCGCGCTCTCCTCCGGTCGCCACTCCCCGGTGCGCGCCTCGAGCGATACGGTGAGCACTCCCTTGTCCAATCGCCCCGCGCTATGCGTGTTGTCGTTGGGCGCGATGCTTTCCGCATGCTTCGAAAGCGTGGCGGGCCGTGCACCGCTGAACGCCAACGTCGCGACGCAGAGCCACGACAGGAGGACGATACGCGAGGACTGCATCTGATTCCGAGGTGAAAGTGACGAGTCGCTGCGCGAGATGAGACCTGACATATGTGCTAAGCCGGCTCATGCGTCAAGGGCCGCCACTCGGCACAATGAAGATCATGTGCCGCCGAAACTCGACATGCCGGCCATGCTATCGCAGAGCGAGTCAGCGCTCGCGTAGCTATTTCATCCAGAGCGCGTACATTCGTGACGAGGTAGTCGGTGACGGCACCCTGTTCACTTTGTGCCCGAGGCGCCGCGATGCAGCCTGGAACGGAGAATGCGATCCCCTCAGACTCGCTGTCGCCGTTCGCAGGGGAACTGACGAGCGATACGCCGCCGCTGACGCGGGTGGGTGCGTACAGGATGCTGCGCGTACTCGGCGAGGGCGGCATGGGGGTCGTGTACCTGGCCGAGCAGGACGAGCCTGTGCGGCGGCAGGTTGCGATCAAGGTGCTCCGTTCGGGAGGCAACACGAGCGAGGTTGTCGCGCGCTTCCGTTCCGAGCAACAGACCCTCGCCATGATGGATCACCCGAACATCACGCACGTCTACGATGCGGGCACCACCGAATCGGGGCTCGCCTACATCGTGATGGAATACGTCGTCGGCGACACGATCACCGCGTACGCCTCGACGCATCGCCTTACCGTACGCGAACGGATTCGACTCTTCGTCCAGGTCTGTCGCGCGGTGCAGCACGCGCATCAGAAGGGCGTCATTCATCGCGATATCAAGCCGTCGAACGTGGTCGTCACGGAAACCGATGGCGAGGCGCTGTGCAAAGTCATCGACTTCGGTATCGCGAAGGCGCTCGCGCCAACGCCGGGGAGCGCACGCCTCACGGCCACCGGAATCGCGCTCGGAACGCCGGCATATATGAGCCCCGAGCAATTCCTGTCCGACGGCGCAGATGTGGACACGCGGGCCGACATCTATGCGCTCGGCGCGATGCTCTACGAGCTGCTTGCCGGCGTGCTGCCGTTCGATCCCGCCAAATATTCGGGGTGGGCCGCCTTGCTTTCGAAGCGCGTGTCCAGCGACCCGCCGCGGCCGAGTGCACAGTATGCGACGCTGCCGACCGACCGACGTGCGCTCGTCGCGTCCGAACGACGCCTCGACGCGGAGATGCTGCGCAGGACTCTCGCCGGCGATCTCGATTGCGTGATTCTGAACGCGCTCGAGCGCGACCGCGAGCGACGCTACGCAACTGCGAACGCGTTCGCACTCGATCTCGACGCCTATCTCCAGAACAAGCCGGTGTCCGCCCACACGGCGAGCATCCCATACCGTGCCGGAAAATTCGTGCGGCGGCACCGAGTGAGTGTGGCGTTTGCCGCGATGGCGCTCGTGCTTCTGGCGGCGTCCGCGGTTGGAGCTGCGATTCAGGCGCGACGAGTTGCCCGCGCGCGCGCAGTGGCCGTCGTTCGACAGGGACAGGCCGAGGAGCTGATCGGGTTCATGCTCGGCGATCTTCGCGACAAGCTCACGGCACTCGGACGTCTGGACATGCTCGATGCGGTTGGAGACCGCGCGCTCGCGTATTTCGCAGCGGTACCCGCGGCTCAGCTGACCAGCGAGGAGCTGTATCGACGCGCGGAGGCGCTGCAGCAGCTGGGCGAAGTTCGGATGTCGCAGGGGAAGCTGGCGCCGGCGGCGGGCCTGATGCGCCAATCTCTCGAGATTGCTGCGCGGCTAGCGGCGAAGGATTCGCTGAATGGGCGGTGGCAGATCGGGCTCGCGCACAGTCAGTTCTGGGTGGGAAACGTCGACTGGCAGCTCGGGAACGTAGACTCCGCCCTCACCCATTTTCTGCCATTCGTGACCATCAGCAGGCGACTCATCGCGCACTATCCGGACAGCCTCGGCTACCGCGAGGAGCTTGCATACGCTCTCAACAACATCGGCTTCGCGAAGCAGGCCAAGGGCGACATTGCCGGCGCCATCACGTGGTATCGGGCAAGCCGCGGCGTCAATCAGGAGCTGGTCAATCTGCGTCCCGACAGCCTGAACTGGCAGGTAAGCCTGGCCAACGAGTACAACGCGGAAGCGGTTGCACAACGGAAGCTTGGCGATCTCGCGGGAGCGTTGGCGAGCCACGACAAAGAGTTGGCGATCAAGGAAGCATTGGTGGCGCACGACACGACCAATCGCGAACGCCAGTACTACGTCGCCATCGCGCACGCCTACCGCGGCGAGCTCCGCTTGCTGATGGGTGACGCGGACCGTGCCGTTACGGACGCACGGGCCGCGCACGGCATTTACGCGTCGCTCGTCGCGCATGACACGAGCGACGCGGTGATGCAATGGAGCCTGGCCAGGAGCGATCGCCAGATCGCGCAGGCGCTGCTGGAGCGCGGGGATGCCGGCGGCGCGCTCGAGCAGTTGCGTGCAGGTGACGCACTGAGCTCGCGGTGGCTTGCCAGGAATGCGGACGATCCATATATGGCCGGAGAGGCGATGCTCGCGGGGATCACGGAATCCCGTGTGCTGCTGGCTCTTGGCCGCGTGCACGACGCACTGGCATCGGCACAACGGGCGAGTGCAGCGAGCGAATCGAGGCTGAAGGCCAGACCAAACGACATCGAGGCGCACCGCGCGGCAGGGGACGCCCATGTCGCGCTAGGCACTGCGCTCTCGCGATCGGGCGACGCGCGTGGCGCGAACGACGCCTGGTCGCACGCGCTCGCGCTCGAGGATTCGCTCGTGCGCGCGGATCCGGAGACGGAACTCCTCGCAGTGCAGGCCGCGGCGTTGCTCGACTTGGGAAGGCGGGACGACGCGAGACCGGTCGTGGCGGAGCTGACTCGCCGCGGTTATCGCCGACCGGCGTTCGTTCGACTCGCGCGTGAGCACACTCAGTCGTGACACACGGGACACGGACTTCCTGATTCACCCTCCACGGAGACTTCGCCATGCCTGACCAAACAGTGAAGGTCACGTTCACCGCGCCCAGCACCTTCACCTTCGACAAGGAGGCCACGACGATGACGGCGGCCGGGAAGATCAACTTCCACCGGGATCCCGGATCGGCCGCGTGGACGTTCGTGAGCGTGAACGGCTTGCCGTCTCCCGAATACACGTCGTCCGTGACTGGAAATGGGAGTGGCCTCACCGTGAACGATGGGCATACGACCAACGGTAGCAGCGGGTACACGGTGACGGTGAACGACGCGACGGGAAATCATACGAGCCAAGTGGCGCGCATCGAGGGAACTACGCCGCCAATGATCATCAATCGATGATCGTCTGGCGGCTACGCGGTTACTTGCGTCCGTTGGTGTCGTGCGTGGCCAGCACCGTCGGATCGAGGTTGAAGCGCCGCCACACCGCATCCGTGCGGGCGCTGCGCGGTATCTGCTCGGTGAGAGGGTTGGCGTAGAGCACGAGCAGATCACCGTCGCCCGCCGCGGCGCGCTCCATGAAGGCGATCGCGCGCGTTGTGTCCCCCAGGCCGGCGTACGCCATGGCGAGTGCTGTTGAGCGCGACCACGTTCTCTCCGGCAGCGCAACCAGTCTCGCCGTGACTTCCTCGGCTTCCTTGCGCTCGCCGCTGCGCGCCAGCACGTTCGCGGCCATGCCGTTGCGAGCGGCAATCCCGGGAATATCGAGTAATCGCCGCGCAATGACCTTCGCCGAATCGGGCATGTTGGCCTGCGCGTACCCTGCGGCCAGGAGCGAGACCGCGGCGGCACTCTCCGGCTCGAGCTCCACGCCCCGCCGCTCCTCGGTAAGTCCCTCAGCCACCTGGCCGCGGGAGATGTGTGCTGCTCCGAGGTACGACGAGATGAGGAAGTACATTGGATCCCGAGCCTTGGCCCGCTCCAGCTCCGGGATCGCCTCACGCACGCGATGCATGTTGACCAACAGATAGCTCAACCGGTAACGAGGCTCGGCCGCACCCGGATCTAGCGCGACCGCGCGGCGAAGCTCCGCCTCCGCGTGCGGCCAGTCGAACTCCTCGGCGTACGCGTAGCCTAGCGCCAGGTGCGCATCCGAGAGCGTCGAGTCGAGCTTCACCGCGCGCTCAGCGGCGTCGAGCGCGCGCGGCAGCACATCGCTGATGCGGTTGTCGAGATAGCTCGGCGACACCGTGAGTGAGGCGCTCAGCCCTGCCCATGCGCGCGCGAAGGTGCTGTCGCGCGCCGTCGCCTGATCGAAGTCGGAGATCGCCTCGGCGATCCCGCTGCCGCGGCGCCGGAAGAGATACATCCCCTTGAGATACAGATCGTACGCCGCAACATCGCGGGTGCCGCCAGCGGCGCTCGCGCCGGCACCGGCGAGCGTCACCTGGAGCTGAACTGCGATCGCGCGCGCGATGTCGTCCTGAACTGCGAAGATGTCGGTGGCTGCGCGATCGTAGCTCTCGCGCCAGATCACGTTGCCATCGGTGCTGTTCGTGAGCTCCACCATCACGCGCACGCGATCGCCGGCGCGGCGGACGGTTCCGTCGAGCGCCATCGCGACGTCGAGACTCTTCGCGGCCTCCTGCGCCGACATTCCCGAGTGAGCGATGTGAATCGCCGAGCTGCGGCCGGCGACGCGGAGCCCCGGCACCTGCGCGAGCTTGTTGGTCACTTCATCGGATATCCCTTCGCCGAGGTAACTGTTGGCGGTGTCGCCGCCGACGGCGGCGAGGGGAAGCACGACGAGGGACTTCTCCGCCGCCGCGGGCGCCGAGCGTGGCGCGCGGCGATTCACCACGATCACGCCGACGACGACGAGTATCGCGGCGGCGCCGATCGCGTACGCAGCGGTGCGCCGTGGCGCACGCGCTGGCGCCGCCGGTTTCTCTCCCGACGTATTCACGGACTCGAGCGACGCGAGCAGCTCGGCCGCCGATGCCGGCCTGTTCGCGGGATTCTTCTCGAGGCATCGCATCACGAGCCGAGCGAGCGACTCGGGCACCTCCGGTCGTTTCGCCGAAAGCGATGGCGTCGCCTCGGCCACGTGCGCCGCGATGAGCGCCTGCGCGGTGGCCTTACCGGCGAACGGATGCGCGCCGCCCAATAGCTCCCACGCGACGACACCCCATGCATAGATGTCCGCGCGGGCATCCGTGGCGGGGTCGCCGAGGGCCTGCTCGGGCGCCATGTACGCCGGAGTGCCGAGCGAGACGCCCGCGCGCGTGATGCCCGTGGTGCCGCCTCCGTCATGCGTG
>JANWLO010000109.1 GCA_025450815.1 Gemmatimonadaceae bacterium
CAGCGCGACACCACCGCCGCGCACGGCCGCAAGAAGAAGATCGAGGCCGCGGACAGCGTATCGTACGAGCCCAGCGATTCGCTCGTGGCGGCGCGCGCGGGAGTGAACCGCTTCGTCTGGAATCTGCGCTATCCCGATGTCAAGCACATCGAGGACATCATCGTCGACTATGGAACGGTGAGCGGCATGATGCTGCTCCCCGGCACGTACACCGTTCGCCTCACCGCGGATGGCAAGTCGTTCACCCAGCCGTTCACGGTCGTGAACGATCCGCGCACCAGCGTCACGCCCACGGCGCTCGAATCGCAGCTCGCCGCGTGGTCGCAGCTCCGCGACCACATCGACTCCACGGTCGATGCCGCGAAAGACATCGAGACGATGCAGGATCAGGTGAACGCGCGCATCAAGCAGGTGAAGGGGCAGTCGTACGCGTCGCGCGTTGAGAACGCCGGGAAGCCGCTGCACGCGAAGATGGAGGAGATTCGCGAGGCGCTCATCGAGGTTCACTCGCACGCGGACGAGATCACGCTGCACTATCCGGTGAAGCTGTACAACATGATGCTGACGCTGAACGGGCAGCTACTCACCGGCGACGCCGCGCCGACGCAGTCGCAAATGGAGCAGCTCAAGGATCTTTCCGGCAAGGTGGATGCGCAGCTGCAGAAGCTTCGAGAGCTGGAGAACAGCGATGTCGGAGCGTTCAACAAACTCATGAAGGAGCTCGACGTGCCTGCCGTGATGGTGAAGGCGCCGAAGGTGGTCATGTAACATGAACGACATCCCGCCTCGCCTCGCGGAAGCGCTGGTCGACCGGTATCGGCTCGAACGCGAGCTCGGTGCGGGCGGGATGGCCACCGTCTACCTCGCGCACGATCTGCGGCACGATCGCAAGGTGGCGGTGAAAGTCCTGCGCCCGGAGCTCGCTGCCGTGATCGGCGCAGAGCGATTCCTGGCCGAGATCAAGACGACGGCGGCACTGCAGCAGTCGCACATCCTGCCGCTCTTCGACTCGGGGCAGGCGGACGGCTTCCTCTTTTACGTCATGCCCTTCGTCGAGGGCGAGAGCCTGCGCGACCGGCTCAAGCGCGAGCGCGAGCTGCCCGTGGACGACGCGGTGCTGCTCGCGAAGGAGGTCGCCTCCGCGCTCGACTTCGCGCATCGCCACGGCGTGATCCACCGCGACATCAAGCCCGAGAACATCCTGCTGCAGGACGGCCAGGCTCTCGTCGCCGACTTCGGCATCGCGCTCGCGGTCACGCAGGCGGGCGCCAATCGCATGACGGAGACCGGGCTCTCGCTCGGCACTCCCGGCTACATGAGCCCCGAACAGGCCACCGGCGAGCGCACGCTCGACGCGCGCGCAGATGTGTACTCACTCGGATGCCTGCTCTACGAGATGCTCGTCGGCGAGCCGCCGCATACCGGGCCGTCGGTGCAGGCGGTGATCGCTGCCGTCGTGACGAAGGAGCCGGAGCGACTCGGCGCGCGCCGCCGTTCCGTGCCGGCGAACGTCGAGGCAGCGGTGCACAAGGCGCTCGCGAAGCTTCCCGCGGATCGCTTCCCGAGCGCCGAAGCGTTCAGCAAGGCGCTGAGCGAACCGGCCACGGGCGCGACGATGGCAGCGATTCCAGGATTCGCGGGCGCGTCGCGAGCGCCGAGCAAGCGGTGGATGGCGATCTCACTCGCGGCAATCGTGCTGCTCGCCGCGCTCGCCGCGTGGGGATGGCTGCGCCCGCGCGTGCATCCGTACATGAGCAGATACACGCTCTCGCTGCCGAGGGACGCGCCGATCGTTTCTACCATAATCGGCAGTCACGTCGCGCTCTCGCCCGACGGACGGCAGATGGTGTACGTGGCGACCGGAGAGTCGGGCTCACGCCTGTGGATGAAGGATGTAGGCAAGGTGGATCCGACGCCCATCGAGGGCACCGATGGCGCGACGAACCCCGTGTTCTCACCGGACGGACGTCAACTCGCCTTCATCGTGAACGGAAAGACCGTGCGCGTCCTTCCGCTCGACGCGGGGTCCCCGCTCACGCTCACCGACAGCGCGAACTCGACATCCGCCGACTGGGGCAGCGACGGCTACGTGTACTTCGAGACCTTCACGGGGCTCGCGCGCATTCGCGCCGCCGGGGGAAGCGTCGAACCGGTATTCACCTTTCCCAAGGGCGCGCACATCATCGGGACCGAATGGCCGGTCGTGCTGCCCGGAGCGCACGGTCTGCTCTTTCGCGCGCGGCGCGAGGGGCAGGGTCCCGCGGAGTACCAGATCATGGTGCAGCCGCTGCCCAAGGGTGAGGCACGCGTGCTCATGCGCGGCATCTACGCGCGCTATTCGCCCTCGGGTCATCTCGTAGTGGTCACATCCGACGGCAAGCTCCTGCTCGTTCCGTTCAATCTTCGGAAGATGGAGCTGTCGGGACCACCCGTCGCGCTCTATGACGGTCTTGCATCCAATCCGTTCGCGGCCGGCGTCGCGCTGTCGGATGCCGGCACCCTCATCTACCAGACCGCGAGTCGCGCGTCGTCGCGCGAGCTCGTATGGGTCTCGCGGACGGGAGTCGCGACTTTGGTGGACTCGACCTGGAAGCCTGATGGCACCGTCGGCACGATGGCACTCTCGCCGAACGGCCGCTCGATCGCCCTCGATCTGTCACGCGGAGGCAAAAGCGACATCTGGGTGAAGCAGCTACCCGCCGGGCCCTTCTCGCGCATCACGTTCGGCGATACGACCTTCCTGCGCCCAGTCTGGAATCACGACGGAAGCCAGCTCATCTACCTCGGCGACCGCGGTGATGCCCTCGGCATCCCCTTCAGCAAGCGCGCCGACGGCGTTGGATCCGCCACGCATCTCTCATCTGCAACGCAGGGCTTTGGAGCGGTGAGCCAATCGCCCGACGGTCAGTGGCTTGTCCTCATGCGACTCGACTCGGACTCGCCCGACATCATGGGCCTTCATGCCGGCGACACGACCTTCGTTCCGCTGGTCGCTACTCCGGCTTCGGAGACTGGTCCACAGCTGTCGCCAGACGGAAAATGGCTCGCCTACGCGTCCGACGAATCCGGGACGTTCGAGATCTACGTCCGACCCTTTCCAAACGTCTCGTCTGCGCGCTGGCAGATATCGACCTCGGGGGGCACATCACCGCTCTGGGCGCACAGCGGCAAGGAACTGTTTTTCCGCACGAAGCAGGGCGACGTTGCATCGGTACCGGTGAGCACGACGTCGGGATTTTCCGTGGGCACGCCGAGAGCGCTCTTCTCGGCCAAGCCCTTCCGCTTCAGTCCGCAGGCGCTGACGTACAACATCTCGCCTGACGACAAGCGGTTTCTCATGATGCGCGAGACGGCCACGGGCGAGGCGGGGCAGCTCATTGTGAGCGAGCACTGGCTCGACGACATCGAGTCGCGCAAGCCGTGACGGCAGCCGCTGGCACGATGTAGGTAGCTTGCAGGGTCCATGACTTCCGTCGACGCAGTCATTGTGGGCAGCGGACCCAACGGCCTCTCGGCCGCGGTCGCGCTCGCGCGCGCCGGACTCTCCGTTCGCGTATACGAGGCCGCGCCATCCATCGGCGGCGGCGCGCGAACCGAGGAGCTCACGCTTCCGGGCTTTCTGCACGACGTATGCTCCGCCGTGCATCCGCTCGCGATATCGTCCGAGTTTCTGTCGCAGCTTCCTCTCTCCTCGCATGGGCTCGAATGGATCGAGCCGCCGCTCGCGCTGGCGCATCCCTTCGATCGCGAGTCGCCTGCGCTGCTCGAGCAGAGCCTCGATGCTACGGCGAATGGACTCGGCGAGGACGCGCGGAGTTATCGTCGTCTCATGGAGCCGTTCGTTAGCCACTGGGACGCGCTCGCCGCTGACGCGCTCGCGCCCGTGCGCATCCCTTCGCACCCGCTGCTCATGGCGCGATTCGGCGTCGTCGGCTTGCAATCGTTCACCAGCGTCGCGCGCCGTTTCTCGACGACAGCGGCCCGCGGCCTGCTCGCCGGCGTCGCCGCGCACTCTATCCAGCCGTTGAGCCACCTCGGCACAGCATCCGCCGCGATCCTCCTTGGCGCCGCCGCGCATCACGCGGGGTGGCCGATCGCGCGCCGCGGATCGGCGAGCATCACCACCGCACTCGCGTCGTATCTGACGTCGCTCGGCGGCGAGATCGAGACGGGCACGGAGATCAAATCACTTGCCGACTTGCCGACCGCGCGTGCGACCTTGCTGGATGTCACGCCGCGCCAGCTGCTGCGCATCTGCGGAGATCGATTGTCGGCCCGCTATCGGTCGCAGCTCGAGCGCTTTCGCTACGGGCCGGGCGTGTTCAAGGCGGACTGGGCGCTCGCCGCGCCCGTGCCGTGGGCGTCGCCCGAGTGCGCGCGCGCGGGAACGGTGCATCTGGGGGGCACCTTCGAGGAGATCGCTGCATCGGAGGCAGCGGTGGGCCGCGGCGACCATCCGGAGCAGCCGTTCGTATTGATTGCTCAGCCTAGCATGTTCGATTCCACGCGCGCGCCGGACGGACAGCACACGCTCTGGGGATACTGCCACGTGCCATCGGGATCGACCGTCGACATGCTCCCGCGCATCGAGGCGCAGATCGAGCGCTTCGCACCGGGCTTTCGCGAGCGAGTGCTCGCGCGCCACACGATGAACAGCGCACAGCTGGAGGCGCGCAACGCGAACCTGGTGGGCGGAGACATCGCGGCGGGCGCGAACACGCTGCGCCAACTGCTGTTCAGGCCCGTGATGAAATGGAACCCATACTCTACGTCACTTCGCGGCGTCTATCTGTGCTCCGCATCGACGCCGCCGGGCGGCGGCGTGCACGGGCTGTGCGGCTATCACGCGGCGCGGTCCGCGCTTCTTCAGCTCACGCGTCGCCCCACGCTCGCGGAAGCGTGAACGAGAAGCGCGTCCCCTCTCCCGGGATGCTCGTGACGGCGATCCGTCCGCCGTGCGCCTCGATGATCCCCTTCGCTATCGCCAGCCCCAGCCCCGCGCCAGCCTCCGCACCGCGCGAATGCCAGAAGCGATCGAAGACGTGCGGCAGATTCTCCTCCTCGATCCCGCGACCGGTGTCTTCCACCGAGATCTCGACGTCGCCATCTCGCGCGCTTGCGGTTACCGCTACCCGGCCTCCCGGGGGCGTGAACTTCACGGCGTTGCCAATCAGATTCGCCAGCGCCTGCGCGATGCGGTCGGCGTCCACGCGAACTCTGGCGTCGATCGCCTCGAGCGACGCCGTGAGCGCGATCCCGCGTTCGGCGGCTGCGCGCTCGAACATCTCCACCGCTCGGGAGAGAATCGGCGCGAGGCTTCGATCCTCGCGGACGATCGATAGCGCACCGGCCTCGATCGCCGAGACGTCGAGGAGATCCTGGATCATGCGCGACATCCACGCCGCCGCATCGTTGATCGTCACCGCGAGTTCGCGCCGGCCTTCGTCCCCTGCCGGGGGCGTGTCGATGAGGACTCGCGAGCACATCGAGATCGCGCTGAGCGGATTGCGGAGGTCGTGCGATACGACGCCGAGCACGTCGTCGCGCGCACGCGTCGCGCGCTGCGCGTCGCGATAGAGCCGCGCGTTGTCGATCGCGAGCGCGGCGCGCCCCGCGAAGTTCTCGGCCAGCAGCGTGTCGTTTGCGTCGTACCGTCTCGTGGCATTTACTGACATCAACGTGAGAGCGCCTACGGATTGCCCTCGCGCCACGAGCGCGACCACGAGCAACGAGCGCACGCCCATCTCGCGCATCAGGGTCCTCTCCTCTAATGCGTCGCAATGCGCGTCGAGCCATTCGTCCGTCACGTCGAGTACCACCTGGGTGCGTCTGGAGTGCAGCGCGTCGATCTGCAGCGCTGGAGAGTCGAGTGTGGGAGCCAATCGATCGCGAAGGGTGGAAAGCGCGGGACGAGACGGATCTCCGAACGCGTATCGCGCGAGCCCGCCCCCCTCGTCGAGCACGTCCAGCACGCAGATATCCGCGAGCGCCGGCACGGGCAATCGCGCAACGGAGTAAAGTGTCGCCCGATACTCGAGCGACCCGCTCAGCGCCGCGCTCACCTCCGCGAGGAAGCGCTGCTGTTGGTCCATGCGCTTGCGATCGGTGACATCGCGAACGAGAGCAGTGTACAGACGCTGCCCATCCGGCGTATCGAGCTTGAGGATTGATGCCTCCGCCGGGAACTCGGTGCCATCCTTGCGGAGGCCGAACACTTCCCGTCGGTGTCCCATGAGCCGCGCGGTTTCCACCGAGTCACCGAACGCAGCGACGTATCCCTCGTGGCTTGCGCGAAATCGAGTGGGGAGCAGCAACGCAAGCGCCCTGCCGAGCACCTCTGCTTTCTCATAGCCGAACATCTGCTCCGCGCCGTGATTGAAGTGCACGATGAGCTGTGCCTCATCCACTGTGACGATCGCGTCGGCGGCCACCTGCAGGATCTTTTCGAACACTCCATCGGCGATAGGGTATCCGACAGCCGGAATCTCTGCATTCATGGCTACAACAATAGCACAGCGGGGTGCTTCGCCACGAGCAGAGTGCCGTTTGCGTTCGACTAGCTCTTCAGATGAGCGCCGGGACCATGCCGAACATCCCGCGGTCGAGCGTGCCGCATCGCGGTAAGGCCGTTGAGCCCATCGCTGAGGATGAACAGGTGATCCGCATCAGAGTGCGGCTCCTTCGACCTGTCTCGCGGATCGATGATGAACGCTCCTAGCAAGCCGTCGGCGCAGTTTGTCCTGACAGCTCAATCAGAAGGCCGTCCAGGCGAACAGGAAGAGCGAATTGTTGTTGCTGGCGTTGCGGCCCGATCCATCATAGGAGGACGTTCCGCCATTGAACTTGCCGTACAGCGTGTATTGTGCGCCGAGGCGGAGGTTCTGCCAGGCGTTGAAATCGAACTCCCCGATCCCGCCATACGACTGCGGGCTACCGTTCGCGCTTCCCGTGATGGGCGAGCTCGGGTACAGCAGCGCATCGCTGGTGCCCGACAGGTTGAAGTATCCGAGCGTGAAGTTGGCACGCGTGGACGGCATGTACGACGCGTTTGCGCGGAAAACCTTCAGCACGTTGTGCAAATTCGTGGCGCCCGGCTCGTCACCCGTCACCAGCGCGTTGAGCGTTTGCGACTCGTGTATGAATGTCGAGCGAACGATGAATACACCCTGGTTCACCGGTCGTTCGACTTGCAGATCCGCCGCGGCGTCGGTGTATTGGTCCGTCGGTCCCGATACTCCCGTCGGGTACAGGCGTCCGCTCAGCCCATAGGTGCCGAGCATGGCGTAACTGTGGCCGAACTGATGCTGCAGCGCGACGCGCCAATACGGGATCATGTTGTGTGCGACGTTGCTCGCGCTGCCATCGAGCGGCGCGGCAACTCCCTGTTGTGCCGATCGATACGCCGTGACTTCGGCGTACACGAGCTGGTGCCACAGACCATACGCACCCAACCCCACCACCTGTTGTCCGAGCGTTCCGTCGACCAGCGTCGACGCCGTGGGCGCGGGCGCAACACCACTCGAGACGAACGGAAAGCTCCAGGCAGGCACGGTATTCCACACGTCCTGCATCGTCGGATTGTTATTGAGGGTCACACCGTAGAGCAGCTCCTGCGAGAACAAATGCGTCCGATCCGCAAACCTGAACTCGGTGTTGTCGAGACCTATCGAGCCGTCTGGTGCGGCGTATGTGAGCTGCACGAATGCGCCGAGCTTCGGCGTGATCTCGCCGGCGAGGAACACGCTCAGCTGATCGGGGAAGACGACGGAGTTGTTCTGAGTTTCGGGAAGCGTCTTTGCGAGGTGCGTCAACGACGTCACCGCCATGGCCGAAACTGGAGGAAAGGGCGCCAGCTGCAGTGTGGAGCGCGAGGAATCGCCGGCGTTGATCGTCGCGAGTCCGGTGAGTGTATAGCCGTTGAGCTTGAACAGCCGTCCGAACGGCGTCAACTGCGGAAACCCGTAGTGGCATGCGCTGCAGGCGAGCTTCGTCTGTCGCGAGAATCCGGGAACGCGGAGTTCGCGAAGCGCGCGCATCTCTGCGCTCGCCGGAAATACGACATGTCGTGCATCGAGATAGGGCACCAGCGCGTCACGCACCGGAGCGGGCACACTGGGCGTTTCGGCACGGACGGATGTGGCCGAGATGCTTACGGCGAGTCCGACAACGACGGCGATTCCAAGACGTCCGCGAACGCCCTCACGGCGCTGGACATTGTGTTGCTTGCTGAAGCAGCTCATGACGGTGTCCCCACAAACGTGAGTGAACCAGCTAGTGCGTGCTCGAGCCAACGGTCAGTGTACCGCGCATTCCCATGCTCTCGTGAGGATCGCATACGAACTCGTAGGCACCCTCCGTGAAGCGCGCATCGATGACCAAGTCGTATGTTTTTCCCTGACCGATGAGATACGGCCCGCTGGATTCGTTACCGAGCTTGGCACCCTTCGGCGTCTTCTCGAAATGGACGTTGTGAGGAGCGGAGCTCGATTGAAGAAATCGCACCGTGTCGCCGCGCCCCGCGACAATCGTGGCCGGCTCGAACCCGAACTGTGCATTCGGTTTGTCGACCATTTTCACGAGAATGAGATGGGGACTCGCCTGGGCCACGGCCTGGAATGCCGCACCGAACGTCAGTGACATCACGGCGGCGATCAGGACCCTCTGGATACTTCTTCGCATGACCTTCACGAGACACTCCGGAAGAGAGTTGGCACGTTGTATGAACGGGAACCTGCACGATCAGTGTGACATCGTCGCGAACTGCTTCGGCGTACCCACCTGGATCATCCCCACCGCGCCCTTCTCGGCGTCGGCGAACGAGTGGGTGACGAACGGGTAGATCCCTTCGCCGCTCGCATCGCTGGCAAACACCGTTTCGAACACTGCGCCACCACCCGAGGGAATTCCGTACGTCTGCACGCCCTCGAGCACGTGCTTCGGATTGCCGTCCGGATAGACGCGGTCGAAGATCGCCCCCACCACGTGGAAGTCGCTGTCGAAGTTCGGGCCCGCGTTCACCACGTAGAAGCGCACGCGATCGCCCGCGGCAACCTTGAGCGGGTGATCCTTGTACTGCCCTGCCCGTCCGTTGAAGACGACGTACGTCGCGTTCTTCATCTTCTCGGCGTTCCAGTCCGCTTCGACCATCGTGCTGTCGCCCGTCGCCTTCGTGTAGAACTCGCTCTGCACGATCACGAACTCCTTGTCCGCAGTGGTTCCCCACCCGTCCTTCGGGTCGACGATGATCGCCATGTACATCCCCTGCATGAGGTGCATGGTCACCGGTGGCGTTCCGCAATGCACCATGAAGGCGCCCGCATCGCGCGCGATGAACTCGAAGGAGAGCGAATCCTTGGGGAGAATCATCCGGTAGGCGACGTTGGCCGGGATGCGCGCGGCGTGAAAGTCGATCGAGTGCGGCATGTCGGCTTCGTTCACGACGGTGATGCGAACACGGTCGCCCTGCCGAACGTGGATCACCGGACCCGGCACGGTTCCGCCGAACGTCCATCCCTGGTACTGCACACCGTTCGCGATCTGCACTGTCGCGTTCTTGATGGGAATGCGAAACTCCTTGATGCCGGCCGTGGACGCAGCTGGCAGCGTCGCATCGTACACGGGCGCGGTGGCCGTCACGGTCTTCTCGAAATCGGTGCGCTCGATTCTGTTCGCGCGCTCAGCGCGATTCGTGATGCCGCCGGTGGCGGTGAGCGCCACCGTGCCAATGATTGCTGCGAGAAGTTGTGTGCCAGTCATGGTGTTCTCCGGATGCGCGGGGTCGCCGTTGCGATCCCAGCTCTTGGTTGCATTCGGAAAGTAGGATTCCCGGCATGGCCGATCTGTCGGGCAAACGTTGAATCTTTCTGGGGGTTATGCCGACGGTGGGTGAGGTAAACCCCTACGATGCGTCCGGCGGCGGAGCGATAAGGGATTCCCCTACACAATTACCGGCGGCTCCCCGACTTCACGATGAGGCTGCGCGAGGTAGCTTCAGTCCATGAACGCGGGAGCGGAGCGGACAGACACATCGGAAAGCCATCGCGGCGGCGCACCCACGTCGCAGGGGAGACCCGTGCCTGCCCTCCTCACCAAGCTGGAGCGCGGCCGCCGTCAAGCGTCGTTGGTCAGCGAGCGGGATGTCGCAACGGGACTCCCCAAATGGGTCGAAGGGTTGCTGCGCATCCCGCTGTCAATGAAGCTGGCGGGAGCGAACGCGTTCCTGCTGGTCGCCGCGACGGCTACGGCAATCATCGTGCGCAATCACGAGCTCAATGCCGCGCCCGTGCTCATCGTGGTGAGCGCGGCGTTCCTCATCGCGCTCCTTGTCAACATCGTGCTGGTGAATCTCGCAGTTCGCCCGATGACGATCCTCGAGAAAACGGTCGACACGATCTGGCACGGCGATCTCGATGCGCGCGTGCCGCCCTCGCTGCTCGCCGATCGGCACGTCGCACGCGTCGGCCGAATGTTCAACATCCTGCTCGACGGACTACTCGCAGACCGCGCGCGCGCACGCAGGCTGGCAGCGGAGCTCATCAGCGCTGGCGACCGCGAGCGCGCCGCCGTGTCCCGCGAGCTCCACGACTCCACCGCCCAGTCGCTCGCGGCGCTTGTGATGCAGCTCGGCGCGCTCGCGCACGATGCGGATGCCACTCCTGTCGGCAATCTGAAGGAGCGCCTCGACGGCGCCAGGACGCTCGCCGCTGCGACGCTCGAGGAGGTGCGCCTCATGGCTCACACGATGCACCCGCGCGTGCTCGACGACCTCGGTTTGGTGGCGGCAGTGAGGCGCCTCGTGCGCGAGTCCATCGCGCATGCGTCGAGCCCGGACGGAATGACCGCCGAGGTCGTCGCAGTAGAGGGCATCGACGACGACATCCGCGCGGCGCAGGCGTCGGTGCTCTATCGCGTGGCGCAGGAGGCACTTCAGAACGTGCTGCGTCACGCCGCCGCCAGTCACGTCGAGATTCACATCTGGGTCGACGACGACACGGCGCGTATCGAGATCGTCGACGACGGCGTGGGCTTCGATCCGGACGCCGCCCGACCGGAGCGTGTCGGCATCGGCCTCTTTGCCATGCGCGAGCGGGTTGCGCTCATGGATGGCGACTTGCACATCAGCAGTAGCGCCGGTGCCGGCACGTCGGTGCTGGCCTCCGTTCCGCTGCACGCAGCCACCACACTCCTCCAGCCTAAATGAGTGAAGAGCTGATTCGCGTCATCCTCGCCGACGATCACGCCGTCGTTCGCGCTGGGCTCAAGGCCGTTCTGGGAGCCTCGCGCGACATCCAGGTGGTGGGCGAGGCCTCGAACGGCGCCGAAGCCATCGCGCTCGCCGAGCGGCTGGACCCCGATGTCGTCATCATGGACCTCTCCATGGAGCCGATGGACGGAACGGCCGCAACACGCCAGATCGCCGAGAAGAAGCTTCGCGCGCGCGTGCTCATACTCACCATGCACACGGAAGAGGATTATCTGATTCCGGTGCTCGAGGCTGGCGCGTCAGGATTTCTGATGAAGAACGCCGCCGATCGAGAGCTCGTGGACGCCGTTCGCACCGTGGCGCGAGGGGACATGTTCGTGCGCGCCAGCGCCACCCGAATTCTCGCGCAGGGAATTGGCAAGAAGGATCCATTGGCGACGGAGCGGGCGAGGTTCGAGCGCCTCACCGAACGGGAGCAGAACGTTCTCAAGTTCACCGCGCGCGGCTACTCGGCGCCGGAGATCGGCGAGCGCCTGTGCATCAGCCCCAAGACCGTCGACACCTACAAACAACGCATCGGCGACAAGCTGGGTCTCACGCACCGCGCCGAGTACATCTCGTTCGCGCTCAAGCTCGGCCTGCTGTCGGAGTAGCCTCGCCCGGACGGCTCGGCACGATGAGTGTCGACCAGCGCGCTCGATGCGCGAGCTTCAGCGACATTCTGCCCTCGATCAACTGGTCCAGCAGCGTGTGATCCTCACTCCCCACCGCGAGCAGATCTGCGCCCACCGCCAGCGCACATCCCTCGAGTGCGGATTGAACGTCGCCGTGCAGCTGGATCGAACTCGCCGTCATCTCCGGCGACGGACGGAGCTCCTCGATGAGCTGATCGAGCTGCGATCGCACCGCGTCCGAATTGACGGGCGTCACGTGCACGAGGAAGAGTTTTCCGTCATCTGCGAGCAGCCGCCGCGCCAGAAACGCGGCGCGGACACTGGCGCCGCCGAAGTCGACTGCCACGACCACCCGTTGCGGAAGTCCCGTGAGCTCCGGTCGAACCGCGAGCACAGGCACTCGTGCCACTCGCACGACCTCGGCGAGCAGATCGCGTGTGATCATGCGTCGCAGGACGCCGTGCCGCCGCAATCCCATGACGATGAGACCGGCGCGAAGCGCGAGCGCCTCATCGACGATGGCGTCGACCGGCGCGTCGTCCGTGACATCGAGCTTCCAGTCCACCGTTCCGGCCACCGCCGTCACCTGCTGCGCCAACGCGCCGCGGCATTCTTCCAGGTAGTCGGGGCCGAGATAATCCTCCACGACTGCGCCAGCCAGCGGTGCGGCAAATTCTTCTGCCGCGCGCACGTCGCCAAGCGCGCGCACCACCGTCGGCACCGCCCCCCTCGATTGCGCAAGCGCCTGTGTCAATCGAATGGCCGCTACGGCAGGCTCATCGCTGGCGAGCGCCAGCAGCAACGGGAAGCGGGCCTCGAGCGCGCGCATTCGCTCGGCAGCTCTCGATGCAGGCGCGGCGATCGGAGGCGTGCCGTTCGTGGTCGTCTGCGAGCCGATGAGTTCTGCCATTGGACACCTCTCGGTAGTGACAGCTCCATGATGCCTTCGCGCGCGCCCTTCGTCTGTCGGCGAATCCCGCAATTCCTGTAGGGCATCCCGCTACGGCACCCTCGCGGCCACCGACGCCTAGCTGACAGCCCTCGCGATCAGGAACGCGGCGCCGGCAGCCAGCGCGCCAATGAGCACCGTTTGGAACGCTCCGCGGATGGTCGGCGCACCAGTGAACCGCGCCTTCACAAAGCCGAATACGAAAAGCGCGATCATTGTCACCGCGGCGGATATGAGCAAACCTCGCCTCACACTCGCGGCGAAGAAGTACGGCGCGAGCGGCACCATGCCGCCCACGGCGTAGGCGCCCGCGATCGTCAGCGCACTCCGCAGCGCCCGTTTCGGATCGGGTGCCTCGAGGCCGAGCTCGAATCGCATCATGAAGTCACGCCAGGCGATCGGCTTCGCTCGTAGTGCGCCGACGACGTGATCCGAGTCCGTAGCGGAGAGGCCATATTCCCGGAACACTTTCGCCACTTCCTGCGCCTCCGCCTCCGGCACGTCGACGATCTCTCGCTCCTCACGCGCAAGCTCGCTCGCATAGTGCTCCGCGTCGCTCCTCGCCGCGAGATAGCCGCCAAGCCCCATCGCGATCGAGCCTGCCGCCACTTCGGCCAGCCCGGCCGTGATCACGACGTGGGCGGCCGTCACCGCCCCCGACAGGCCGGCGGCGAGCGCGAACGGCACCGTGAGCCCATCCGACATGCCGATGACCACGTCGCGCACCGCGTCGCCAGCGGTGAAGTGCTTCTCGATGTGCGGGGTCGCGGGCGTATCGAACCTGTCGTCAGCGAGCGGTGTGCGCGCGCGAGGAGTCACGCGGCGGCGTCGCGATTCCGGGCGGCAGCCCAGCCGGCGCTGTGGGCAAGTCGAGCACCGGCGCCTCGTGGATGATCTTGCCGCCGAGAAATGCAGCCCACGAGACGGATCCGAATCCGGCAAGGGCTCCGATCAGCACGAGCGCGCGAATCCATGCGGGGATCACCTCATCGCGCCGCTTGAGCGCGCGCCACCATCCGTATGCGCTCACGACTCCCGCCACCAGGATGATCACCATCGCGATCCCGGCCGCGTTGTCGTGCGCGTCGATCACGCCGCTCTTGATGTACCACGGATCTCGTAGCGCATGATCCGCCTGGTCACCCGTGAAATGCACCGGATAGACGATGAGTCCCGCGATGGTCAACGTACCCATGGCGTACAGCCACAGGCCGCGGCGCCCTAGCACGAGCCCCCCGAGTGCAGCGATCAACCCCATCGTCGTGAGCACGACCGGGAAGTGATTGATCAGAAGGTGGACGTACGGCCACGTCAGCGTTGGCATTCGAATCCCGGGGTGAGGGTGCGCGAGCGATTCAGTCTTCGACCTCCACATGACCTACCATTCCGAGCGCGGCGTGCGGATCGCACTGAAAGTAGTACTTGCCCGGCGCGAAGTTCACTGGAATGTCGAGCGTCTGATCGGGAAGCTGCAGCATGTCACTCGCCGCGGGAAGATTGCTCTTTCCGGCGTTCGAGTCGGGGAGGAAGTGCACATTGTGGACCCCGCTCTTGAGCGTGAAGCGAATGACGTCGCCGCGGTGCACTTCGAATTTCGACGGCTTGAAATAATTGCCAGCGGCATCGCTGTTCAGCTCGACAACCACGACCTTGCCGGTTGCCGGCGCCACTGGGGCGATGTTGGTGCTCGCAACGCTCTGCGGCGCCGCCGATTCGGTATCGTCGGAGCTTTCCTTTCGGCCGCAGGCAGCTACTGTGAGGGCGAGCAGAAGCGATGCGAACATCGCGCGTTGGTTATTCACGAGTCTCCGTCCGTTGATTGAGTGAGAAGAGCTAGAAATCCTTTCGCAGAAATGCTCGCATGCCGAGCGCGACCGGCGCGTATACCCACAGCACCAGCGCGATCGCGCTCACGATCACACCTTGCGCGTTACCGAAGAAGCGGAGAAAGACCGCCCCCGTGTATCCCATCATCGCGGCTCCGTCGAAGCGGAGCAGCAGCGCGATGCGCGCGATGTCGATCGGGTTCGCCATCATCAACCCGAGCGTTGCGTGCTCGAGGGGACGGTTCGAGAAGACGGCGAGGATGAAGAGAACGACGCCATCGTACACGACGGTGAGCAGCATCCAGACGCCGATCGCAGCGCCAAGCCCCCGCAGGCGATCCTCGCATCGCACCGCGATTAGCGACGCGATCGCGGTGAACACGCAGGTGAGAGCCACGCCCGCGAGCAGCAACGCGCCGAGCGAGCCGCTGAACGTCGCATCCGCCCCGCGCAGCACGAACGGCAGACCGAGTCCCACTGTGAACGCGAGCGCGAGCGGGAGCGTGAGGCCGAGGTAGAGGCCACCGTACATCTGCCGCCGATTCACCGGCTGCGCGAGGAGCAACTCGATGAACTCTCGCGCGTTGTACAGGTACACCGTCCCGAAGACGATCGACACCAGCGGCACCAGAAATAGCACGACGCTCACGAGGCTGAGCTGCGCCTTCATCGGATCGCCGCTGAACCGCAGCAGCCCGTCCGTGATGAGCATGAAGAAGAGCGCGTATGCGATGAGCCACCGGCTGCGCAGCGCGTCCTTCGCCTGGTATTTGAGCACCTTGAGGATCGTGTTCATGCGGCCACCGGGAGCAGACCACGCCGCATCATCGTCGCGATCGCGCGCTCGAGCGTACCCTGATTGGTGATCCGCTTGAGCTCATCGAGCGTGCCGCCGAACACGATCCGTCCCTCCAGAAGGAGTGCTACATCGTCGGCGAGCTCCTCGAGCTCGTTCATGATGTGGGACGATAACAAAAACGTTCTCCCGCCCCCGCGTTCGGCGAGAATCTTGTCCTTGAGCACACCGCTCGACACGGGATCCAGACCGGCCGTGGGCTCGTCGAGCACGAGCAGCTCCGGCGAGAAAAGAAATGCCATCACGGCATTCACTTTCTGTCGCGTACCTCCCGAGAGCAGGCGAAGAGGCTGGTCGAGGACGGTGTCGAGCGCGAATGCATCGACGAGCTCGAGATCGAGCGGAGCGCCGGGCCCGCGCAGATCCTTGAGCATGCAGATGAGCTCCGACGCCGTGAGATTCTCCGGATAGCGCGCGATCTGCGGCATGTAGCCAATGCGAGAGCGGTACTGCTGGTCGCCGTCGATGTCCGTGCCTCGGATGGCAATGCGGCCGGCGTCGGGGCGCGTGAGCCCAAGCAGCGACTTGATCAGCGTCGTCTTCCCCGCGCTGTTGGGGCCGACGAGCGCCGTTACGCGGCCGGGGCGCACGGCGATGCTCACTGCGCGGAGCGCTTGCAGCGCGCCGAAAGACTTGGAGAGCCCGGTTACTCTAACGAGAGGCTCGATCATTGTACCCACCGCATTGCCGGAGTGGAGTCCGCCAGCGTCTCGGGCGTGAGCGCGGGAATCACGCGCTCCGCCGCATCGAGCAGGAGGAGAAAGTTGCTGCGAAGTAAAATGAGAGCAGGCTCGTTCTGGGCGACGACGATGGATGCCAGGCGCACGGGCCGGTGCGGTACGTCTCCGGTGCCGTCGTGGTCGAGATCATAGCCGTCGTACGCCGACCAGTAGTTGCCCGCAAACGTGCTCGTGTTGGAGCGGCTGTTGGTGGCGACGTCGAAGGTGTTGCCGGCGAAGTCGTTGCCGGTGAACAGCGCGTCCTCCGTGCTCGCCTGGAGCTTGAGCGCCCAGCCGTTGTTCACGAACTGGTTGTGATCCGCCAGCAGCCGCGTCGCGCCGTCCGCGACGAGCCCCGTGGTGTTGTTCGAGAACACGTTCCGCTGCAGATGGCTGTCGGCAATCTCCTTGAGCAGGAGGCCGTACGCGGATGATCCGCGATTCCCCTCGAATCGATTGTCGGTCATCTGCACGTGCTTCGAGTACATCACGGCGACTCCGGCGCCATTGTGGCGGAAGGTGTTGCGTTGGTAATCGCAGCTGTCGGAGTACATGAAGTGCAGCCCGTAGCGGAGATTGTCCGTGCTCACGTTGTCGCGAACGTGCGCCTCGCGCGTGAACTCGAAGTAGATGCCGTCGCGGTGCCCGGACACACGGTTGCCCACGATCGTGATCTCGCGCGAGTGCCACAGGTGGATCCCGTTGCCCGACGTGGCGTCGCGCGTGCGTGTGGCGCGGAGCTCGTTGTGCTCGAGCACGCACTCCGAGGCCTCCTGCAGGTAGATCCCGAAGAAGGCATTGTCGATTCGGTTGTCGCGAATCGTGCAGAAGCTGGCGCGCACGACCTTGATCGCGGCGAGATCCTCGGTGAACGCGACGCCGACGTTCTCGAAGTGCAGCCCGCGCACGGTCACGCTGTCGCTCGTGACGGTCATGATCTGGCGCTTGCCTTCGCCGTCGAGTATCGCGTCTCCCGCGCCGGCAATCGTGACGGGGAAGGCCACGACGATCGTCGTGTCGCGATACGTCCCCGCGTGTACGACAATCGTTCCCCCGCGCGCCACGCTGGCAAGCGCCTCGCGGATGCTCCGAACGGGCCCATCCGGCGAGACTTCCACCACCATCGGCGCGCGACCGGCTGGCACGCGAGGGATGGTCGCCGCCGCGGGCATCGTCGCAACGACCAGCGCGACCATCACGCCCGCGACGACACGTGCGACTCGGTGCGCCTCACGCATGGTGGGCTCCGTGAAGCGGACAACGTCCCTGTCCGTGCGAGCGCATCACGATCACCACCGCCGCCAGCGCCAGCGCGAGCGCGACGAAGGCGATCCAGCCGCCAATATCCGGCCACGACACCGCCGTGAAGTTGAGCAGTTGCTTCACCCCGATGAGCGGCGGCTGGTAATTCATTCCCGGGATCTTGATGATCGCGTGCTCGAAATCGAGGTTGTGCCCGTAGTCGTACTCCCACCGCCAGAAGTCCGCCAACCCTGCCGCGCCGAACGTGAAGAATCCGAGGCACCATGCGTAGAGCACCCGACGGCGTCCGACAACGGCGGCGGCAAGCCCTCCGGCGATGAGCAGCACCACGATCCACGGCATGATCCGGAGCTCCGGAATTGCGTCGGCCGAGATGCGCTGCATCCCGATGTAGTGATTGAGCCCGTTGATGTTGTCGAGGTCGTTCGGAGTCGCACCCCGCACGCTGCTGATGCCGATACGCATTCCGAGCCCCTCGGGGTACTGCGGCGCGACGAGTTGCACGCGCCACAGCGGCAGAAAGAAGAGGCCGATGAGACTCAGCGATGCGATCGCCGTGAGCAATCGTGGCGCAACGGACATCGTGACCCTGTGCGTGCGATGCATCGGGCACGCGGCCAGCAGTTGCGTCGCCATCAACGGAGGCCGGTTGCGGACACCACGTGCTTCGCGCCGTTCAGCTTCACCTCGGCCCCCAGCGCCGCCGTCTGGGCCGTGTGGCTCGTGTTCGCCATCAGCGCCACGTTCGACCCCGCCGGTGACACGCGGACGTACCCCTGCATTTCCTGGTGCAGTGCCGAGCAGAAGTCCGTGCAGTAGAAGGGATAGACGGCCGGCGCTTGCGGAATCCACTTGAGCGTCCGCGTCTCGCCCGGCGGGAGCGTGAGCCCGGAGTTATTCGCGCCGAACACAGCGAAGCCGTGGGCGATGTTCCAGTCCTGCTCGATGTTCGTGACGTGGAAGTAAACCGTGTCGCCCACCTGGATCCCCTCGAGGATGTCCGGCGCGAAGTGGCTGCGGATCGCGATCATCTTGACGTCCACGCGCTTGCCGTGGCGCGTGATGCCGCCGTCGCTCTCCGCCATCGTCACGAACGGATTCCCGTTCTCGCTCAGCTTCTCGAACTTGACTGACGTCGGCTGGAGCATGCTCGCCGGCACCGCCTGCGCGTAGTGCGGCTCGCCCATCGTCGGGAAGTCGAGCAGCATCTTCATCTTGTCGCCGCTGATGTCGATCAGCTGCGCACTGCGCGAGCCCTCGGGTCCAGTGGGCAGGTAGCGGTCCTTCGTGATCTTATCGAGCGCGAGCAGATACTTGCCGTACGGCTTCCTGCTGTCCCCACCCGGAATCATGATGTGGCCCACCGAGTAGTAGACGGGGATCCGGTCGAGCACTTCCCACGTGCCGAGTTTCCATTTCACGACCTCGGACGAGATGAACATCGACGTGTAGGCATTCCCCCGGCCGTCGAACTCCGTGTGCAGCGGTCCAAGCCCCGGCTTCTGCACTTCGCCTGCAATCACCGCCTCGTACTTCAATACGGGAATGCCATCAATGGTCTTCTCGAACTGCTTGTCGGCGATCGCCTTGAGCATCTTCGTGAACGAGTGCACCGGGATCACGGTCGCGAGCTTGCCGCCGGCAACGATGTACTCGCCGCTCGGATCGATGTCGACGCCGTGCGGCGACTTCGGCGTGGGCAGATAGTAGACGAGCCCGTCGCAGTCGGCGGGATATAGCATCGTCACGCCAGTCTTCGTCTCACTCGACGCGACTCCGGTTTTCGGATCGACGACGTTGTGCACGTACGATCCGCCGAACTTCTTCGCCTTGCCATCCGCAATGCACTGCTCGGCCTTCCGGTAGTTCACTGCGGCGATGTAGTCCTTGTCGGCCTGCGACGCGTTCACCTCGAGCTTCGTGTTCGCCTGCTCGGAGTTGTACGTCGTGAAGAAGAACCACCCGTCGGACGGCCCCTTCCCCGCATGCCCGAGATCGTAGTCGTAGCCGGGCATCATGATCTGGAACGCGACGTCCATCTTCCCCGGCTGATTCGCCGTGACGAACGTCAGCGTGCCCTTGAAATTCTGCTTGTAGCTGGCGATCGGCACGTCGGCCTGCGGAATCGGCACGCTGAACCGCGTTGCCGACACGACGTATTTCGTGTCCGGGGTCGCGAACGGCGAGGCGTGGCCGCCGGCCGCGTTCGGAATCTGCAGAATCTCCACCGTCTCGAATCGCTTAAGATCAATGCGTGCGATGCGCGGAGTGTTGTTGGCATTGATGAAGAGCCACCGTCCATCCGGAACGCCGTCGGTGAGCGAGAGCTCCGTGTGATGCGAGTCGTCCCAGGGCACCTGTCCGAAGGTCGTCGCGAGCATGGCCTTCGTCTCTTCGCTGTAGCCGTAGCCCGTCTGCGGGAACTGGGAAAAGACCGGGATCTGCTTGAACAGGCGGCCTGACGGAAGCCCGTACACAGTGACCTGCCCGCTGAAGCCACCCGACAGAAACGAGTAGTACTCATCGTACGAGCCCGGAGCGACGTAGACGCGCGAGGCCGCGTCGCCTGCCACCAGGTTCGTCGTGCTCGCGCCCTTTCCGCTCGGTGCGCATGCGTATCCTGACACACCGAGCGTGAGAATCGCGGCACAGAACACGGTTGAGCGCGTGATGCGGGAGAGTGACATTGGTTCCTCACGATGGAGCACAGGTGATGACGCGGATGCGCCGGGCTCGACGAACGTGAGGGAAGCTAGGATGCGCCGATCGCCCAATCAGTCGGGCATTGCCGGATTCTGTGTGAGGGATTGCGCGCGCACCGCTCAGGGAAACGCCGACAATCGGTCCGCCACCTTATCAGGGTGCTGAAAAACCAGGAACCGCTCGACGCAGAGTCGCAGAGGTGAACTGAGAGTCGCAGATGAGTGGGATTAAAGTCTTCCATGACGGACCCCCTGCCGGTTTTCCTCTGCGGCTCTGCCTATTCTCCGCGGCTCTGCGTCCCTCTTTTGTCTTTGTCTTCCCTTTTTCAGCAACCTGCTACGCTCTACTAGTTTTTTCTCATGCCCCATCGCCCCTATACCCTCCTATTCGACCTCGACGGCACCCTCGCGGACTCCATCGCGCTGCTGCTCGCCTCTTTTCATCACACCTTCGAGGCGCACGGCTCCATAGTCCCGCCCGACGCCGAATGGATCGCGGGCATCGGCACGCCGCTCATCATGCAGATGCGCCAATTCGCCAAGACCGAGGACGAGGCGCAGCGGATGATCCTCACCTATCGCGCGTTCCAGCGTGTGCACCACGACGAGATGCTGCGCGAGTTCGAGGGCGTCGGCGAAACGCTCGCGCTTCTCAAGTCCCGCGGCCACCCCACAGCGCTCGTCACCAGCAAGGGGAACGACCTCGCGCACCGCGCGCTCGCCTGGATGCACCTCACCGAGTACATCGACGTCATCGTTGGCATGGACTCTACGGAGCGCCACAAGCCCGACCCGGCGCCAGTGCTCTACGCCCTCGCCGCGCTCCACGCTACCCCCGACTCCGCCCTCTTCCTCGGCGACTCCCCGCACGACATCGCGGCCGGGAACGCCGCCGGCGTCACCAGCGTCGCGGCACTTTGGGGCCCATTCCCTCGTACGGTCCTCACAGCCGCGTCCCCCACCTACCTCCTCGAGCACATCCGTGAGCTCCCGGCGCTGGTGGGCCGGCTGGACGCCAGTCGTAACTCTTAGCGTTCAAACCCTTCCGTCGTTCAGGTCATCTGATCTCCCAACGAGACCTGAGGCTCGATCTGGATGACGGCGACGGCGACTGAGGTGGTTCCCATAACGACCATCGATCAAGGCAGCACCGACGTTGCCCGTGCAGCCAGCGGAGACAGGCGTGCGTTCGAGCACGTGTATCGCGCCCATCTCCAGCACGTGTTCTCGCTGTGTGTCCGGATGACGGGTGATCGGACCCGCGCCGAGGAGTTGACGCAGGATGTGTTCGTGCGGGCGTGGGAGAAGCTGTCCACGTTCAGAGGCGAGAGTGCTTTCTCGACCTGGCTGCACCGGTTGACGGTGAACGTCGTGCTCAACGAGCGGCGCGTGGATGGCCGCGATCGGGGCCGCATGGTTTCCGCGGACGACGACGATGAGCACGATGCACCCGCGACGACGTCTGCGCAGCCGTTGCACGCGGAACGGATGGACCTCGAGCGAGCGATTGCGAAGCTGCCGCGAGGCGCGCGACGGGTGTTCGTGTTGCACGACGTAGAAGGGTTCACGCACGAGGAGATCGGCACGATGCTCGGGGTCACGGCAGGAGGCTGCAAGGCGCAGCTGCACCGCGCCCGGCTGCTCTTACGGGAGGCACTCACGCGATGACTTACGACAAGCACGAATGTGATCTGATGTGCGAGAGGCTCGCCGCATATCTCGAGGGCGACCTCGCACCGGAAGAGCGGGCGGCGGCGGATGCGCATCTCGCATCGTGCGCCGCGTGCAGGGCGGTTCTCACGGAGCTGCGCACGATCGTCGCGCAGTCCGCTTCGCTTCCTCCCCTGTCTCCCACGCGCGATCTGTGGGCCGGCATCGAGTCGCGAATCGGCACGCACGTCACTCCGCTCGGCGCTCCTTTGGCGCGGCGTGCCACGCGGCGCCCGTGGCCGCTCGCGATCGCCGCCGCCGCACTCATCGCTCTCACCGCTGGCACCACCTACTTGCTGACTGCACGCTCGGGCGCCAGCCCCGTTGGCACTGTTGCAGTTGTGACGCCGGCGCCGGTACAACGGCGCGACTCCGCGGACACCACGTCTCGTGCGATCCCCCAGCGGGCCGCGCCCGCACCAGTGCCCCCGAGCGGCGTAGCGTTCGTAACGCGCGGGAAGAAGGACGTCAACGCCGCGCGCGTTTACGATCGGGAGATCTCGCTCCTCGACAGTATCGTTCGCACGCGCGGCAACGAGCTCGATCCGAAAACCGTGCAGGTGATCGAGAAAAATCTGTCCATCATCGATAGCGCGATCGCCGAGAGTCGTGCGGCGCTCGAGAAGGATCCCGGAAGTCCGCTGCTCAACAACCGCCTCGACAACGTCCTTGGCAGCAAGGTCGAGCTTCTCCGTACGATCGCGTTTCTCCCCTCTCAAAGCTGATGGAGTCGAACATGCCCGCCCCCTGGCGCCTGGCTGCAACTCTCGCTCTCGTCGTCGCACTCCCGCTGCAGGCACAGCACCACGAACAGCGCACGGCGACCGATGAGTTCAACAACGTGGGCTCCCGCATCGACACCACCGTCGCCCTTGCCCGTGGTGCCCTGGTGGATCTGTCGAGCTTCAACGGCGACATCACCGTCAGCTCGTGGGATCGCGATGAGGTGAAGATCCACGCGACGAGCCGCGGACGGCTGCGGCTCGACAGCTCGCCGTCGCGCGTGTCGCTGGTGGAAAGCCCGTATCGCGGCGAATACGAGGACGACGTCGACAACCACTCGGGCTACGAGATTAGGATGCCCAAATCGGCGCGGCTGCTGGCACGATCGGTATCCGGCGACGTCAAGCTGCGAGATGTGTCGGAGGTCGAGTCGCACACTGTGAGCGGCGATATCCAGGTAACGAACGTCGCTAATCGGGCAAATCTCGAGACCGTCTCCGGCGAGGTCACCGCGACCAAGGTAGGCGCGGGGCTGCGCGCCAACAGCGTAAGTGGAGACATTCACGCCAAGAGCATCACCGGAGAGATCGCTGGTCAAACCGTGAGCGGTGACATCGTGCTCGACGACGTCGCCTCGTCGTTCGTTCGCACCGAAACCGTCTCCGGAGAGATTCACTTCTCCGGGCCGGTGGATCCAAAAGGCCGCTACGAGTTCCACTCGCACTCGGGCGACATAGACCTCGGCCTCACCTCCGGAGGCAACGACGCGACGCTCTACGTTGAGACCTACAGCGGCGATCTCGACAGCGCGTGCTCGATGACGCTGCAACCGGGCGGCAGCGGCTCCCGCATGGGAAAGCGTGGGACGTTCACGCTGGGCAACGGCGGTGGCGCGCACTTCAGCATTCAAACGTTCAGCGGCGACGTGCACATCACGGGCTGCCGTTCACATGGAGAAAATTGATCATGTCTCGCCATCTTTCCGCGTCACTCGCAGCATGCGCCATCGTTGCGCTCGCAACTCCCGCGCACGCCCAGTCGAACGACGATTGGGGCGGCCGCGGATACTCGCAGGACAGCTCCTTCGCGTGGAAGGGCACGATCGCGGGTGGCGGAACGATCAGGGTGATGAACCTCAACGGCGGCGTCGACGTCGATGCGTCGGACAACGCAACGACAACCGTTACCGCCGTTAAGCGCTGGAAGCACACCGATCCGTCCCGCGTACGAATCATCACGCAGGCCGGAAGCGATGGGATGACGATTTGCGCCGTCTGGGACGACGCAACCGGTTGCGGCGAGTCGGATCACCATCACGAAGGGTCGCACGAGGTGCACAACAACGACATCTCGGTGCACTTCACCGTGCATGTCGCGAAGGGTGTGAAGGTGAATCTCGCCACCGTCAACGGCTCGCTCGACGTTCGTGGCGCAACGGTCGCCGTCGAAGCTCACACCGTGAACGGGCGCGTGGAGATCGCGACGCTCGGCGGTCCCGTCACGGCCGAATCGGTGAACGGCAACGTGCGCGCGAGCATCGACCATCTCGTGAGCTCCAACGAGCCACTGGAGCTGGAGACTGTGAATGGCTCCGTCGAGCTCGACGCGCCCGCGGAGCTCAACGCGGCGCTGGACGCGGAGACCGTGAATGGCGGTGTGCAAACCGACTTCCCCGTCACCATCAACAGCCTTAAGGCCCGTACGCGGCTTCGGGGGACGATCGGCCAGGGCGGCAGGGAGCTCCGGCTCCACACGGTGAACGGCTCGGTGACGATCAAGAAACTTGGGTGAGGGTGCCCGCGTAGTGACGACGTAGCCTCTCTCAGCCGCCCGTGCCGGAGATTCATATGCGTCGTCTCATCTGCGCTCTCGTCTCGTGTCTCGTCGTCGCGTCGTGCACGCACGACCGCACGTATCCTCCGCGCACCTTCACGTGGTCCGGCGAGGTTCCTGCCGGCGGCTCCGTGAAGGTGCGCAACATCGATGGCGCGATCGCCGTGATTCCGTCCACGGACAAGCAGCTCACCGTGAGCGCCGTCATCGTCAATGCGTCGCCGAGCACCTTGCAGGTGAAGCAGCAGGTGAACGGCAACGAGCTGGAGTTCTGCACCCTCATCGGCTCACAGACCTCCGGGACCTGCGATGTACAGGGCCACGAGCACCGCACGACGTTCTCACCGTTCACGCTCTTCAGCGGACGTCACAAGATCACCGTGCTGTACACCCTGCACGTTCCGGCCGGCGTGCAATTGGATGTCGGCACGGTAAACGGACGCATCGCCGCTCAGAACATCGACGGTAACGTGAAGGCGTCGACTGTCAACGGTGACGTGGTCATCTCTACCACCGTCGGCACCGTGAACGCGGAGACGGTGAACGGCTCGATCATCGCGAGCATGGCTGCGATGCCGGATTCAGGTAACGTGCATCTCGAGACGGTGAACGGCTCGATCACGTCGGTACTGCCCGAGGGCATGGGTGGCACGCTGGATCTGGAAACCGTGAACGGCAAGATCACCGCAAACTATCCGCACGCGGCGCCGGACAGCGTCGACCCGCATCACCTGCGCGTGGAGCTCACGCCCGGTCCACGTCGCGTGCATCTGGAAACGGTGAACGGCGCGGTGAGCGTCACTCAGTACGCGAAGCCCGCGAGCGTGACGCTGCTCCACTGAGTCAGCCGCCCAGCAGCTCCTCGGGCCGGACGTTTGCCACCACGACGCCGAGGGCGCTGCTCACGCGCCGGAAATCGCGCCGCGGCTCGAACCGTTCGTCGCGCAGCTCGGCGTGGTAGATGCGCGCGATGTCGAAGTTCTTCCAGCCGTGTTCCACTCCGCCTTCGCTGAAGCCCTGTACCTGAAAGGCCTCGAGTAGCTCGGTGCCGTCTGGCTTTCTCAGAATTGCGTGCGGCTGGATGGTTCGCGAGCCGCCGGCGGCGTACACGATGCGCAGGACGCGACGTTCCTCCAGAGCCTGCAGAACGATCGCTCGCGACATTCGATCCTCGTGAAAGGCGGGTGTCCCAACATACTTTTCCCGACGCGATCGTGCACGTGCGCTTACGCGCGATGCTCCGCGCGATTAACTCTCGCCGATGCATTTTCGGGTCCCCCTGATCGCTATGGTGTTTGCTGCCATCACGTTGCCTGCGCGGCGCCTTCCTGCTCAGGCCGTTCCCCGCGATTCCGTCGCACCTCCGGCGCCCGTGCCGCAGAAGCATTACCGGCTTCGGTTCGTGCTCGGATTCGCGGCGAGCGTCCTCGCGCACGAGGGTGGCCACGTGGTGGCGGCGTACGCTGTTGGCGGCCATCCGAGCTTCGGCTTCAACAAGTGGCGCCCGACGATCTATTCGGGGATCGACGCGCGCACCGATCCGCACAAGCAGTTCATATTCTCGAGCGCCGGGCTTACGGTGCAGACGCTTCTCGACGAGACTCTGCTCGATGTTCCGCATGCGCGCGGCAGCATTGCCGGGCCGTTCGAGCGTGGGCTCCTCGCGGGCGGCATTGGTACGGTGCTCTTCTACATCACCCTCGGCCGCACCGGCTCGGTGAGCGACGTGACGTTCATGGCGAACACCTCCTCGCTCACGAAGACGCAGGTGTCGCTGATTTACGGTGGGATTGCGGCGCTGCACGTGGTGCGGATCCACTTCAAGGACCGCTTCGCGCACTTCTTTTCGGTCCCCGATGCGAGCGGGCACCTGCGAATAGGCATAAGCATCGCGCCGGATTAAAAGCCTGCCCAGAACGGGCGCGGGATCCGGTAACGGCTCATCTCTCAAAGCTCCAGGCTCGCACCTATCAGCTTGGGCTCGCTGTGAACGCCGCGATGCCCGCATACCTCGCGATGCTGGAAATTCCGCTGAAAGCTCATGGCTTCCGGCTCACAGGCTTATAGCTTGGGCCCGCCTTCGACCTCGTGATGGGCGCGGGCATCGCGACCCTCTCGCTGTCGGCCACGCTCTCGTACACGCGCCCCGTTGGCAGCGCAGCTATCTCGCGCAGCGGAAGCCTGACCAGCACCGAGTCGACGCTGCCGGCCAGGTCACCGCAAGTCTCGTCGAATACCACCAGCAGTGCGCGGCGCCGGGCAAGCGTGTCCGCAAACGCGCGCATCGTCCTCGCGTCGATGTTCTCCGGTGGCTCGTGCGCAAAGCGGTGCGCGTGAAAGTACAGCGCCTCGGGCACGTTGCTGTACACGGCGCGCCCCGCGCCATTCGCGCGCACCCACGCTGCCACCGGCGAGTCGCGCCAACAGTCCTCGGCGAAGTCGTTCCCGGTGCCCACGGCATAGCGCGCGCTGTCCAGGCTCACGCGCAACGCCGCCGCGCACCATACGACCAACGCGATCGCCAGCGCAACGCGTCCCGCGCGCGGCCACCCTCGCCACGCCGGCA
>JANWLO010000110.1 GCA_025450815.1 Gemmatimonadaceae bacterium
GACGCGGCTTCAACCGCCGGCTCGCGGGGCGCGCGATACCAGTACGCGACCGCGGCGAGGAAGACGCCCACGAGAATTCGTGCGCCGACGCGCAGGGAGATCGCGTCGATGGTGAACGTTTCGGCGAGCGCCATGTATCCGGCGTAGAACGCGAGGCCGAGTCCCACTGCGCGCCACAGTCCGACGCGGCGCCACCGGCCGGCGAAGATGAGCGCGAGCCCAGCGAGGGCGTAGTAGATGATGAGCGCGAAGCTCGACGCATCGGGCGACCAGGCGTACGCGAGCTCCTGGCGAACCCAGACGAAGGCATCGGCGATCGCCAGCCCGCCGACGATGGTCCCGAGCGTGCGATCGTCGGGCGCCACATTCTCGGCGGCCGGTCTCGCCGCGAATGCGAAAACGGCCCACGCGCACACGACTACGAACGCGCAGAGCGAGAATACGCCGACGAAGGGCCGGTAGCCGTACGGCGGGCGGAATCCGAGCTCCGCCAGCGTCCAGGTAGACGCGATCGCGAGCCCGATGACGATCGGGACCGTGAGCAGCTTGGCGCGCGTCGAGCGGAACACGACGGAAAAGAGTGCGGCGTGCAGCGCGAGCGCGGCGATGCAGCGCGCGTCGTGATCGATCAGGTAGCACAGAATCGCGATACCGCTGGAGACGGCGGTGACGAAGAGATGCTGATCGCGCTCTTCGTCCGCGTCCCACGCGAGCACGGCCGCGAGCACGGTGAGGGCAAGCGCGGCGAGCGCGCGCGTGGCATCGGTGCTCGCGGACACCATCGTTGCGGCGAGAAAGCCGAGCGGGAGGACGACGTTTCCGATGGCGAGCCAGAATTTGTCCGTTTCGAGCTCGCGCGCGATGAGGTACGCGGCCACGGTGCCGAAGAGCGAGATCGCGACCTCGATCGTGCTCGCGCCCATGGCGAATGCGCCGGCGGCGACGCACGCGAGAAGCAGATACGCGAGGGCGAGCTTCGAGCGCAGCGTGTCGCGCGCCCAGAGGAGCGCGGCGGCGGAGCAGGCGAAGGCGAAGATTGGCGGAGCGTGCGCAGTGATCCAGCTCGCGCCGTTCACTGGCATGCCGACGATGCCGGCGATGACATAGACGCCCGCGGCGACTACGGTGAGCCAGAGAATCGGCAGCCACCCGCGCTCGCGGATCGCGAAGATCGTGGTGGCAATGACGATCCAGCCGTACGTCAGCAGCGTCACGACGCTTCCGGGCTCGCTCGCAGTGACGAATGGTGCGATCAGCGCGCCGCCGAATCCGATTGCGAAAAGCGTTCGCTCGTCGGAGGTGAGCGCGAGCGCCGCGAGTGCGACCGATGCCACGGCCGCGATCGCGAGCGCGACAACGGTGGACAGAACGTGCAGATGCGGGCCGGCGGCCCACGCATCGAGGTGAACGATCGCGAGCGATAGCGCGAGGAGCACGTTGCCGAATCGAACGTCGCGTTTTTCCCGAACCCACACGCCGACTCCGGCCACGACTGCGGCGCCGGCGAATCCCAGCACTACACGAACGACGGGCCCGAGCAGTCCGTGCTGAATCGCCCAGGAGAGGAAAGTCCCGACGCCCATGAGGATCGCGAGCGATGCGACCGCGATTGTGCCGTAGCGGCCGAGGAGTTTCTCGATGTCGATGGGCGGAGGGGATGGGTGGGAGACTCGCGGCGGGGGCGGCGCGGCGGGTGGTGGCGGCGGCGGCGGCGCAGCGGCGGGCGGAATCGGAGGAGCCGCGGTGGACGGTTCTCCGCGAGCGTCCAGCTCCGCTCGAAGCGCCGCCAGCTGCTCGTACAGCGATCGAACGTGCTGCTCAAGCACAGCGATCCGCTGCTCGTCAGCCATCACGCCCCCCTGGATGATGATGCGGGACCGGCATCCGCGGCACGCTGGGCGTGCCGCGGTCAGCTGTCAGCTCAGTGCGCGATCTCCACGGTGGATGTCACCGTCTGGACCACGGGGATCACAGTGCCAGCAGATTTCACCGTCATGTTCATCTTCTGAGACGCGGTAGAGCCGAGATAGACACCGTGGGAGCTGATGTAGTACATCCCATCGCCCGTGCCGTCTCCAACTGAACTCACCACCTGATTCGTCTGCTTTTGTGTGCCCGTCATCTTGAACACGGACTGCCGGCGCACGCGCCACGCCTTCTGGCCGCCGTAAGTCGTGTCGCCGACGACCGAGGAGGTGGTGATCGTCGTAGTCTGGATGCTGTAGCTGTCCTTCGACACGTTCGTACTGGCGGTGTCCGTCCAGTTCGTCCCGTTGGTGGCCGACGCGGGAAGCGGCACGAGAAAGTGCGCCATGCTCGCGACGATCGACTCGCGGTCGACTCCATCCGTGGCCTTCGTGTCCGACCTGAAGTTGAGAACCTCTCCCGTGGGACGCATGTCGCCGGTGACCGTGGTACCCTGCATAACCGAAACGTCCGGAAGCTGCACCGCGAGAGTCGAGCTCATGTTCGTGGAGTCGAGCGATACGGCAAAGTGAAGCGTGTCCTTGTCGGTGAGCGCGCTCTTTCCGTGCGACGCCTGGATCGCCATCGTCACCACCTGATCGTTGGTGATCGTCCCGTCGGATTTCTCGCCATTCTGCTCCGTTATCCGCCGTACCGTGGAGTGCAGCCGATAGTGTTGGGTGGTGGGCGCATAGTGGATCTGGCCAAGCGCGGGGAGCGTGCCGGCAGCGAGCAGCAGCGCGAAGTAACGGAGGGCGTTCATACACGGCTCCTGAGACGAGCGAATCGCTCGCGAACGATGGGCAAAGGCAAGGTGAGAATCTAACATCCGGGCGCACGGTTCGCCGGCCGCGCCGGTGCCCTGTATCTTGGAGCGTGGTCCTTCCGGCGGTATCTCGCACAATCATGCGCGTGCTCCTCGACCAGATCCCCGAGCGAACGATTCATGAGACGGTCGCGGCGATCTTTCGCGCCAGCGAGTATCAGCGCTCGACACTCCTCGACCGCTTCTGGTACTGGCTGCGCGAGATCATCAGCCATTTTTTCTCATGGCTGACGCCGGGCGTTCGCGCGCTCAGGCACTCGCCACCGCTGTACTGGGCGGTCGTCGTCACGCTCGGCGTCCTCGTGGCGCTCGCCGTCGCGCGATGGTTCTACCTCTGGCGCGCGCGCACGGCTCGTCTCGCGGCTGGCGAGGGATGGGAGAGCCGCGCGGGAGGGATGCGCGGCGACGCCTGGACCGCCGCTCAGCAGCTCGCCGCCGCCGGCAACTATACAGCCGCCGCCCACGCGCTTTACGCCGCCCTGCTCGATGCGGGCGCACGGCAGCACCAGCTACGATTGCACCCTTCGAAGACCGCGGGCGACTACGTCCGCGAAGTCAGGCGCCGCTCGCCGCCAACCTTCCCCATCTTTCGCGACTTCGCGCGCTCGTACGAGCTCGTGATATACGGGCTGGGCGAGTGCAACCGCGAGCGATACGAGCGTCTGTTCTCGATCGCCCTTCCGATCGTGCGGCCGAATGGCTGATCTCAGCTCCGGTGGCTGGCTCAGGCCGCGCATAGTTCTTCCGGCGCTCGCGGCCGCCATCGTCCTCGCCGTGCTCCTCACGCCGGTGGTCGACGAGGACAGGAGCCCGCAGTTTCTCACGACGAGGTCGAGCACGCTGAACGGCGCGAAAGCGCTGCGCGAGCTGTTCCACCGACTCGGACGCAATACGAGCGAGCGCATCACTCCATTCTCGGCGCCCGTGGATTCCAACGCTATCTATTTCGTTCTCGGAACCGCCGTGGAGATGAGCGGCACGGAGATGCACGCGCTCCTCGGTGCCGTGCGGCGTGGCGCGCGCGCCGTGTTCGTCCCCGAGCGCGGCACGGTCATGGCCGACTCGATCGGCATCCGCGTCTCGACGCGAATCCCTATCTCGCTCTATCCAAGTCCCGACAGCCTGATGGGCACATACGATCCCATAGACACGCTGCGCGAGCTGCTCGGCGTCTCGGGCGCGCGCGCATTCCATCGGTATCTCGAAGCTTCGCCCTCCTCCGATTCCGACTCCGCGGGCGCGTGGCCTTCGGAATGGACGAGCTTCATGGACGTAACCATCGTGGCACATCGCGTGAGGCCGGAGATCGCGATCATGCCCATGGGCCGTGGCGAGGTGGTGGCGATCGCTGATCCGAACTTTCTGCGCAATGACGTGCTCAAGAAGACCGCTGGCGCCGTTCTGGCCGTGCGAATCATCGAGCGCATCGATCCATCCGGGAATCTGCCAATCGTGTTCGATGAGTTTCATCAGGGGTTCGGTGGCACGGACTCGCCGGTGGACGTTCTCGTGGATGCGCTCACGCTCACGCGACCGGGACGAGCCGCGCTGCAGATCGTGCTCGCTGGACTTCTGTATCTCCTGGTGATCGGAGTTCGCCCGATCGCTCCGGTGAGCCGCGCCAGGCTCGAGCGGCGCTCCCCGCTCGAGCACGTTGGCGCGCTGTCGCGAGCCTACGAGACGATCGGCGCATCGCGACTCGCGGTGCAGCGGCTCGTTCGCGGCGTGCGCCGCCGCCATCCCCTGGGAGCGATGAAACAGCTCGACGATGCCGAGTATCTCGCGTTACTGCGAGTGCGGCTCCCCGCGCTTGGCGGCGACATCGATTTGCTCACCACTACACTTGCCAAAAAGCCGACGGCCGAAGAGATGGTCTCTGCCGGAGCGGCAATCGACCACATCGAGAGGAACTTCATCACGTGATCACACCGGAACAGATCGCCGACTCGCTGGCGCGCGTACGCGCGGTGGTGTCGGAGCGAGTAATCGGACAGGAGACGGTGATCGACGAGTCGCTCGTCGCGTTTCTCGCGCGCGGACACGCGTTGCTCGAGGGAGTACCCGGCACCGCCAAGACGATGCTCGTGCGCGTGCTCGCGGGCGCGCTCAACACACGCTTCGGCCGCATCCAGTTCACTCCCGACCTCATGCCGGCGGACATCACGGGGATCAACGTCCTTCGCGACGGCGGACGAAGCTCCGAGTTTCGCGCCGGCCCCGTGTTCACGGATCTCCTTCTCGCGGATGAGATCAATCGTGCGCCGGCCAAGACGCAGGCGGCGCTGCTCGAGGCGATGGGCGAGAGGCAGGTCACGATCGACGGCGAGGGCCGTCAGCTCGGCGATCTCTTCACGGTGTTCGCGACTCAGAATCCAGTGGAGTACGAGGGAACCTATCCGCTACCCGAGGCGCAGCTCGACCGCTTTCTGCTGAAGATCCGCGTGTCGTATCCGTCGCGCGAGGCGGAGCTCGGAATGCTCGACAACTACTCGCGGGGGTTCGACGCCGAGCGCCCGAGCGATGTCCGGCCGCCGCCGGTGCTCGACGAGGCGTCGTGCCGGGAGCTGCGCGGCGCGGTGGACGGCGTGAAGGTGGCTCCGGAGGTGCGCGAATACATCGCTAACATCGTACGCGCCACGCGCGAGGATCCGTCGCTCACGCTGGGCGGATCGCCGCGGGCGAGCGTGGCGTTGTTCCGCACCGCGCGCGCGGCGGCGCTGCTCGCCGGTCGCGACTTCGCGACTCCGGACGACGTGAAGCAGTTCGCACTGCCGGTGCTGCGACACCGCGTGATGGTGGCGCCGGAGGCAGAGGTGGAGGGGCGCAGCAGCGACGACGTGCTCGACGCCCTGCTCACGCGAGTGGTAGCGCCGAAATGAAACGGCCGCGCGCGATAGTGATGGGCATTGTTCGGTGGCTCGTGAGCTTCGTGCCAACGCGCAAGCTCGTCGCGATCGTGCTCGCGTGCTCGGTGCTCTGGCTCGTGTCGTCTGCTGCGGCGGTGGTCGCGCTGCTCGTGATCGCGATCGCCGTGGCGACGGATCTGCTCATGCTTCCCGCACCATGGCAGATAGTAGTGAATCGCGTCGTACCCGCGAACGTCGGACTCGGCGACAACGAGCATGGAGAGTATCGCGTGCGCTCGACATTCACACGCCCGATTCGATTCGCGCTGTTCGACGCGCTGCCGGCATCCATCACCTCGCCGGAGCCGCGCGGTGTGGTGACCTCGGTCAACGCCGGTGCAGAGACGGCCATCCCGATCACCTTCGTGGCGGATCGGCGGGGATCGTTTCCGCTCGGGCCTGTGGTGTTGCGCGTATTTGGCGCGCGTGGACTTGTCCAGCGCAGCCTGCGCAGCGAACCGGTGGACGCGGTGCTCGTCACTCCTTCGCTCGCGGGGGTGAAGCATCTGCGGCTGCTCGCGGTGCAGCACCGGCTGCGCGACGCCGGAATCCGGTCGATCCGCCGCCGCGGCGAGGGGACGACGTTCGCTTCGCTGCGCGAGTACGCTGTGGGCGACGATCCGCGGCACGTGGACTGGAAGGCGACCGCGCGGCGGCAGAAGCTGATGACGCGCGAGTACACGGTGGAACAGGGACAGACCGTCATGATCGCCGTGGATGCCGGCCGCATGATGACTCAGCTCGCAGCTGGCGTTCCTCGCTTCGAGTACGCGCTCTCGGCGGCGACGCTGTTGGCGTCGGTAGCGGTACAGGCGGGCGATCACGTGGGGCTGCTCATGTTCGACAACGAGCTGCGCGCGTTCGTACCGCCGGCGCGTGGAAACAAGGCAATGCGCGCGATCCGCCAGGCTCTCATCCCCGCGAAGGCGACGATGGCCGAGCCGGACTACGCGTCGGCGTTCCGCACTCTGGCGACGCGGCATCGCAAGCGCTCTCTGATCGTGCTCTTCACGGACGTCATCGACCCGCGCTCGTCGCAGTCGCTCATCGCGCACACGGTGCGCAGCGCGATGCGGCATCTGCTGGTCGTAGTCGCGCTAAAAAACGATGAGCTCGTGACCGCCGCGATCCCGACTCGACACAGCACGTCCTCCGAGCTATACGCGAGCGCCGCGGCGGAGGAGCTGCTTGACGCTCGGCACGAGGCGATCGTGCGCATGCGGCGGGCGGGCGTGACGGTGCTCGACGTGTCGCCCAAGCGGCTGGCGACGACCGTGGTGAATCAATACCTCGAGCTCAAGGCGCGCGGTTCGCTGTAGGCGAACATCTCCTCGGGCGCCTGCGCTACCTCGCCGCGGCCGCGCGAGAACCAGAAGGCGAGCAGAAGCGCGGTCGCCGCGGCGACTCCGATCTTCACGCTGACCGGGATGTCCTGACGCGGCGAGATGAGTCCCTCGATTGTTCCCGCTGCCATGAGCATGAGCGTGGTTGCCGTGAGGAGACGGAGCGCGCGTCGGCCGTTGATCACGAGCGCCTCGCGCCGCGTGCGCGCGCCGGGCACCAGGATGGCGGCGGCCAGGAGAAAGCCACCGCCTCCGGCGATGCAGATAGCGCTCAGCTCGAGAACGCCGTGCGCGATCACGAATCCACCGATCTGGTGGAAAATGCCATAATTGGCATATATCGCGAACCCGGCACCGATGCTCATTCCATTGAAGATGAGAAGGAGCAACGTCCCGAGACCGGCGGTGATTCCCAATGCGAACGCACCGTAGGTTATCTGAACGTTGTTGCTGATGATGCGGCTCGCCAGAATCGGCCGCTCGAAGTCCTTTGTCTCGATGTAGGTATGATTGCCGAGACTGTCGCGATGCGCTCCGTCCACGACGCGATCGATCATGCCTGCCGGGAGCAGCCGGGATGTGAGTGCCGGGTGGCGCAACATCGCCCCGAAGGTGATCGCCATCGGGCCGAAGAGGAGCAGTGCCGCCGCGAGCGAATAGAGCGCGGAGCGGCGCACCTCGCGCGGCACGTCCACGGAGAGAAAGCGCCACACGTCGCGCATCGCGACGGAGCGCTGGCGGTACAGAAAGTTGTGTCCCGCGCCAACGAGCCTGCTCACGTAAAAAATAGCATCCTGATCCTCGCTCTCCGACGCGGTGCGCAGTCGTGCTAGATCGGTGGCGACCTCTCGGTAGAGTGAGACTAGAGTACTCACCTCCTCCGGCGTCATCGCTCGAAGGCCGCGGCGCTGCGCGGCCGTGAGCGCGGCGGCAAAGTCGCGCCAGCGCGCGGCGTTCTTCGCAACGATCGCATGCCGTTCGCGCGCCGCGCCGATCGCGCCACGCGCCGGCAGGCCGCGTGCACGCGCATCCGACTCGCTCTCGTACAACCGAAGAAGCTGAGCGGACGGCGCGCTCCCATTATCGGTGAGATGCGGGCGAAACCGCTCCGCTAGCTGCGCCGCGAACGACGTGCGCAACTCGGCGTTGAGCTGCGCGCGCCGCGAGACGAATCGGCCGAGCAGTGCGTACTCCTCCTCGGTGAGGCGAGAGGTGATCGCAACGGCCGCCACGCCTTCCGGCGCGCGTGTCGGCGCGGCGGCGACGATCGCGAGCTGCTCGTGCACCACGAACGTGCCCGCAACGATGTCGCCGATGCGCTTACCCGATTTGTTGATCGCAACGCTGGTGAGGCCCACGCCGTATAACGCCGGGAGAAAATCCACGATGCGAAGGAGATTCCGGGCGGCCGAGGCGCCAAACGAAACCGAGTAGCCTCCGTCCTGCACCACGCGGATTCCCAGCCAGCGCTTTCCCGGCGTCTGCCCATCCCAGAGCGCCTCGAACAC
>JANWLO010000111.1 GCA_025450815.1 Gemmatimonadaceae bacterium
CGCGGCGCAATATCAGACGCGACCCAACGTCCGTGCGACGATGCAATCCGCACTCGGCGAGATCTATCTCAGCAACGGCGACCGGCAGCACGCGGAGGCGCTGCTGCGGCAGGCCGTGGCGAGCCAGCGCGCGTATGGGCGCGATTCGCTCGATCTCGCGAATCATCTCGAGGCGCTCGCGCACATCCTGCTGCAGGCCCAGCAGTTCTCCGGCGCGGAGTCCGCGGCTGCCGAGTCGCGGGCAATTCATGCGCGCATCGCTCCGGACTCGGTCGATGTTCAGTCGTCCGAGTCGCTCGCGAGTGCGCTGATGAACCAGGAGCGCTACGATCAGGCGGAAGTCGTGCTGCGCGAGCTGCTCCCGGTGGAGGCGGCGCATCCGCCCACATTCGGCAACTCGGCGGTAATGCTGCTTGGCGAGGTGCTTCGGCGACAGGGGCGAAATGAGGAGGCGGTTCCCCTTTTCGAGCAGGAGATCGCGCGGCTCGACAAGCTGCACGGCGTCGAGGATTCGACGTCCATCGCGATCGTACTGAGTGCACTCGGTGCCGCGCACGGAATGCTCGGTCATGGCGCGATCGCCGACTCGCTTCTTCGCCGCGCATACGAGATCTACCACTCGGCACAGCTGCCGGAGAAGTACGGCCGCACGGCAATGGGCGGAGTGCTGGCGTTGCGGGCGGAGCTAGCGGCGCGCGTTGGCGACGACACGCGCGCTCTTCCTCTAATGGACAGCGTGCGCGCGCTCTGGACGGGCGCCGTGCCGCCTGGTGACTACCGGTGGGCGACGCCGGCCCGTGTCGATGCGCTGATCCTGCGCGACCGGAACCAGACGGAGGCCGCGATCGCGCGTCTCACGAGCATGCTCGACACGCTGCGCTCGAATCCGCATCCGAACTTCTTCGCGTACAGACGCACTGAATCGGCGCTCGCGGACGTCTACGACCGCTGGGGACTGGCCGATAGCGCTGCAACTCATCGTGCGATGGCGCGGCCGGGCGGGCCTTTCGAGAGCGCGCCGGAGGCGAAATAGCCATGACACCCACCGCCGTTGCGCTCGTGCTCGCCGCTGCGGCGGCTCCTCTCTTCGCAACTCACCACGCGTCTGCGGAGCACGTGCGGCCGGCCGTCCAGGCCGCTGCCGATTCCACGCCGCTCACGCGTGCACAGGTGGTGGAGCGGCTGAACGCGTCCACGGTCGATCATCCCGCGATTTTCATCGGCGCCAATCTCTCATCGCTCGATCTGTCGGGGCTCGACTTCAAGCGTGCGAATCTCGCGAACTCCACCCTCGTCGGAACGAAGATGGTGAAGGCGAAGATGTTCGGAGTGCGACTCGATGGCGCAAACGCTCGAAACGCCGACTTCTCCGGTGCGACGCTCGACGTCAGCACGATGATCAAGACCGATCTCACGCACGCGGTGCTGCGCGACGCGAGTCTGTACGCCGTGATCATGACGGGCGCGAACTTTACCGATGCGGATCTGTCGGGCGCGAGGATCGTTGGCGCGGCTACAGGCGCGATCTTCGTGCGCGCGAAGCTCGATCATGCTGATCTTGGCGCGGATCCGCGCAACCAGCCAATGGGCGTGATGCGCTCAGATCTCACCGAGGCTGACCTGAGCGGCGCCGATCTCACCGGCGCGAATCTGCGCAAGGCGAAGCTCACGCGAGCCAATCTCACGGGCGCGAAGTTGGCGGACTGCGATCTCTCGCTCGCGGAGATCTCCGGGGCGATCTTCCACCAGATCTCCGGGCGCGACCAAATCAAGGGGCTCGACCAGGCGAAGTTCCGTGACGAGGCGATCTTCGACCCACCCTGAATATCGCGCGGTGAAACCGAACTGATCGAACCGCAGTATGGCAGTCATGCTCACCACTGCTGCTACCGCGCTCACGCTCGAAGCCGTGACGAAGCGCTTTCGCAACGGCATCGTCGCCGTCAATGACCTTTCGCTCTCGCTCGGCACCGGAGTGCTCGGTTTGCTAGGGCCGAACGGCGCCGGCAAGACCACGCTGATGCAGATGATCGCGACGATAACGCGCCCCACCGGCGGGCGAATTCTCTTCGACGGCCGCGACATCACGTCCGACCCCGACTTCCTGCGCGAGAAGCTCGGCTATCTCCCGCAGGATTTCGGAGTGTACGACGGGCTCACCGCAGTCCAGTTCCTCACGTACTTCGCGGCGCTCAAGGGCGTGAGCAGCCGCTCGCGAGTGGCCGAGATGCTCGAGATGGTGAACCTTCATACCGTCGCGAACCGCGCCGTGGGCGGGTTCTCGGGCGGCATGAAGCAGCGGCTCGGAATCGCACAGGCGCTGATCAACGATCCGGCTCTGCTGATCGTCGACGAGCCGACGGCCGGACTCGATCCGGAGGAGCGGCTGCGCTTCCGCAACATTCTCTCGGACATCGGCTTCGACCGGCTCGTGATCTTCTCGACGCACATAGTGAGCGACATTGAATCCATCGCCACCGAGATCGCGGTGATGAAGTCGGGACGCCTGATAGTTACGGCGACGCCGCCCGACCTCCTGCGCGCCGCGACGGGAAGCGTGTGGGAGACAACGATTGCACAGGATCGATTCGATGAAGCGCGTCGAGCTCTCCGTATCGCGCGCTCGGTGCGCAATTCCAGCGGCGTCCACCTCCGAGTGGTGAGCCCCGGGTGCCCGCTTCCGGGCGCCGTTGCCGTAGAGCCCGATCTCGAAGACGCATTCATTTACGCACTGAATTTCGGAGCTGCTCAGTGACGGTTCGGCGCGTGCTCGCGGTCGCGCGTACGGACGTACGCGTGCGCATGGCGCGAGGCTCGTCCGCGGCGCTGCTGGTGGCGCTGTGCATCCTGGCGTACGTCATCGTCCCCGACCTCTCGACTGGCAGAGCGCTGATGCAGGTGAATGGGCATCGCGCGCTGTACAACTCGGCCACGATCGCTCTGGCAACCTCGTCGCTGTGCGCGGTGCTGCTCGGCATGCTCGGCTTCTATCTCATCAGCAACACCATTCGCCGGGACATCGTGACGAGAACGGGTTTCGTAGTCGCGTCGACTCCCGTGCGGAACGCCGAATATCTCGCCGGCAAGCTCCTCGGCAGCATCGCCTTCCTCACGCTCGTGGTACTGGTGTACATCGTCAACGTGATGGCGATGCAACTGCTTCGCGGCGAGGCGCCGATCGAGCCTCTCAGGTACGCCACGATCTTTCTCGCGGCCATGGGGCCGGCAGTCGTCGTGGTGGCCGGATTCGCGCTGATGTTCGAGTGCGTCTACCCCCTCTCGGGACGGTTCGGCGACATTGCGTACTTCTTCGTGTGGGTGATGCTGCTGACCATTCCGGCATCCACCGCGGAGGCGATCGGAAGTGGTGTGGGGTCCTATTTCGATGTGTTCGGCATCGCATTCCTCATCAATGCCTCCAAACCGCAGGCAATCGCCGACTTTCACAACGTGCACCCTGAAGTGAGCATCGGCTCCAGCCGCTTCGATCCCGCGCAGATTCCATGGCGCTTCGACGGGGTAAAGTGGAGCTGGCACGTAGTCGGTACGCGAGCAGCTTCGGCGGCGCTCGTCATTCCACTATTCGTCATCGCGTGGCTGGCGTTCGCGCGATTCGATCCCGCGCGCGTGAAGGGGAGCACTGGCGGTGCGCGAGGAAGCGTGCTCGCGCGCATCGGCGCGCCGTTGGCGCCGCTCGTGCGCGCGGTGCGCCCCGAGTCCTGGGCCGGCCCAGGGCTCGCTCGCATGGCACTCGGCGAAATTGCGCTCACCATTATGCTTTATCCAACTGTGCTCGCGGCGGCACTCGCGACTGCCATCGCGGGTGTGGTCGTGCGCGAACATGCGCTGCGCTCTGCGCTGCTGCCGATCGTGTTCGTGGCGCTCGTAGCGGCGCTCGCGGAGATTCCGACGCGCGATCGCGCGGCACGCGTCGATGCCATTCGCTCCGGCATTCCCCGCACACGGCGATTGTCCGTACCCGCCAAGCTGCTTGGTGCCCTGGGGCTGGCGCTCGCCTTCGTGATCGTGCCCCTCGCACGCATGATCGCTACGAGCCCACGCGATGCCCTCTCGCTCGGCATCGGCGCTGCCCTCATCGCCAGTGCCGCGGTGGGGATGGGGACGCTCGCTCGCACCCCGAAGCTCTTCGCGGGAATCTCGATGCTCTATCTCTACATCGTCATGAGCAGTCCGCACGCGGCGGATTTCGACTTCGCGGGATGGAACGGCGCCGCAACCGACGGTGTTCGTGTCGCATACTTCGTCGCCGCGATCGCGCTCGCGGGCATCGCGGTGCTCGCCGAGTGGCTGGGCGGGCGCGCGGAACGAAGCTAGCGCCGGCTGGGCGCGGCGATTCTCGACACCATTCACCGGCTTGCGCGTGGCCGGCGGAGGAGAACAACATGGTAGCCGCTACGAAAGCCCGATGCGCGTGGGCGGGGCACGATCCGATCATGCAGGAGTATCACGATCGCGAATGGGGCGTCCCGGAGCATGACGGGATCAAGCTCTTCGAGGCGCTAATGCTCGACGGCTTCCAGGCCGGGCTGTCGTGGATTACAATCCTCCGCAAGCGCGAAGCATTCCGAGAGGATTTTCGTGGCTTCGATCCAGCGATCGTCGCGAAATTCGGCAAAAGAGAGGTTGACCGGATGCTCGGCAATCCCGCCATCATACGATCACGCGCGAAAATCGAGGCAACGATCGGAAACGCGCGGGCGTTTCTCGCGATGGAAGAGTCCGGGGAGAGCTTTTCGGAGTTCGCGTGGTCGCTCGCCGGCAAGCGCCCGGTGAAGATCGATGGCGATGTTCCCGCGAAAACACCGCTCTCCGAAACCTATTCGGTGGCGCTCAAGAAACGCGGATTCAAATTTGTCGGACCCACAACGGTCTACGCGTGGATGCAGGCAGCGGGAATCGTGAACGACCACGTCCCAGGCTGCTTCCGGCGAAATCAGGTCTGAGCGCACGGGTGCTCTTCGTGCTAGGGACGCCGTCACCTACGTTGCGCAGCTTCGAGCGGAAGCGCGGCAGAAGGAGAGCTGAGCGCGGGCAGCATCACCCGCGCTCAGCGCGCTCTGCGCGCAATCTACCTACGGCTTCTTGCTTGTCTGGGACTTCGATTGCAGTGGCTTGCCATCCGCGGTGGAGTGCGTCTTCCACCATGCAGGCGAACCAATGAGGTTCGGATCATCCTGCGCCTTGAGCATAGCCGGCGTCACGTTGGCGTCGATAGCGCTCACATCACCGGTGGAAGTCGTTGTCGTGGTATGCGTCGCCGAGCCCATTTTCGACGTGTCGCTGGACGTCTTGCTCTGCGCGAGCACGACACCCGGTGCGAGTGCAATCGCAAACGCGGCTGTAGCGATCCATTTTAGTTTCATTGCGTCCTCCTCTCATCCCTGCTGAACGATCGAACGGCTGAGTCGCCTGCCTTGGCAACTCGGAGGAGATGGAGTTGCATAATCCACGCCGATCAAGCGCGCTGAACTATCGGAAAAAATCCGCTAGCTGCGTGGCTTCGTGAGCGCGATGTAGTCGGCCCGCGTTGCGAGATGATGGAGCGTCCAGAGCGCTCGCGCGGGAGGCAGACCGGCAAGCCATGCGTCGAGCCGATCAGCTTGCGCGCTGTCACCGCCCTCTGCGGCGAGCCCCGCCATGATGCCGCGGTAGTCGACGTTTGCGGTATCCTCATCGACTCCTGGATGTCGAAACGCCAGCGTGATTAGGGTAGTCGTGTATCCACTCGGAAAGGCCAAGGCGACCGTGGTGGAGCTGCAGAAGTACGAGAGAAGCTGATCGCGCGAACTATCGCGCACGCGATCTCGTGGCGACGCCGAACGTCGTCGCCACGAGCTCGGCCGCCTGCCCGGGACGGAACGGCTCGTTCGTCATCAGCCGCCGATAGAAGATCGCGCCGACGAGCGCGATTGCGGTGAGCTCTGGATCGATATGCGATTCGAAGTCGCCGCACTCCACGCCCATCGCGATCACTGCGACCAGCGGCTTCCGGGCCTCGCGCTGAAATCGATGGTGGAATCGCCGCACGTCGCGATTGCGCTCAGCGCCATCGATGAGCGCGGGAATGCACGATGAGAACGGCTTCCCGGCCACCACCTCCGCCACATGGCGCACGATTCGCTCGACGCGCTCGCGCGGCGATCCGCTCACGATGTCGGGCGCCGCCTGCTCGTGGAGAGTCTGAAACGCGCCCTCGATTAGCGCGAGCTTGCTCGGCCAGTGGCGATAGATCGTGGACTTGCCGACTCCTGCACGCGCCGCGACCGATTCGATCGTGAACGCACCATAGCCGACATCGCCCAGCTCCTCGAGTGCGGCGTGGAGAATGGTCTGGAGCGAGCGCGCAACGCGAGGATCCAGCTCCTCACTCCTTGGCTCGCCGCGCCTCATGTGCGCAGCCGCGCCTCGCGAATCGTGGGCTCGAAGAGCTCGATCGGATTTCCCGACGGATCCTCCACGAGGATCTGCTTGCCCCCGACGCCGGTGACGATCTCGTTTCGGAAGTGCGCCCCAGACGCGCGGAGCTCACTCACGGTTGACGCGAGATCGGTGATCTCGACGGCGAAGCGATTCCACCCGCCGGGCTGTTGCGCGGTGCCGTCGGGCATTGGTTGCCCGCCGCCAGCGGCGGCGTTGGGAGCGCTGAGCACGAGCCTGAGATCGCCGCGCGAGAGCATCGCGAAGGCGGGCGCGGGGTGCATCTCGAGCGTGAATCCCAGTTTGTCGACGTAGAACGGAATCGCGGCGTCGACGTCGTTAACGATGTACCGTACCTGGACCGTGGCCATTGAGCGCCTCCTCGCGCGTGATGGTGACGAGCATTATAGAACGTATGCGTTTCGCAGCGATACGTCAACGTATCACTGCTTCGATGGCGGCCCGGACCGTAACCAACGATTTCCCCGCGCGAGCCGTTGCTCTACGCATCACTCACGGATGTCTCACGCTTCTCACAGGAGCTCTCGCATGGCCGATCCCCTCTCGATACGCCCCGACAGCTCAGCTCTCCTGATCATGGACTACCAGACCGGCATCGTGGCGAGAGTTCCAGTCGGCGCGGACGCGGCGATGAAACGGGCCGCAGCACTGCTCACCGCCGCGCGACTAGCCCGGGTTCCCGTGATCTACGTACAAGTCGGCTTTCGGCGCGGCTATCCCGAGGTCAGCAAGCGCAACCAGAGCTTCAGCGCAATGTCGCAAACGGGACGGTTCGTCATCCCCGACGATCCGGACGCGGGCATTCATTCCGCTGTCGCCCCGGCACCGGACGATATCATCGTCGTGAAGAAGCGCATAAGCGCGTTCGCAGGCAGCGATCTGGAGATGATTCTACGGGCGCGGGACATCGAGACTCTAATCCTCTTCGGCATTTCCACGAGCGGCGTTGTGCTCTCGACCGTGCGCCAAGCCGCCGACATGGACTATCGGTTGATCATCGTGAAAGACTGTTGTCTCGACCGCGACGAAGAGGTGCACCGAGTGCTCACGGAGAAGATCTTTCCGCCATACGCCACGGTGCTCACCTCGGACGACCTCCTGTCAGTGCTTCGCGCGGCGAGCTGATCGTTGAAATGGCCCAGGAATCGCATCGCACGATGACATGCCAGACGAACGCGACGCCATCGAATCGCAAGTCCCGGAACAGACCCAGGGATTGCGACTGATAAAACCGTCGCACGTCGCAACGGGCTTCCCGGCGATCGTGCGATCCATCAAGTCCGCCCTGAGCCAGGAGTCGGTCGCCACCATGGCGCGAACCTGGACGCACATTAACCAGGACGACGGATTCGATTGTCCGAGCTGCGCCTGGGCCGATCCCGAAGGACATCGAGCCAGATTCGAGTTCTGCGAGAACGGTGCAAAGGCAATGGCCGACTCCGCAACGAGCGCGCGCCTGACTCCCGAGATCTTCGCCGCGCACAGCGTGGAAGAGTTCAGCCGGTGGTCCGACTACGCGCTCAACGCGCTCGGCCGCATCACGCAGCCCATGGTTATCCGCGCCGGAAGCAAGCACTACACGCCGATCGGATGGGACGAAGCCTTCACGATCGTCGGCGAGCAGCTTCGTTCGTTGCGATCTCCGAACGAGGCGGTGCTCTACACATCGGGGAAGGCGGTGAACGAGTCGGCCTTCGTCTTTCAGCTCTTCGCGCGCGCGTTCGGAACGAACAACCTCCCGGATTGCTCGAACATGTGCCACGAATCGAGCGGCCTCGCACTTACGAGGACGCTTGGCATCGGCAAGAGCACCATCACGCTCGAAGATCTGGAGAGCGCCGATTGTATCGTCGAGATCGGCCACAACCCGGGAACGAATCACCCGCGCATGTTGACGTCGCTGCAGATCGCGAAGAAGCGCGGTGCGAAGATGATCGCGGTCAATCCCATGGCCGAGGTGAGCCTCTTTCGCTTCGCGCATCCACAGAAGCCATGGCAGTGGCTGGGCAACGGCACCGCACTCGCGGACCTGTATCTCCAGGTGCGTATCAATGGCGACATCGCGCTCGTGAAGGGATTCATCAAGGCTCTCTTCGAGCTCGAGGATGCCGCGCCGGGGACGGTGCTCGACCGGGGATTCATCGAGCACTACACGAGCGGCTTCGACGCACTCGAGCAATCGATCCGCTCCTGCTCGTGGGAGTCGATCGTGGCCGGAAGCGGAATTGCGTTGCCCGAGATTCGCCAGGCGGCATCGATGCTGGCCGCGTCCGAGCGCACCGTCGTCTGCTGGTGCATGGGACTCACGCAGCATCACAACGGCGTCGAGAACATCCAGGAGATGGTGAATCTCCTTCTGCTCCGCGGCAACATGGGCCGCAAGGGAGCCGGTGCGCTGTGCATCCGCGGGCACAGCAACGTGCAGGGCGATCGCACGATGGGAATCTGGGAGAAGATGGACGATGGGTTTCTAGATCGCCTGCGCGACGAGTTTAGCTTCGAGCCGCCGCGCGCGCACGGCTTGGACACCATCGGCGCCATCCACGCGATGGCCGACGGCCGCGCGGGCGCGTTCATCTCCCTCGGCGGCAACTTTCTTTCGTCCACGCCGGACACGCCCACCGTTGCTCGTGGCCTGAGCAACATGAAGCTGAACGTCCACATCGTCACGAAGCTCAATCGCGCTCACCTCTTCTCCGGCGGTACGACGCTGCTTCTGCCGTGCCTCACGCGCACGGAGCGCGACGTTCAGGCGTCGGGTCCGCAGATAACGTCCGTCGAGAACACAGTGTGCAAGGTGAGTCGCTCCGAGGGCCGCATGGCTCCCATCTCGACCGAGGTGCGAAGCGAGATCGCGATCATCTGCGGAATGGCAAAGGCCACTATTGGCAATCGCCTTGCCATCGATTGGGACGGGATGACGGGGAACTATGACGTCGTGCGCGATGCCATCTCGCACGTTGTTCCGGGCGCCGAGGAGTACAATACGCGCGTCCGCGACGGCGATGGCTTCTATCTGCCGGTCCCGCCCAAGGAACGGATCTTCAAGACGGATACGGGCAAGGCCAAGTTCACCGTCAATCCGATGAGCCCGATCGCGCTCGAGCAAGGGCAGCTGCTCATGACCACCGTCCGGTCGCACGACCAGTTCAATACCGTCATCTACGGGCTGGAGGACAAGTATCGCGGGATAAAGGGCGGACGGCGCGTGATTTTCATGAACGTGGATGACATGAACGCGCGCGGGCTCGCGAACAAGACGCTGGTTGACATCACGAGCCACTTTCGTGGCCAGGATCGCACGTTGGAACGGTTCCAGGCGATCGAGCATCCGATCGCTCGCGGTTGCACTGCCACCTATTTCCCCGAGGGCAATGCGCTCGTGCCGCTGGATTCCGTCGCGCGCGGGAGCTGTCAACCGGCGTCGAAGTCGGTCGTGATCAGCGTCGTGCGCTCAGCGAATCAGAAGGTGACGAACGAGGCGCTGGACGAACACACACGCACGATCTCGTGACGAGCATCCCGATCGCGCGGCCAACGCGCCCTGCGCGTCCCGGCCCCGAGCATCCGATGTTCGAGCTCGGCCTTGCCCCGCCCGTCAAGCGCCGCGACTTCGTGCGCACGGGTGGCGAGCGCACCGAGCCACAAAGGGCCGGAGTGGCCGAGGAGATTCCGGTGGCGCTCGTATACAACGACGCGCCACACGCGGTGATGATGGCTACGCCTGCGAATCTCGAGGACTTCGCCGTGGGCTTCACGCTGAGCGAGCAGATCGTCGAGCAGGTGGGGGACATTGGCGAGATGCTCGTCGTGAGGCGCGACGAGGGAACGCAGATTTTCATTGAGATCCCCGACGGCGCGGCGCAGATGCTCGCGCGCCGCTCGCGCGGCCTAGTTGGGCGGACGGGGTGCGGACTGTGCGGCGTCGCGCTCATCGGCGACGCGCTGCGGCCGGTACCAACCATGGTGCCTCGCGAGGCCTTCGACTTCGACGCGGTGGTGCGAGCCGAGCACGGGCTGCACGACGCTCAGCGCTGGAATCGCGAAACGGGATCGATGCACGCTGCAGCGTGGGCGGGGCGCGACGGCGCAGTGATCGTCGCTCGCGAGGATCTGGGGCGACACAACGCGGTGGACAAGGTCATCGGCGCGCTCGCCCGCGCGGGTCGTGATGCCGGGGAGGGTTTCCTCGTGGTCACGAGTCGAGCGAGCTATGAGCTGGTGCAGAAGGCGGGAGTCGCCGGCATTCCGCTGCTCGCCGCGATATCGCGCCCCACCGGACTCGCGATTCGCATGGCAGACGCCGCAGGGATGACGCTGGTAGGGCTGCTGCGTGGACACTCCGCGAACATCTATTCGCATCCGGAGGGTATCCGAACGCCGGTGGAGTCGAGCTAGCCTGCGCGAGCGGTCGCACGCTTTCCGCTCTCCAGCGCCAACAGCCGCGCCTTCGCATCGAGACCGCCGGCGAATCCCGTGAGCTTGCCGAAGTCAAGCTTCATGGTCGTGCCCTACCCGCCTCGCAGCACATCCATCGGTTCGAGGCGCGCCGCTCGCCGCGCTGGCAGATAGCTCGCCGCCAGCGCCACTGCGCAAAGCCCCGCGAGCACGCCGGCGAACGAGGTCGGATCGGTGGCACTCACCGAATAGAGCAATGTCCCTAGCACGCGCGTTGATGCAAAGGCGGCGACTCCTCCCAGCGCCGCCCCGATCAGTGCGAGTGCAACTCCCTGTACGATGACCAACCTCTCGATGTCTCTCGCGCGCGCCCCCAGCGCTACGCGAATGCTTATCTCGCGCCCGCGCTGCGCCACGAGATACGAGATGACACTGTACACGCCGAGGGTCGCGAGCAAGAGCGCAACGCCGCTGAACACGCCGACGAGCAGAAGCATGAATCGCTGGCTCGCAACCGAACGCGC
>JANWLO010000112.1 GCA_025450815.1 Gemmatimonadaceae bacterium
CGCCCGCCGGCCGCGACGAACGGCCGCGAGACGCGCGAGCGCATGACTACGCGCCGCAAACGCATCGCCGAGCATCTGCTCGAGTCGCAGCATGCAACGGCGCATCTGACGACGTTCAACGAAGTGGACATGACCGCCGTCTCGGAGGTGCGCGCGAGGCTGCGCGATCGCATCGAGAAGGAGCACGGCGTGAAGCTCACCTACATGCCGTTCTTCGCCAAGGCTGCGGCGCTGGCGCTCAAGGCGTATCCAACCGTGAACGCGCAGATCGAGGGCGACTCGATCGTCTACAAGCACTATGTGAATCTCGGCGTCGCCGTAGCGGCGGAAAACGGGCTCGTCGTGCCGGTAGTGAAGGACGCCGACAGGATGAACATGCTCGACTTCAGCCGCGCGCTCGTTGCGGTGGCGAAGCGCGCGCGCGATGGCGCGCTCACCATGGATGATCTCACCGGCGGCAGCTTCACCATCACGAATGGCGGCGTGTTCGGATCGCTCGTGTCGACGCCGATCCTGAACTACCCGCAGGTCGCGATACTGGGGCTGCACAAGATTCAGGACCGCCCGGTAGCGATTGCGGGGAAGGTCGAGATCCGGCCGATGATGTATCTCGCGCTGTCGTACGATCATCGTCTTGTCGAAGGTCAGCAGGCGGTGCTCTTCCTCGTGCGGGTGAAGGAGCTCATCGAGGATCCGGCCGCGATGCTCGTCGAGTGATCGTTCGCTCGGGAATGGTATGACGGGCGCACTCGAGCCAGACGTGCTGATCATCGGTGCCGGATCTGGCGGCTACGTCGCGGCGATTCGCGCGGCGCAACTCGGCCTGAGCGTGGTATGCGTGGAGCGCGACGCGACGCTGGGGGGCACGTGCGTGAACGTTGGGTGCATTCCCTCCAAGGCGCTGCTGGAGTCGTCACACCACTTCGAGTTCGCACGCGAGCGCGCAGCCACGCACGGCGTGATGCTCGGCAGCGTTGGACTCGACCTGGGAGTAATGCAGCGCCGGAAGACGGACGTCGTGGCGCAGAACACGCGCGGGATCGAGTATCTGTTCAAGAAGAATGCGATCACGTGGGCGCGCGGGAGCGCGACGCTCGAGGCGGGGAACGTGGTGGAGGTGCGGGGGGCGCCCCCCGAAAACACGATAACGGTTTACCATCCCGGCTCCGTCATCATTGCGACGGGATCCGTACCCACCGCGCTCCCCTTCCTTCCGTACGACGAAGATCGCGTCCTCTCCAATACCGGCGCGCTCATGCTCACCGAGGTGCCTGAGCGACTCGTCGTCATAGGCGGCGGTGTCATCGGCGTCGAGCTTGGGTCCGTGTGGCGCCGGCTCGGCGCGCGCGTCACCATCATCGAGCTGCTGCCTTCCATCCTCGCCGGCTACGACGCCGATCTCGCGCGCGAGGCCGAGAAGGTGTTTCGCAGGCAAGGGCTCGACATCAGAACCGCGACCAGAGTCACGGGCGCACGACGCGATGGCGATCGAGTCCTCGTTGAAATCGAGAAAGACGGCGTGGCCGAAACGCTCGAGGCGGATCGCGTGCTCACCTGCGTCGGCCGGCGATCGTCGCTGCCCGGCATCGACGCCAAGGCACTCGGCCTCGCGCTCGGCCCCCGCGGCGAGATCACGGTGGACGATCAGATGCGCACGAATCTCCCCAACGTCTACGCGGTGGGCGACGTCGTCGGCGGGATGCTCCTCGCGCACAAGGCGGAGGACGAGGGGATGGTCGCGGCGGAGGTCATCGCCGGCAAGTCATCGCACATGCACTACGGCGTGATTCCGGCCGTCGTATATACGACCCCCGAGATTGTCGGCGTGGGTCTCACGGAGCAGCAGGTGAAGGAGAGCGGACGCGCCTACAAGGTGGGCAGATTCCCGTATTCCGCAAACGGGCGCGCGCGCACCGCCGGCGACACGACGGGTTTCGTGAAGCTCGTCGCGGACGCCGAGACGGATGCGCTGCTGGGAGCGCACCTGATCGGGCCTACGGCGTCGGAGCTCGTAGCGGAACTGACGCTGACGCTGGAGTTCGGCGGATCGAGCGAGGACATCGCGCTCACAGTGCATCCGCATCCGACGTTGAGCGAGGCGACGCGGGAAGCGGCACTCGCGGTGCTGGGTCGCGCGATCCACATCTGATGCGCGGGCGCTGGTGAGCGTTCGCCGATGAGTGCGCGCCGCACGATCGTCGACCTCGACCAGGCGCGATTGTCATCCGCATCGGAGCTCGTGATGCGCGCGCTGGGGCTCACGTCGTACGCGGCGGGCGCCATCGAGGCACTCGAGATGGCGGCGCGCGAGCCGGGCGCGGAGTCGCGCGCGCTTGCGAGCGCGCAGGGCGAAGCGACAGACGGTGTAATCGTCTTCGGCGCGTTCGCCGGCACAGATGGCGCCGGGCGCATCCATCTGGTGGTGGTGGACGACTCCTCGCGGCGAGCGGGCGTCGGGCGATCGCTCGCGGAGGAGGCGATCACGCGATTGCGACTCTCTCGCGCGCGCTTCGTGCTGATGGAGCTGCCGGATGACGCGCGAGCGCTTCCGGGAGCGAGCGCGTTTTTCTCTGCGATTGGATTTCGCGAGGAGAGCCGCGTGGAGAATTTTTTTCGGGATGGCGTCGCTCTGTCGTTCGTGCGGCGTGATCTCCCCACGATCGGGTAGCGACACACGACGGGGAGGAGATTGCTCTCCTCCCCGCCTGGATCCTTCGCTCCGCCCGTATTACTCGGTGGGAGGCGTTGGAGTCGGGCGTGCGGGCGGGACACCCATCTTCGTGCTGTCGATGGGCGACACGTTCATGGTCGTATCGACATGCGACCTGGTGGAATCGATCTTCTTGTCGGTCTTCTTCTTCGTCGTGTAGACACTGCCGTTCGATGTGTCGATCGTCGTCGAATCCGTGTGGATCCGCGTACGCGACGTGGTGTCCTGGGGAACGGTCGGCGTCGTCTGCTGCGCATGTGCCAGAACAGGCGTGGCGACAATTGCTGCGGCGGCGATGAATTTGAAAAACATGATGCTGCCTCCCTCTATGCGGTTCACAGTGACCTCGCTCCGCACTGGCGAATCGAGCGCGAAGAGTCCACACGTGCGTTGTGCAAACCGCAGACCGCAACGGAGTGATACAGCGATGAATTACAAGAAAAAAGCCGCCGATCTCGAGACGTGAGATCGGCGGCTACAAACTAGTGTGACGCAGATTACCGACCGTGCAACACCGTGGCTCCGACTGCGAGTCCGATCGCTACGGCCCCTGCTGCCGCGGCAATCGCGACGGCGGGCGTGAGGGTGAACGAGCGATTCCACCACGGCTCGGCGACAGCGGGCGATGACGCCGGCAGCGCTTCCATGATGCGCTCGTACAGGTGCACGGGAGTGGTCATCTGGCGACGAACCTGAACCTCGCGATCGAGGCGCAGCCAGAAATCGACATCACGTGCGGCATCACTCTGGCGAACGGCGCTCTCGGAGAGCTCTCCATCCAGCCAGGAGTGGATCGCGGCGGGCGTCTGCTGCCCGGTGAGCGGTACTTCGCGATCAGTGATCGGACGCGGCGCCGCCTCACCGTTCTTGGGCGCTGCCGGAGACCGATACTCTCTGGGATCGAGGTTGTCTTGCATTAGGCGTACTTTTCCTCAAGAAGAGCCTGGAGCGCCTCACGCGCGCGGTGGACGCGCATCTTAAGTGCTCCGACGGTGGTAGTCAGAAGAACGGCCATCTCTTCGTACGAACGACCTTCGACATGCTTCATCACGAACGCCTCTCGCAGCGACGGCGCCAGTTGCATTAGTGCGCTGTCCAGATCGCTCCGTAATTCCGTGCGGTCGAGCTCTTCGTCCGGCGTCGAAAAAGAGGAGGGCTGATCGTCCTCCTCGTAGCTCTGATGCGTCCGGCGAATGTTCTTGAGCCAGTCCTTGCACCCGTTCGCCACGATCCGGAAAATCCACGCATCGAACCGTCCGTGCACTTCCGCGAGATGCTGATACGCCTTGATGAACGAGGCCTGGAGGATGTCCTCCGCGACATCAGGGCTTCCCGTCATGCCTAGCGCGTGACGAAACAGTGGATCGCTGTAACGCTGGATCAACACTCCAAACGCGTTACGATCTCCCGTCAATACGCGCGCAATCACGTCGTGATCCGCCTCGAGCGGATCGATCGGTCGCGGTGCCAACACCGTGGTCTTCACGACGCTAGTGTAACGCTTTGTGCGCCCTCTGGACAGCCCTGAAAGGACCGAGAGCGGTGGTGCGAGGGTGGCCATGCTTCATTGACGAATTGTCGTCGCGCGCGTAACGATGCAGTCACGTCAACGCAGCCGAATATGATAGAGTAATTCACGCACCCGATCTCCCTGATAGACTCGTCCAATGCGATCGCTATCCGAGCGATAGCGGCGATAGCCACGTGAAAAGCGTTGTACCACCCCGAATTTCGCTGCGCGACCAAGTGTATCCTTAAGGTCGCGCTCGCTTAACAGCCCCTCCGAATTGTAGCTGACCAGCGCATGACGCGCCTCCGTCGCCGCGAGGAGCTCCGCCAGCGCTGCCCCAGCCCTGCGGCCGGAACACCAGTCGCTGCGCTGACCCTCACCCGCCACCAGTCCGGTCTTGCCCCGTAACGCTGGCACCGCGTCGAACCAGCCGCGGGCGATGATCTCAGGAACGTGATAGTATCCGGAATACTGTCGGGCATTGTAGGGCGGGTCGATGTAAATGAGCTCCATGGCACCCGCCCCGCGCGCCACCGCCGCCGCGTCCGCGCGATGCGCCGTCGCCCCGCGCGCGCCCCGAAGCGGGATCCCGGCGCGAAGCGTTAGCGCGCGCCGCGCATTGGACTGCCAGCTCTTCATGTACGCAGCGTACACACCGGCCGTATTCGCCACGCGGTCAGCGCCCTCGATGAGCGAAGCAAGAAGCACGTAATACGCATCGTCCTCGATCAGCCCGGCGGTCCACCACTCGTTCAGCGTTCGCCGAATCGCGTCGATGCGATTCGCGTTCTCCTGGGTGAAATACATCCGCCCGCCAGCCGGCGCGAAGTGCGAGCCCATGAAGCCCTGCTCCGGCTCGATCCATCGCGCCAGATACTCGCTCACCGCCGCAAGCGCCCCTCCCTCGCCGCCATGAGCCGCCACCGCCGAGCGAAGCGCCGGCGATCGCAACGCGCGCCGCAGCTCGGGATCCCCCGCGCGCAACGCCGCGAAGCTCGGCGCCCGCCGCGCCACCACGTACGCGCGCTGAAAGACGTACGAGTACGTCATCAGATCGCTCGACACCACGCGCCACCCCGCACTCTTGAGCGCGCGTCCCACCGCCGCAGTGCCCGAGAAAGCATCGTGCGCACCGCCGCGAACGAGGCCGAGCCGCTGGATGGTGCCCATCAGAAATGGAAGAAGGCGCGTCTTGTTGCCGATGTAGCGCATGCGTCAGCGGCGCTCCGCGAACGCATCCCACTTCCGCGCTCGAATCTCCTCACCATGCTCGTTCAGCCGCGGCGGTGGCATCCGCACCGATCCCGGCACGCTCGGCGACACTCCCGTCTGCGCGGAACAGTCGACATCGCGCAGCGACTCGAGCACCGAGCGCACGATACCGCACGGCACGCCCGCACGATCGAGACGTGCGATCCAGTACTCGGACGTCTGCTCGCCAATGCGCTCGCTCATCATCTGCGCCACCCGCTCACGCTGTGCGACTCGCCCCGCATTGGTTCTGAGCGACGAATCGTCCTCGAGCTTCGCGATCCCCAGCGAGCGCGCACACGCGATCCACTGCGCGTCATTCCCCACCGCGATCACGAGCGGCCGGTCGCGCGCATTGAACAGCTGGTACGGCACGAGATTGGGATGCCCATTTCCCCATCTCCCGGGCTCCTCGCCGGTGACCAGCGCATTCTGTGCGACGTTCACTAGCGCCGCGCTCGCACTCGCAGCCAGCGACACCGAAACGTGCCGCCCGCGACCGGTGCGCCCGCGCGCCACGAGTGCGGCCAGAATCGCGATGCACGCGTCCTTCCCCGCGACGACGTCCGCGAGCGCCACGCCGACCTTCATCGGCTCTCCATCGCGCTCTCCCGTGATCGCCATCCATCCGCACTCCGCCTGCATCACGAAGTCATAGCCGGCGCGATCGCTCTCCGGTCCGAAGCCGCTGATGGTGCACCACACCAGCCGAGGATGCTCGTCGAGAATTGCAGGCACGTCGAATCCGTTTCGCGAGAGCATGCCGGGGCGGAAATTATCGACCACGACATCAGCCCCGGCGATGAGCTCGCGAATGAGCGCGCGATCTGCGTCCGCCGCGAGGTTCGCGGCGAGACTCTTTTTGTTGCGATTGACGCTGATGTAGTAGGCGCTTTCCCCGTTGGGATCGAAGGGCGGACCCCAACCGCGGGTATCGTCGCCGGAGCCGGGACGTTCGACCTTGATGATGTTGGCGCCCAAGTCGCCCATCAGCATCGTCGCGAGCGGCCCCGCCAGCACGCGACTCAGATCCAACACGTTAAGTCCAGATAGCATTGATAGTTGTTATATTGGCGCTATGATGGCTTTGAAATGTCTTCTAAAGTAGAGCATAAACGCGTGGAAATGAAGTATGGGGGCTCCGCGCGGCCCCTCGAATGGACCCTCCTACTCCTTGCATAGCTGCCGCAAAATCATATACTTACCCTCCGAAATCAGGCTGCGACCAGTCTTTCGCCCACCCGGCGGCAGCCGATACACGCGAATACATTACATATAGATGGGGGCCAGCCAGCGCCTCCCACACACGCGCACTTGGAGCGCGACCCGCCATGGCCGACAAGCCACTCACCGCCGACACCAACGCCCCCGCGGACGCAGGGTCGCCTGTTGCTCCGGTCGCTCCGCGACGACCACCCGGCCATCGGAGCACCGACGTCCGCGACACTGTCGCCGAAATGGCGGCTCGGGCTCAGGAGATCAGCCAGGAGGCGGGAAGCAAGGTAGCGGCCGCCATGAAGGACGTCATCGGGGCGGCTGCCGGTCTGGCTGGCTTCGCCATCGAAAGCGCACGCGACCTGGTCCAATACATGGTACGCCGCGGACAGATGACGCAGGAAGAGGCAGACAAGCTCATGCGCGAGGCCGAAGAGGCGTACGCGAAGAAAAAGCCCATTGCCCCACGCGTTGCCGACGCGCCCAAGGTCGTCGCGAAGACCGCCGAACATCACGCCGCCCCACATCACGCCGCCCCACATCACGCTGCTCCGCATCACGCTGCCCCAAAAAAGGCGGCGCCCGCGGCCAAGAAGCCCGTCGCGGTATTGAAGTCATCCAAGTCAGCCAAGCCTGCCAAGCCTGCCAAGTCCGCGAAGTCGGCGAAGCCGGCGCAAAAGAAAGTCAGCAAGCCCGCCAGCGCGGCCTCGCGGTCGAAGGCCAAACCCGCAGCGAAGAAAAAGAAGTAGCGCTCGCGAGAGTCCGCGCTCACGCGCGCCGCGCCGCGAGCCACTCGAGAAACCGCTGCACCGCCGCCGGATCGCGCAACGTGATCTCGGCGGCGGTCTTCTTTCCGCCACCGTCGTCCACGCGAATCGTCACCGCTCGCCGCGAACGAGCGCGCAGCGAGACGAACGCATCCTCATCCGTGCGATCGTCGCCGGCAAACAAAATCGACGCTGCCGGGTCGAAGCCGTGCAGCCGCTCCCCCATCGTCACCACCGCCGTGCCCTTGTCGACGTGCGCCGCCGGCCGCACCTCCACCACCTCCTTCCCGTCCGTCACGCGGAGCCGGAGCCCGAGCGCGGTGCGCTCGACCGCGGCTCGCAGAGCGGGCACCGCGTCCCGAGCTGCCAGTCGATAGTGCACGCTCAGCGTCCAGCGCTTGTTCTCGAGCCTCGCGCCGTGTACCGCCGCGACCACGGGCTCGAGCTCGCGCGCGGCCTGCGTAACCGCCGCCGACTGGCCGGCGAGATCCGCATCGGTCTCCGTCTCGCCGGCCGGCGTCAGAATCTCAAAGCCGTGATTCCCCACCGTCCACACGCCGCGCACTCGGACCATCGCATTTGCGTCGGCGGCCGAGCGTCCGGAGACGAGCACGACGCGCACAGCGGGATTCGCAACTAGCCGCTCGAGCAGCGCGCGCATCGCTGGCGACACGGAAGCGTCCTCCGGCCGAGGCGCGATCGGCGCGAGCGTGCCATCGACGTCGAGCATCAACACGAGAGGCGTGCCATCGAGCCGCGCCGCGACTTCCTCCGGGATGGGGAGCGTCACGTCGCTCATGCGACGCCGCTCTCAGGCTCGCGCTCCGAAATGATGTCCTGCGCACGCGTGAGCACCGCGAAGAGCCAGTCGAAGATCGTTCGATCGTGCAGCTGCCGTCGCATTCGATGCATGCGCACACGGCGTTCGCCCTCGCTCATGTGCAGCGCTCGGCGAATCCCTTCCACGAATCCATCGAGGTTGAACGGATTGATCAGCACGGCTCCGTCGATCTCCTCCGATGCACCCGCGAAGCGGCTCAGCACGAGCACTCCGCGTTCCTCCGTCTGGCAGGCGATGAACTCCTTGGCGACGAGATTCATCCCGTCCTGCAGCGAGGAGATCAGGCAGAGGTCCGCCGCGCGATACGCGCCAGCGAGCATGTCGGCGCTCACGTTCTCGTGGATCAGCACGATCGGATGCCAGCTGTCGGTTTTGAACCGCTCGTTGATCTCGATCACGGCGGCCACCATCTCCTCTTCGAGCGCGCGATACGCCGGAAGCTCCGAGCGCGACGGCGTGGCGACGAGCAGGAACGTGAAGGTCTCGCGCATCTCGGGATGCCGCTCCCAAAGCTCGCGCAGCGCTCGCAGCCGCTCGGGAATCCCCTTGGTGTAGTCCACACGGTCGACGCCAAGTCCGAGACGCTGGCCGTTGCTCGCGTAGCGCGCGCGCAGGCGCTCGACGAGCGCCGTGCTCTCCGGCGCGCTCGCGAGCTGCTCGTAGCGCTCGACATCGATGCTGATCGGGAAGACCGCTACATCTATTCGTCGTCCATCATAGTGAATGGAGAGCGTGTCGGCGTCGATCTCCGCCTCGGGAACGAGCTCCGCGACGCAACCGAGAAAGTTCAGCGCGTAGCGCTCCGTATGAAACTCGATGAGATCGTTTCCCAGCATTCCGCGCAGCAGCGCTTCGTCCACGCCAGTGGGGAGCAAGCGCAGAATATCCGCCGGCGGAAAGGGAATGTGCCAGAACTGGTGGATCAGCGACGGGTGCGCGAGCTCGCGCAGCATCTCGGCCGCCAGCGCGAAGTGGTAGTCCTGAATCCACACGATCGGCTTTTGCGGCGCACGTCGCACCTCATCCGCTACGGCGCGCGCGAACTTGGCGTTCACCTCCTGGTACATGTTCCAGTACTCGGTGCGATACTCGAAGTGCTGCACGAGCATGTGACAGAGCGGCCAGAGTGAGCGATTCGAAAAGCCCATGTAATAGCCGTCCACCTCGGCGTCCGACAGAAAGACGCGCCGGAGCGTGAATCCATCCTCGCCTGGTGGCACGCGGATGCGGCCCTCGCCATCGGCGGTTTCGGCGTCCGCAGAGCCCGAGCCCCACGCGACCCATACTCCATCGGTGGCCTGCATCGTTGGGTCGAGCGCGGTGACCAGACCACCGGGCGGGCGCCGCACTTCGATTCCCATCTCGCCGTGCCGATGCTCGTACGGCTCGCGATTGGAGAGGAGAATCAGTGTGCGGCCGGCGAAGCAGCGCGAAATGTCAGGCATAGCCGTGTGAGGGGGCAGAAGACGTGCCCGCAACCTGCGGCTCGGGCTGGCGGCGGTCATCGCGCGCGATAGCTTTGGGCTCCTGCTCCTCTCCCCTCGCATGCGCGACTACAATATGTGCAACTTCGTGCGCTTCGCACTTCGCGGTCATTCGGGCTGAACGGTGCGAGAGGTCATCGCGCGGGCTCCCGTGCGAATCGATTTTGGCGGCGGGTGGACGGATGTGCCGCCGTACACGATGGAGCGCGGCGGCTGCGTCTGCAATCTGGCAATCGCGCTTTATGCCCGCGCGACCCTCCGAGCGCGCCCCAACGGCGTCGAGATCACGGCCGATGGCGATGATGCGCTGGGGGCCGCCGCGCTGCGACGCGGCTCGCTCGGCGGCGTTCTGCTCGAGCAGCAGAGCGAGTTCCCGCGCGGCGCGGGGCTTGGCGGATCCTCCGCCGCGGGCGTCGCCATTGCCGCGGCAATCGCCGCGTGGCGGCACGAGTGCATCGAGCCCTCCGAGCTCGCGGAGCGCAGCCGCGCGCTCGAGGTCGAGGAGCTTGGCGTCGCGGGCGGATTTCAGGACCACTACGCGGCGGCTTTCGGCGGCGCGCTCGCGCTCCACTTCGACACGCGGACGACGGCCGAGCGCATTCCGCTCTCCGATGCGTTTGCGAAGGCGATCGAGCGGCAGTGCATCGTGGCGTACACGGGCGAGTCGCGGATTTCGGGGCAGACGATCACGGCGGTGCTCGATGCCTATCGTGCGGGCGTGCCGCGAGTGGTGGCGGCACTGGCACGGATGCGCGAGCTCGCCGAATCGATGATCGACGCGCTGGCGAGCGAACGGCTGGACGAGCTTGGGGTGCTCGTGCGCGAACACTGGTTGCATCAGCGATCGCTACACGAGAAGATCAGCACACCGGCAATCGAGCGGCTGCTCGAGGCCGCGCTGAACGGCGGCGCGCTCGGCGGCAAGGCACTCGGCGCCTCGGGCGGTGGCTGCGTCGTAGTCGTAGCACCGAGCGAGCGGGCGGACGAAGTGCGCGAGCGCATCTCGGCGCTCGCCCGCGTCTTGCCGTTCAGCGTCGATCGTCTTGGCGCACACGTCACGGATGGAGAGGGCGACGAGATGGAGACATGGCAGAGCTGACGCACCAGCAGTACGAACGGCTCGAGCGAGCGGTGGTCGACAGGCGGCGAATCGCGGTCTATCGGCGCGGTACGGAGTACGTCGTTATTCCGCGACGGCTGCATCTCATCGATGGGCGCGAGCGCATCGAGGCCGTTCATCCAACCACGGGCGACTCGATCATCATCTATCTCGACGAGATCGACTCGCTGCAGGTGATCGGGTAGATGTCCGTCGTCACGGATTGCCTGCTCGCGGTGTACGCGGACGAGTCGTGTCTCGGCAACGGGCGCGAGGGCGAGCATCCGGGAGGAGCGGGCGGGCTGATCGAGCTCGCGCATCCGCGCACGGGCGATCTCGTGCGCCGCGACTACTGGCTGAGTGAGAAGGCGACGACGAACAATCGCATGGCTCTGCGCAGTGCGATCGAGGCGCTCGACATCGCGTCGTCAAGGAAGTGGAAGTGTGCCGTGGTATTCACCACCGATTCGCGCTATCTCGTGGACGGCATGACACAATGGGTGCACGACTGGGCTCGCCGCGGGTGGAGGCGAAAGGGCGGCGAGATCGGAAATCTCGAGCTCTGGCAGGAGCTCGTGGACGTGGCGTGCAACCATCGCGTGGAGTGGCGATGGGTGAAGGGGCACAACGGGCATCCTCAAAATGAATACGCAAACATGCTCGCGACGCGTGCGGCGGCGCGGCAGGACGAGTCGCCGGGCGCGGTGGAGTCGGGCTTCGAAGCGTGGATGGCGAGCGAGCGCGAGCGCGGACGCATGAGCCTCGATCCGTCGCCGCTTCCCGATCTGCGGTCGTTCCGCGCGGCCCGATCGTTACCGCGCGGAGAGACGGACAGTCTATTCTAGGCTATCATTCCCCTTCGGAGTCGCCCGATGCTCAAGCCATTCATGCTCATCTGCGCCGGGCTGGTGATCGGCTACTACGCCGGTTTCAGCGACGCGCAGGATCACACGGAAAATGTTGGTGCCCGCATCATCCATCGTGTAGGCGGTGACAACCGGGAGCGCGTGAGCACGGACGTCGACAAGCAGATGGAGCACGCGGAGAAGCCGTGATGGATCGCCGCTGAACCCCTCAGATCAGGCTCTCGATTGATGCACCGCGACCAACCGGTCACGCTCAGTGTTCTGATACCCTGCTACAACGAAGCCTCCACTATCGACCGAACGCTCGATGCCGTTCTGGTGCTCGGCGAGCAGCTCGCGCCGGATCGGATCAGGCTCCAGATCGTCGCGGTGGACGATTGCTCCATGGACGAGACGTTCGCGCGGCTAACGGCACGCGCGGCGCTGGCCGGCGACGGAATGCTCATCGCGCGGCACGATGTGAATCGCGGCAAGGGCGCCGCGATCCAGACCGCGCGCGATCGCGCGACCGGCGACATCGCGATCATTCAGGATGCCGATCTCGAGTATCATCCCGGTGACATACCGGCGGTGATCAGGCCGATTCTCGAGGGCCACGCGGATGCGGTTGTGGGCACGCGGTTCGGCGCGGGCTCGCATCGCGTGCTCTACTTCTGGCACCGCATGGGAAATGGAGGGCTTACCCTCCTGTCGAACATGTTCACGAACCTGAACCTCACCGACATGGAAGTGGGGTACAAGGCGTTTACGATGCGGACGTTCAGACTCATGCACCTCACGAATCCGCGCTTCGGCATCGAGCCGGAGATCGTGGCGCGTCTCGCGCAGATGGGCGCGCGAGTGTACGAGGTGCCGATCAGCTATCATGGGCGCACGTATGCGGAGGGAAAAAAGATCACCTGGAAGGATGGCGTCGCCGCATTCTTTCATATCTTACGGGCGCGACTCTCTTCCTCCAGGCAGCAGCAGCTTCCATCCGAGTAAAACGCAAATGGATGATCTCGATCGGCTCGTTCGACGACTGGTGCAGAACGTCCGGAACGGCTATCCGCAGTATCTCAGTCAGCCGGTGGAAGTCTCGGAGCTTTACCAGACGCTGATTCCGTACCGGCACAATCGCACCGAGCTCGAGATCGAGACGAATCAGGACTACGAGGCCGCGCTCTGCCAGCTCCTCTCCGGCGAGCGGGGCTACGCGCACGGCGATCCGGCGATGCAGGAGGCGATGCGACGCGAGCTCGCGTCTCCGAACCCGAACACGGCGGTGTTCCGCGACTTCGCGGCCGCGCGCGTGACGCTCACATCGGAGGCGGTGCGGCACTTCGCCGATTCGCCAACGAGCCTCCAACGGGGGGCGCCCAGCTCCACACCGCGCGCCTCGCAGAGCGCCGCGCCCGCGGTCACCGATCCCGCCAGCGCGTGCCGCTACTGCGGCGGCGCACTCCCGGACGGGCGCCGCGTGCTCTTCTGTCCGAGCTGCGGGCAGAATCTCATGGTGCAGCGCTGCCCCGCCTGCGGCACCGAGCTCGAGATTCACTATCGCTACTGCATCACGTGCGGCCGCGGCGTCGCCGCCACGTGATGCGCGACCGCTCGCGCGCGCGCTGAATCGTGCCTCCGAAACTGGCAGTCATCGCTGGCGACGGCATCGGTCCCGAGGTGGTGCGTGAGGCGCTCAAGGTGCTCGAGGCCGTCGAGGCAGTGCACCATCCCGGCATCACCGTCGAAACGCTCCCGTACGGGGCCGACCACTACCTGTCCACCGGCATCACGATCCCGCCCGCCGAGATGCAGCGCCTGGGCCGCGACGTCGACGCAATTCTCGTAGGCGCGATCGGCGATCCACGCGTGCCGGGGAACGAGCACGCGCGCGACATCCTGCTCGGCATGCGCTTCCAGCTCGATCTCTACGTGAATGAGCGTCCAGCGCGGCTGTTCGACGAACGACTGACTCCGCTCAAGGGAAAGACGGTTCGCGATCTCGACCTCGTGGTGTTCCGCGAGAACACCGAGGGGTTGTACGTGAGCATGGGAGGAGCGTTCAAGGTCGGGACGCCTGATGAGATCACGATCGCCGAGGAGCTCAACACGCGAAAGGGCGTCGAGCGCATCATTCGACACGCCTTTTCGTGGGCGCGCACGCACGGACGAACGCGCGTCACGATGGCCGACAAGGCCAACGCGATTCCCGCGCACGCGCTATGGCGCCGCGTATTCGAAGAAGTAGGAGCGGAGTACGCCGACATCACACGCGACACGCGCTACATCGACGCGATGGCGATGGACCTCGTGCGCACGCCCGAGTCGTTCCAGGTCGTTGTCACCGGAAATCTCTTTGGCGACATCATCTCGGACCTCGCGTCGATCCTCGTGGGCGGACTGGGGATGGCGCCTAGCGCCAATCGGCACCCCGGACGTGTCGCGATGTACGAGCCGGTGCACGGGAGCGCGCCGCCGCTCGCCGGGAAAGACGTCGCCAACCCGATGGCCGCCATTCTTTCGCTTGCGATGATGCTCGATGGAATCGGCGAGGAAGCCGCCGCGCTCGCCGTGGAGCGGGCCGTGCGCGCCGCTATCGCCGCGAAAGTCGGGACGCCCGACGTTGGCGGAACGCTCGGCACACGTGCCGTGGGCGACTGGATCGCCGAGCGCGTGAGAGCGGGGTAGCACCGCCAGTTCCCCCGATCGCGGGAGGTGGTCATCTTTCGCGACTCACCACGTTCGGGGATTCCAGTGGGCACTCAGGGCACCAAGCGCGACATCGTCTTTCTTTCCGGCGTTCGCACGCCGTTCGGCACCTTTGGCGGCACGCTGAAGGACTTCAGCGCCATCGACCTCGGCGTTTTCGCGGCAAAGGCGGCCATGGACGCGGCGCACGTCGAGCCGAAGGAGATCCAGCACGCGATCTTCGGCAACGTCATGCAGACGACGTCCGACACGATTTATTACGCGCGTCACGTGGCGCTCAGGTCGGGGGTGCCGCAGGAAGTGCCTGCGCTCACCGTGAACCGGCTTTGCGGCTCGGGATTTCAGGCGGTGGTGAGCGGCGCGCAGGAGATCCTGCTCGATGAGGCGGAGGTCTGCCTCGTGGGCGGCGGCGAGTCGATGTCGCAAGCACCTCACATCGCGCGTGGCATGCGTTGGGGGCTGCACCTCGGCAAGAGTCCGGTGCTCGAGGACAGCCTGTGGGAGGGGCTCAAGGATCCCGTCGCCGGGCTCGCGATGGGGGAGACCGCGGAGAAGGTGGGCGCGCAGTTCAGCATCGACCGGCTGTGCAGCGATGAGTTCGCGCTGCGCTCGCAGATGCTCGCGCGCGACGCGTGGGCCACGGGGATCTTCGCCGACGAGGTGGTCGGCATTCCGGTGAAGAATCCTAAGACGAAAAAGAGCGAGATCTTTGCGCGCGACGAGCACATGCGCCCGGACACGAGTGCCGAGGTACTGGCGAAGCTCCGTCCGGTGTTCAAGGAGAACGGGCTCGTCACCGCGGGCAACGCATCGGGCATCGGCGACGGCGCGGGCGCGCTCGTGATCTGCAGCGCGGAGTACGCGAAGCGCACGGGGAAGAAGCCGCTGGCGCGCCTCATCTCTTGGGGAACCGCGGGCGTGGATCCTACCATAATGGGACTCGGGCCCGTGCCCGCATCGCGCATCGCGCTGAAGAAGGCGGGGATGACGCTCGATCAGATCGACCTCGTGGAGGTGAACGAGGCGTTCGCGTCGCAGGTGTGCGCAGTGGAGAAGGAGCTCGGTGTCGACCGCAACAAGCTGAACATCCACGGCGGCGCCATCGCGATGAGCCATCCCCTCGCTGCGTCGGGGGCGCGAATCACGGCGCATCTCATCCATGCGCTGCGCGCGACGGGCAAGCGGTTTGGACTCGGCTCCGCGTGCATCGGCGGCGGCCAGGGAATCGCCGTGATCATCGAATCACTCACTCCGTAGTCGCGATGCGTAGTCGCGTCGCGACGGCGAGCGTTGGACTGCTCGCCGCCGGTTGCTCGGGGCTGATGGGTGCCAGCACGACTCCGGTGGCGGAGCCGGCGCCGGTGGCGCCGCAGTCGATCAGCCAGGAGGTGATCGGGCAGACGCCGTGGCCGGTGAAGACGCGCTACGTCGTGGATCTCTGGCTGCATGGCTTCGCGATGCTCGAAACCGACAGCATCGGCGTCCCCGACTTTCGGCGCGATTACCGCGACGCGATGGTCGTGGAGAAGAACAGCCGCAACATCACGACACGGCTCGACGACAACACGGACGCGCTACGACGCGGGCTGCGGCAGAATCCTGAGCTCATCCTGGGGCAGGAGCTCGTGCTCAAGGAGCAGAGCTGGGAAGAGATGGGCAACGACATTGCGGCATTTCTCACCGCGGGCACTGCGACCGCGGGCGGGAGCAAGGACGGCCGACCGTCGATCCTGTCCACGTGGAAGCGCACCAGGGAGCCTTCCGCCGAGACGACGGACATGATGACGGCGCTCGGCCGCATCTACCGGACGGAGAGCGACCGCGCGTGGCTCAAGCTGTTCGCGCTCTCGCTCACGGACGAGCACTCGAAGTTCTACGAGCAGTACTGGCGCGATCAGCAGCGCACAATGCGACCGGTGCTCGTGGCGGTCGACTCGCTGTTCTCGCAGCGCTATCTCAAATTCTTTCGCAGCTACCTGCGCGGGATGCAGCTGCCTACAGGCGAGATTCTTCTATCGCTGCCGCTCGACGGCGAGGGGCGCACGTTTCTCGCAGGACAACACTCGATCGCGATCGGCTTCCCCGTGAGCGCCGATTCCTCGCTCGAGGCGGTGTACTCGTTCGCGCACGAGGCGGCGGCTGTGGTGGCGGCGGATGCCGTGCAGGAGGGGACGACGGTGGCGGAACAGCGATCGGGAGTGGCGGGCAGATACGCGAGCCCGGCGGAGGTTCGCGGCGGGGCGATGCTCCTGCAGCGCGCGATCCCTGAGCTCGTGCCGGGGTACGAGCGACACTATCTGAGCGCCGCGCGCGTACCGATGTCGGGCGCTGCGGTGGACACGGTATTCGTGCGTGCGTTTCCGCTGAAGCAGTCGATGATCGACGCAATGGACCGGAAGCTGGACTCTGCGATGCGCGGGAGCTGAGCAATGGCCGACCAGCCGAAGCCGACGAGTGATTCGACGCCTGCGCCCGTGCCGGCGGCAACGCCTGCGCCGCTCGAGCGCTCGGCGCTCGAGCGCGTACTCGCACGGGCGGCAGAGCTGCAGGCGGGCGACGCGGACACGGGCGATCTGACGCTCACCGAAGCGCAGATCATCGACGTCGGCAACGAGGTGGGCATTCCGGCGAAGCATCTGCGACAGGCGCTCGCCGAAGAGCGCTCGCGAGTTGCGGTTCCGGTGGAGCGCGGCCGCGTGGCCGCGATATTCGGGTCGGCAACGGTGTCCGCCAGCCGCACCGTCACAGGAACGCCCGCGGCGATCTTCGAGCGGCTCGACACCTGGATGCAGAAGGAGGAGTCGCTGCAGGTGAAGAGGCGATTCGCGGATCGCATGGCTTGGGAGCCGCGCGGCGGGATGGCGATCGAGTTTCAGCGACTGATGAACCTGAGCGGTCGCGGTTACCGGCTCGCGCGCGCCGAGGAGGTGGCGGCAACGGTGATCGCCGTGGACCCCGAGCGCTCGATCGTGCGGCTGGACGCGAGCCTGGCGAACGTGCGATCGAGTCGGCTCATTGGCGGCGGAGCGATGGTCGCGGGCGGCGGCGTCACCGGCGGCATTCTCGTGGTGCTCGGCGTGATGACGGCGGTTGCGGCGCTGCCGGTGGCGGCGGGGCTCGTCGCGGGCTACTTCATCGCGCGGAGCCACGCGCCGCATGTCAGGGCGGCGCAGCTCGCGCTCGAGCAGCTGCTCGACAGGCTGGAGCGCGGCGAGCTACCGCGTCAGTCGCTGCTCTCGGCGATCACGTCGAGCGCCGGACTTCGCTGGCCCTGAGCATTCACTCACCACGCACACTTCTCTTACCACACATATGACCACAATTGCGACCGTCGGCGTGCTCGGCGGAGGACTGATGGGCTCCGGCATCGCGCAGGTGGCGGCTCAGAACGGATTCGCGACGATCATGCGCGAGATCGACCAGGCGTCGGCGCAGCGCGCCAGAGCGAACATCGAGAAGTCGCTCGCGAAGGCGATCGAGAAGGGAAAGCTCACGGCGGAGGCGCGCGACGCGACGCTGGGGCGACTTTCCTTCACTACGGTGGTGGCGGATCTCGCGCTCGCGGACATCGTGATCGAGGCGGTGATCGAAGACCTCGACCTGAAGAACGGGATGTGGAAGGAGCTCAACGCGCTCTGTCCGGCGCACACGATTTTCGCGTCGAACACGTCGAGTCTCACGATCGCGGCGATGGCGGCGGTGAGTGGGCGCGGCGACCGGATGGTCGGGTTGCACTTCTTCAATCCGGTGCCGGTGATGAAGCTCGTGGAGGTCGTGAAGACCGTGACGACGAGCGAGGAGACGTTCTCGCGCGCATTCGAGTTTGCGAAGCGGCTGAAGAAGGAGCCGATTGCGGCGAAGGACAACTCGGGGTTCGTGGTGAATCTGCTGCTGGTGCCCTATCTCCTCGACGCGATCAACGCGCTGGAGCACGGCGTCGCGAGCGTGGAGGACATCGACAAAGGGATGATGCTCGGTACAGGCTATCCGATGGGGCCGTTCACGCTGCTGGATTTCGTGGGCCTCGACACGACCTACAAGATCGCGGAGATCATGTTCGACGAGTATCGCGAGAAGCGCTATGCGCCGCCGCCGTTGCTCAAGCGGATGGTGCTCGCGGGGTATTACGGAAAGAAGTCGAAGCGCGGGTTCTACGACTACAGCGTGGAGCCGCCGGTAGTGCGGCCGCTTGGGCTCTAGTTTCGTGCGCTAGCGGCTCGTCGTGCTCTCGGAGTTTCGTACAAGCTCACTGCTCACAGCCATCAGCTCACCAGCCTATAGCTGGAGCTCACCTTCGGCGTCGTGATGCATGCCGGCATCGCGAGGTTCAAAACGGGCCCCAGCTATAAGGTGTGAGCTGATAGCCTTGAGCCCTGAGCTTGTTTCAAGGAACTTCGAAGATCAAACCGTTTTCTTCACCAGATACTTCCGGACAAACTCATCCATCCGTACCAGATCGAGCGCCGCG
>JANWLO010000113.1 GCA_025450815.1 Gemmatimonadaceae bacterium
AGTTCCGGGCGTGCGTTGAGCGGGAAGTCGATTCTACTCACCCGGCGCCGATCATTTCCCGACCAGCGAACAGCGACAGCTTCCGGATCAACGGCCCCAGTCGTTCATCCGCCAGTAACTTCGTGAGCTCGCGATCGACGCCCGATGTCGCGATCGTCGTCGCGCCCGTGCCTGCGTCGATGTTCTGCTGCACCGCCGCGGCAATCGCGTCCGCGTTGCCGTCGACGATTGAGAAGAGAAGCGGAACGATAGGCCCGACGTAGCGCGCGTCCCGAATCGCCGCTATCTCGTCGCGCAGCGCAAGTGCTTTGTCGCGCCGGCCGGCGAGCATGAGCAGCCGCGCGTACATCGCGATCATGAGTGGGCTCTGCTGCGTGAGCTCCACGGCGCGTGACATTCGGTGCAGTGCCTCATCGAATCGCCCAACGTCGCCAAGACGAACGGCCGAGATCCAGAGGTTCATCACCGAATTCGGATCGAGTGCGAGCGCTTCATCATGCTGCCGCAGCGCCGCCTCCGCCCCCGCATCCGGATCGTCGGCCGAGTGAAATGCGATCACGCTCACCGCGCGCACGAACGGTGACAGCGGATCGCACTCGATCGCGCGCTTCGATGCCGCCTTGCACGCCTCCCACCGGCCGAGCAACCCGTTCACGAACGAGAGGTACGCGTTGGCGAGCGCGTCGTTCGGGTCGCGCTGCAGCGCGCGAAGACAGTCGTCGATTGCGGTGGGCCAATCCATGCGCAGATAGATCTTGAGCTGCGCGCGCTGCACGAAGAGCGAGCTCAGATCCGGCTGCAGCCGCTCCGCCTCCGCCAACTCCCGCTCGGCCTCGCGCACCGCTTCGCGCGGTGGCAGGTACTGGTAGACGCCGAGCCCGACGTACGCCTCGGCGAGTCCGAGGTGCGCGCGCGCGTAGAGCGGATCGCGCCGCAGCGCCTCCTTGAAGAAGTCGAGCCCGCGGCGCATCGACGCGGTGGTGCGCTGCTGCACCGCCTCCCGTCCGCGCAGGTAGAGCTGGTACGCCTCGAGATCGTCTGTGGGCCGCGCGACGAGCGACGCGTCGGACTTGAGACCGAGCGTCACCTCGAGTCGCTCGACGATGTTGCGCGCGATCTCGTCCTGGATGGCGAAGATGTCCTCGAGGTCGCGGTCGTACCGCTCGCTCCAAAGCTGGAAGCCGTCACGCGCACTCGTGAGCTGCGCGGTCACGCGTACGCGCTTCCCCGCATGCCGCACGCTTCCCGTGAGCACGTTCCGCACACCGAGCTTTTGCCCGACGGTCGACAGCTCCTCGTTCTTGCCCTTGAACGAGAAGGAGGACGAGCGTGCCGCGACGCGAAGGCCTTTCACCTGCGTAAGCGCACCGATGATGTCGTCGGTGATGCCATCGCTGAAGTACTCGTTGTCCGCGTCGCCACTCATGTTCGCGAAGGGGAGCACGGCGACGGTAGGAGTAGCGGTAGCTTGCAGCGGCGGCGCGCTCATGTCATTCGGCGCCGGCGTGGTGTCGAGCGCGCGCACGATGGCCGACGCGCTGTCGGGGCGATCGATGGGATCCTTGGCGAGGCACTGCATCACGACGCCGGAGAGCAGCGGGGAGATTCCGGAGCTGTGCGTTGCGAGCGGCACCGGTGTTTCGGTGAGATGCGCGAGCACGAGCGCGTGTGCGCTCTGCTTCGTGGCGAATGGGTGTTCGCCGGCGAGCAGCTCGTACGCCATCACGCCGAACGCGTAGAGGTCGGCGCGAAAGTCGACGTCGGGATCGCCGGCCGCCTGCTCGGGCGACATGTACGCGGGGGTGCCGATCTGCGTGCCCACCTGCGTGAGCGTCGCGCCGCCGGCGACATTGGCGGCGGCGCTCAGCGCACGTGCGACACCGAAGTCCGCGACCATCGCGATCCCCTCGGCGAGGAGCACGTTCTCCGGCTTGATGTCGCGGTGCACGATCCCCTGCTTATGCGCGTACGCCAGCGCGCGTGCGACGTCGCGCAAGATGCTCTGCGACTCCGAGTGCGGGAGCGAGCCGGCGAGAAGACGCTCACGGAGGGAGGAGCCGTCGATGAACGGCATCGTATAGAAGGGGAGCCCATCGATGTCGCCAGCGGCGAGGAGCGGGACGATGTGCGGATGCTGGAGTCGCGCGGCGAGCTTGATCTCGCGCTCGAATCGCTCGGCGGAGACGCCGGCGCTGAGGTCCGGGGAGAGGACTTTCACGCCGACGCGGCGGCCGAGCCGGGTGTCGGTGGCGACGAACACGCGCGACATGCCGCCGCCGCCGAGCTCGCGCTCGAGAGTGTAGGCGGAGCCGAGGGTGGATTGGAGTTGGGCGCGGAGGTCGGTCAAACGCGCGAAGTGGAGGTGGGGGTGTGGTGAGCGCGTGGCAGAAGATGCGGGTGGTGGCTGCGGTGTGCAATCGGCGCGCGGCGGCGCCCGGTCGAGTCGTAACAGTGTGAAATACGGACAAAACGGACCGGAACGGACGAAAACGGAAAGGGTCGAGTGATTTGGCCTCGACGACAAGTGGTCCGGTGATGGAGCGTCAAACTGGTACTCTCCGCGGCCGGCGCGCGGAGCAAACTTCGTGAGCAGGTTGTCGGACGTCAGAAGACCGTCATGATACTTGCGGCCTCGCGAGCCGGCGTCGAACGTTGCGGCTGCGCGATCCAGATTCCTCCCACCGGAGTGCCGATATGTCGAAGTGGAAACTGTCAGCCTTGATAATGCTTCTTCCGTTCGCGGCTTCCGCGCAGAGCGGAGGAGAGTCCGTGTCGAAGCACTTCAACATGTTCGTCACGCATCACACGAAGATCCTCATCGATGCAGCGGAATCGATGCCGGCCGACAAGTACGGCTACAAGCCGACGGCGGCGCAGTGGACGTTCGGGAAGATCATCGCGCACATGGCGGGCGACAATCGCGTCACGTGCAGCGCGATCGCCGGTGTCGCGCCCGAGAAGTCGCCGGAGCCGAGTGCGACGGCGCCCAAGGAGGAGCTGGTGAGCGCGCTGAAGAACAGCCTGACGTTCTGCGAGCAAGCGGTGGCGAAGGTCACCGACGGAATGCTGGGCGATTCCGTGACGTACTATGGTGAGCGCGCGACGCGCGCGTCACCGCTGATCGGGCTGGTGGAGGATTGGTCGGATCACTACAGCCAGCTGGCGGGCTATCTGCGGTTGAACAACGTGCTGCCGCCCACGGCGAAGAACGGAGGGATGTGATCTGTTGGGTCGATAGGTCAGCCGCGTGGCGCGGTGAGCTGCGCCATGTCGCGGCGCGGTGCAAGCGTCGCAAGCGGAGGGTCGATGTGAATCCACATCGGCCACGCGCCGTTCTCGAGCGCCTCCCGCACCCGCGCCACCGCATCGGCGGTGTCGTGCAGCAGCACCGCGTCGTGTGCGCGGTAGAACGCAGCACTCCATTCTCCCTGCACGTTCGGCCGTGTAGCGAGCCACCAATCCAGGGAATCCGCTGCCAGCGTATCGCCCTGCGCCGCGAGCGAGCCCGCGAGCACGCCGCGATAGTCGATGTTCGCCGTGTCCTCGCGCACGAGCGCACGCGCCATGCGATCCGCCTCGTCGTATGAGCCCATGAGATCGAGCGCCCACGATGCGACCGGCCGCTCCTCGGGCGTATCGCGCTCGCGCGCTGGTTGCGAGCGATACCACGCGTACGAGCGTGCGGCCACCTTGCGCGCAGTGGCCGGATCTCCGTGCGCCATGAGCTCGCGCGCGATCCAGACCGTCACCCACCCTGCGGTCGCGGTGTACGCCGGGCGGCCGTTGGTGTAGGGGCCCAGCCCGATATCGTTCGCCGTCTCGGCCGGATACGTAAGAATGGTGTCGACGAGCGTGAGGAGCTCCACCGGGCGCGCGAGCGCGGACAGCGCGCGCGCACGCATCCACGCGCGATCGAGCGGCGCGAACGCCGGCGCTCGCGATGCCGCGGCCAGCTCTTCCTCGTGGCGGCCGAGCATGTGCAGCGCCTCCGTGAGCCCACTCCAGTACGCGAAATGCGTGGAGTCCGTGCTCCATCCCAGATCCGTCTCTGGATTCAGCCGATCGAGAATGTCGAGCGCGCGAGCCGGACGGTTCGCCCACAGCGCTGCCGTCGCGGCGGAGAACTGCAGAATCGAGGTGCGCGGTTCGAGATCCGCGCGCTCCAGCGTCAGGCGCAGCATCTCCAAGTTCCGCCCGCTGCATCGCGCATCCGCGATCTCGATCGACAGTCGGTCGATGCGCGTGAGCTCTCGCGCGGGAATCTCGAGTGCGCGCTTGAGGGAATCGACGAGCGCGCAATCGTGATAGTTCCCGGCGGCGTTAGCGGCGGCTGCAGCCGCCGCCGTGAACGTCGTGTCAAGGTGCGCCGCCTTCACGTACAGCACTTCCGCGGCGCGTCCATCGCCATGCCAGAAGGCATCCAAACCCTGCACGTACGCTTCGTACGCTTCGAAGGTCGGGATCTGGCCGAGGTGCTCGAATTCATCCGACACGTGCGCATCGACCGCGGACGCGAGCGCTGTCATCACTCGCGATCGTAGCAGATCGATCGCGGCCACCGGTCGCGCGGTGCTCGAGACGATCGGCCCGATCACTCGCACCACGCGTCCCGTGGATGTGTTCACGACCGCCGCCTGCAGCAGGAGGCTATCGCCACTTCTATAGTAGCTCCCCGAGACGAGCATTCCTGCCCCCGATCGCTTCGCCATCGCTACCGCGTCCGTGGAGCCTGAGCGCGCCTGCATCATCGCCACGCGCTCGTCGACGACGTCTACCATGTTCGTGCGCATGAGGCCCTGCGTCAGCCAGTCCTGCGTCATGCGACCGATGGACTGCAGCGACGAATCGCCGGTGAGGTTGTCGAACACCGACACCAATACGCGTGGACGGGTCGCCCTGGCAGAGTCATGCCGCTGCACGAGAACCCATGCGATACCGCAAACCAACAGCAATGCGAACGCGACAATCCCGTACGACCGCGGCGCGCGATAGCGACTCGCCCGCGGCAGCGCAGGCGCCAACGTCCGTTCGGTATCCTCAAGCGGCGTTGCAATCGGCTCGTCCGCGGCCGTGGTCGGCGCCGATATCGCGGTAGCAGATCGCGGTCGTTCGACTTTCTTCGTGCTCGTTACGCCGTCGCGGATGCGTTTCGCCAACTCCTCGGTTTCCGCATTCGGCGACGCTCGATACTCCGCCGCGAGCCGCTTCGAGTACTCCTCGTGCTTTCGAAGCGCGCCACCCCGATCGCCGCTTGCATCGAGCGTGAGCATCGCGTGTCGCAGCAGCACCTCGTCTCCCGGCACGAGTGCCGACGCGCGCGCCGCCCAATATGCCGCCTTTCCTGCGTCGTTCGCCGCGGCGTCCCGATCGGCCAGTGCGCACATCGCCGCAATCACCGTGTCGAGCGTCGCGCGACGCTGCGCCGAGAGCCACTCCTCGAACGCATCGCCTGCATTGGGGAAGTGGATGCCCAGGAGCAGCTCGCCGCGATAGAGATCGGCCGTTTCCTCGAATCGCCCCGCGGCAAACGCCTCTCGCAGGCGCGCGACGTCGGTCGTGATCATGGAAGGGTCGACGCCGAGGAGCTCATCGCCCTGCGTTGCGATCACTCCGTCGCCTAACGCCTCACGGAGATTGAACAGGGTGTTCCGCAGCGCACGCCGCGCGGCCTGCTGATCGCTGTCGCCCCAGAACATGGCCGCGATGGCGTCGCGCCGCTGCAGCGAGCCGTTCTCGAGCGCGAGAAAGGCGAGCAGGGCGAACCGCTTGGGCTGGGCCGGCAGCTTTCCGAACTCGCGCCCATCCGCGCGGCGAATGCTTTGAGGGCCGAGCAGACGGAGCTCGATCATGGCTCCGAACGTAGCTTCGCGGCCGTCACGCAGCAACAAACGCGAAACAAACGGAAATAGGGCGCGTGCCGGCTAGAGTCTCTCGCAATCATGACAGCGCGATCTTCGAGCCGCATCGCGATGGTCCTTGGCCGCCTCCTCTTTCTCGGGGTGGCGCTCGCGTCGTGCAGCGCGGACGGCCCTCGCACCGGGCGGGGCGGGTGCGCGGCAATTGGAGTCAGTGCCGGCGATGTCGCCTCCTCCATGGGGTGGACGATGGCCGCGTCGCACGCGGTGCCCGGCGATTCGCAGAGCTGCGAGTTCGACAGCGGCGCGAGGCACGTCCAGGTGAGCGTGCGTCCGGAGCTCGGGCGGGTCACGGTCGAAAACTGGATCGCGGGACGCATGCCGCTACACGGCAGCGCGATCGCGGGTGCAGGCGAGGCCGCGGTGTGGCAGCCCGATCTGCACGAGCTCATCGCGGAGCAACACGACGTGCTCTGCGATGTGTCGATGAGCGGCGGAGCCATCGACACCACACAGGCGGCGTCGATCGATCTCGCCCGGCGGCTCGCGAATCTGTGCAACAAGATTTTCGCGCTTGCACCGCGCGCGTCCGCGCGGGCGGCTCACTCACTATGGAGAAGCAAATGACACAGCTCACTCGGCGCAGGCTCACCATGCTCTGGAGCGTGATGCTTGGCATCGCGGCGGTCGGCGCGTGCAACAAGAAGGCAGATGCGAGCGCGAGCGCGAGCGCGAGTGCGAGTGCGACCTCGGGCGGCCTCGATACCGTCGGCGCCGGCGCCGCGGAAGAGGAGACGCAGGATCCCTGCACGCTCCTCTCGGCCAGCGAGGCGGAGAAGTTCGTCGGAACGCTCGCGACGCCGCCGTATCGCGCGAACGATAGCCACGCGAGCACGAGCGGAGATGCCTGCATGTATCGCAGCAAGGATGGGCGTGCACTCGAGGTGAAGGCCCATTCCCACGGCGCCGAAGCTGCTGGCGACGCGATGGAGAGCATCCCCGGAAAGCTCGGCGCCGCGCTGTCCAAGGGTGGCGCGTCGGGGATGGACACGGTGGCGAACCGGGTGA
>JANWLO010000114.1 GCA_025450815.1 Gemmatimonadaceae bacterium
CGAGGATCGCGAAGTGGAGGTGGAAGTCACCAACCACCAGGGCCCGATCTTCGACATGATGGTGCCGCAGGGCGCGCCCGAAGGGATGGAGAACTTCACCGACATGCTTTCGGAGATGATGCCGAAGCGCCGCAAGAAGCGGTCGGTGAAGGTGAGTGAGGCGCGCCGCATCATTCTCGAGCAGGAGCTCGAGCGGCTCATCGATCTCGACGACGTTACCGCGGACGCGGTGGAGCGGGTGGAGAAGATGGGGATCATCTTCCTCGACGAGATCGACAAGATCGCGGGCGAGCGGTCGCAGATGGGCGGCCCGGACGTGTCGCGCGAGGGAGTGCAGCGCGATCTGCTGCCCATCGTGGAAGGCTCGAACGTTCAGACCAAGTACGGGCTCGTGAAAACCGATCACGTGCTCTTCATCGCCGCCGGCGCGTTTCACGTGTCGAAGCCGAGCGATCTGATCCCGGAGCTGCAGGGGCGATTTCCGATTCGGGTTGATCTCACGCCGCTCACCGAGGCCGACTTTGTCCGCATCATGACCGAGCCCGAGAACGCGCTCACGCGCCAGTACTCGGCGCTGGTGGAGGCGGAGGGAGCGACGCTCGAGTTCACGCAGGATGGAATCGCCGAGGTGGCGCGAATCGCTGCGTCGGTGAACGAGCGGATGGAGAACATCGGCGCGCGGCGGTTGCACACCGTGATGTCGACGCTACTCGAGGATGTGCTCTACGATCTCCCGGACCGCGGCAAGGGAAAGATCAAGGTGGACGGAGCGCTCGTGCGCGAGCGGCTCAAGACGATCGTCGAGGACGAGGATCTACGCCGCTACATCCTGTGAGCGCGTTCGAGGATCTTTCGCTAGCGAAGCTTCGTGGCCGCGAGAGCGCGAAGTGGACCGCGTATCCGCCGGATGTTCTACCGGCGTGGGTGGCCGAGATGGATTTTCCACTGGCCGATCCGATCAAGCAACGGTTGCGTCGTGCGATCGACGCGGACGACTGCGGCTACGCTCAGCCGTCCGCGCTGCCGGAACACTACGTCACGTTCGCGAAGTCGCGCTTCGGCTGGAAGGTAGATCCGTCGCGCGTGCGCACTGCGCCCGAGGTAATGGTGGCCGTCGCCGAGATACTGCGTGTGGTGACGAAGCCCGGCGACGGTGTGGTGATCAATCCGCCGGTGTATCCGCCGTTTGCGATGACGATCAACGAGGTTGGGCGGCGCGTGGTGGACGCGCCGCTCGCGCACGTTCCCGGCGGCGGCTGGGAACTCGACCTCGACGCGGTGGAGAAGGCGTTCAAGGCCGGCGCGCGGGCGTATCTGCTTTGCAATCCGCACAATCCCACGGGTCGGGTGCTGAGCGCGGAGCAGGTGAAGCAGATCGCGGAGCTCGCGAAACGCTACGGCGTAACCGTGATCTCCGACGAGATCCACGCGCCGCTCGCGCTGCCCGGAGCGGTGCACGTGTCGTTCGTGTCGGTGAGCGAGAGCATTGGCACGAGCGCGGTGACGCTGACGTCGGCGAGCAAGGCGTGGAACATCGCGGGGCTCAAGTGCGCCGTGATCGTCGCGGGCTCATCGCAGATGAAGAAGACTCTCGCGGCGCTGCCCGCGGAGCTCAGGGAACGCACCGGACATCTCGGCGTGATGGCGAACGTGGCCGCCTTTCGAGAGGGTGCGTCGTGGCTCGATGAGCTCATCCAGCATCTCGATCGCAACCGCGCGCTCATGGCCGAGCTGCTCGGCGTTTATCTACCGGCGGTGCGCTACATCCCGCCGCAGGCCGGATACCTGGCATGGCTCGACTGCTCGGCGCTCGGACTGGGCGACGATCCCGCGAAGCAGTTTCTCGCGAAGGGGAAGGTGGCGGTGATGCGCGGGCTGGACTTCGGGCGGCAGGGGGCGTGTTTTTGTCGCGTGAACATGGGGACGTCGGGGGCGATTCTGAGCGAGGTTGTGGGGCGGATGGGGAAGGCGATCGGGTAGCTTGCTCCCCCCGTTTGCCTGTCGGCAGACGCCTCACTCTCGAGAATCAAGCGCGCGCCAGCGGGTGCAATCGCGGTTAGCAGGAGCGGTCCTCACGGCGACAGATAACCTCGACGCTGCATCGGTCGTCCACTCCGGAGGGATCGAATGTCGCTTGCGAAGAGACGTCTGGGAGGATCATGATCGCAGCCGTCGGCTGTCTTGTCATTGCACTCGCATGCCAGGACGTGGATCGAACGCTGGGTCCAGCAAAGGCGCCACCGAAAGCGACCGTCGCAGCCTCGCCTCCGGTCCTGCTCTCGCTCACCTGCACGCTCGAGCTGAGCTCCACGACGATTTCCTGCAAGCCGGAAATGCGATCGCCCGCCGCTGCCATGAGTGCGAGCGTGATCTACGACTCGACGGCTGGGTACGCAGTTTTCTTTCCGTATAATCTCGTGAAGGATACCGTCGCTCACACCTGGGCGTTCACCGCCCACGTGCAAAATTTGCTCAAGCAATCCATCGGAACGCTGAACGGCACGACGGTGACCGGGGTGAAAGCGTTCGTCACCGACCTTCACGCGACTTCCAGCACTGGGAGCGTGAGCGTCGCGAATGCAGATGGCTCCGGGAATTTCACCGCGCCGAATCAGCCGTACTTCAACTACAACCAGTTCGTCGCGCCGAGCGGCTACAGCGGGAATAAACTATGGAAGTTCAACGTGCCGAATGCAGTCACGGCCGTGAGCATGAGCATCCTCATCTCGACGGATTTCCCGGCAGAGCAGAGTGTCGCCATAACACCACCTAGTTTGCGACCTTTGTGGTTTGACACTTTAAGTGCGGGAGGATTCGTACCGCGCGTAGTAACAGTGATCTTTCAGTCTTTCGCCACGCTCGCCGACCGTCAGCTCGCTGTGGCATTCGTTGGGGGCACGCTCATTGGCGGCACTCCGCTATCGATGGGAGAAGGGTTCTATCACCTCTCGATTCCTGACAGTGGTCAAGGCGTGCAGATCGACTCGGCTATTGCTCGTTTGAGTCGGTTGCCGCAAGTCGCTGTCGCATCTCGTTTGCCACTGTTGACAGGTCAGCAGGTGAATCCATCAGACAGAACGACATTGCGTCAACAGCCTCCGTCGATTGATTCGCTTGGCACGAAAAACAATTTGGCCTTCGAGCAAATCAGCCCTCCGGACACTGAGCCGAGTTGGTTTAGCGCAGACTCGAATTGGAATGGATCGCAGATGAAGCGCGTCATCTCGCTGGTATTCAAATCAGGAACCACACTCGCCGATCGGCAACTGGCGATCGCCTACGTTGGCGGGACGATTGTGGGAGGCGTCCAGGGAGACGATGGAGAGGGCGGATATCTGGTAAGCATCGCGAGTGACGGCTCGGTGTCTGCTCTGACTGCCGCGATAAACCGCCTGTCCTCACTGCCGCAAGTGGATTTTGCCGTGGAGACCGCGAGAGGCGCGCCCAATTCCCTGGAATCAGTTCACGGCGCCAAGAGGACTTCTCGGCCTCATTCTCCCGCCTTTGTATCGGACTCGGATCCGAACCGCGATTCATCCAGAGCGTCATCGACCGCACGCCTCGCAGCCTCGCCTCCGGTTCTTCTCTCGCTTACATGCATGCTCGCACGTGCGTCCACCGTGATTTCCTGCCAGCCGGCAAGGCCACGGTCGGCAGCCGGCGTGCGCGCGAGCGTGATCCAGGGAGACACGGCAGCCTACGCGAGTTTCCTCAGCCATGGCTTCGTCAAAGACACCGTGGCCCGGACATGGACCTTCGCCGCAAACGTCCGGAACCTGCTCGAGCAATCGATCGGCACGCTGAATGGCACGACTGTGACAGGAGTGAAGGTCATCGTAACCGACGTTCGCGCAACTGCCGGTAAAGGGACGGTCAGCGTTGCCAACGCGGACGGCATTGGCAATTTCACGGTGCCCAACCAGCCCCATTTCAACTACAACCAGGTCGTCGCGCCGAGCGGCTACAGCGTGAACAAACTGTGGAAGCTCAACGTGCCGAACACCGTCACATCCGTGTGCATGAGCATCCTGATCTCCACGCATTTTCCGGCTGAGCAGAACGTGACCGCACTTCCGCCCGCAACGAGACCCGCGTGGTTCAACGATGATTCCAGTTGGACCGGCCCGCAGCACGACGATTTTCTCAAGCGCGTGATCACGCTCTGGTTCAGGGAAGGGACCACCCTTCAAGATCGACAGTTGGCGATTGCTTACGTGAATGGCACCGTCGTCGGCGGTGAGCCTCTGTCATCGGGCGACGGAGTTTACTACGTCAAGGTCGGGGACGATGGATCCGGCACACAACTGGGCGTCGCAATCAGCAGACTGAAACGACTACCGCAGGTGGAGGTTGCGGCGCTGACAAGCGCCGGGTCGCCCGGTAGCTGAAGCCCGGATGGCCTTCTCGGCCTACACTCAGTCCAAACTTGCTCCCCACATTCCGCCATCGTTAACTTCTGCGTCGAGCACTCTCTCCGAGGACACATGCCCGACGCGCCGCACCGCGACTTTCTCGCGATCCCAGACTTCACCAAACCCGAGCTGATCAAGCTCCTCGAGCTCGCCGACCGCATGCGTCGCGGCGAGTACGAGGGCAAGCCGCTCGCCGGCAAGTCGCTCGCGATGATCTTCATGAAGTCGTCCACGCGAACGCGTGTGTCGTTCGAGGTCGGCACCTGGCAGCTCGGGGGGCACGCACTGTTTCTCTCGCCGCGCGATGTGCAGCTCGGCCGCGGGGAGCCCATCGCCGACACCGCGCGCGTGCTCTCGCGCTACGTGGACGGAATCATGATCCGCACTTTCGCGCACTCGGAGGTGGAGGAGCTCGCGCGGTACGCGTCCGTCCCCGTGATCAACGGGCTCACGGACCTGCTGCACCCGTGCCAGATCCTCGCGGACCTGCTCACGGTAAAGCAGCACCTCGGCACGTGGGAGGGGAAGAAGATCGCCTGGATCGGCGACGGCAACAACATGGCGAATTCCTGGATCAACGCATCCTATCGGTTGGGTTTTGAGCTCGTGCTCGCGTGCCCACCGGGCTACGATCCAGATGCGGCGATACTCATGCGCGAGGGCGGCGCGCACGTGAAGGTCGTGCGCGATCCGCGCGAGGCCGTGCGCGGCGCGGACGTGGTGAACACGGATGTGTGGGCGTCGATGGGGCAGGAGGAGGAGCAGGCGAAGCGCGAAGTCGCCTTCGAGGGATTCGAGGTAGATCAGTCGCTGATGTCGCTCGCGAGCAAAAGCGCGATCTTCCTGCACTGCCTCCCCGCGCACCGCGGCGAAGAGGTGGCGGCGACCGTGATCGACGGTCCGCAGAGCCGGGTGTGGGATGAGGCGGAGAACCGGCTGCACGTGCAGAAGGCGCTCATGGCGGTGCTGATGGGAGGCGAAGCGCTCGGCTAGGAATCGCAAGCCTTCGGGAGAGCGTAAGCGGGGCGCTGCGGCCGTGCGTGTGTTTCAATGTCGAATCCCTAACGGCAATCCCGCGCAATCAGGGAGGGCGCATGCGATCGCTTCTTGTAAGTCTCATTGCGGCGGCGACGTTGGCCGCGGTGGCTTGCGACACCACACGCCCCGTGACCGCGGCCGATCGCGCGGCGCTCCAGCAGCACGAAGATCAATGGGCGCAGCGCAGCTTCCACTCGTACGTGTTCGACTACTCCGAGACGGAGATCAACACGAACTACAACGTGCGAATCACCGTCCTGAGCGATACCGTAGCCAGCGTCATCGATCTTCAGACCGGCGAGCCACCTGTCTTCCCGCGCACGTGGCCGACGATCGATGAGCTCTTCAACGAGGCGGACTACGCCGTGCTCGATGGCGGAGTTTCCCTCGAGTACAACGATCAGTACGGCTATCTGACGTTCTTCAGTATTCAGAACAACAATCCGGCCGGACAATTCCTGGCGAGAGTGTCGAATCTGCAGCCGCTGGACTGAAGGCGGGTGAGCTACAGCAACTCTCTTACCGCTTCTTCACCGTCTTCTGCTCCCCGCTCGGCCGCCACGGCTTGAGCGCCGCCAGCTGCTCCTCGATCGCGTGCATCTGATCGTCCGCGCTCATGAGTGAGAAGCGCGCGAGCGCGCGGCGCAGCCACTTCGTGGCGCTCGTCACATCGCCGCGCCCAGCCTTCACCATCCCGAGCTCGCGCGCCGCCTCCGCCTCGAGCGTGAGCAGCTGCAGCCGCCCCGCGATGCGGATCGCTTCCTTCAATCGCGGCTCCGCCTCCTCGAGCTGGTGCATCTTGCGGTAGATCTCACCCTGCACGCGCAGCGCAGCCGCGCGCCCCGCCTCGTCCTGCAAATCGCCGAACAGCACGAAACTCCGCTCGCTCCGCTCCAGCGCCTCCGGATAGTGCTCGCCCTCGCAGCGCAGCTCCGCCTGATTCAGCATCGCGCTCGCCATCACGCCGCGATCGCCGCGACGACCAGCGATCTCGAGGCAGCGCGCGAGAGCCGTCTCCGCCTCGTCCCAGCTCTCCTGCTCGATGTGCGCGAGCGCGACGTTGTGGAGCGCGAGCGTGAGCGCCTCGTCATCCGGAATCGACTCGAGTATCTCCACCGCGCGCGCGTAGCTCTCGAGCGCACTATCGGCGTCGTCGTGCAACATCGCCAGCGCGCCGATGTTGATCTGGATGCGCCCGCGCAGCGCCGGCGAGCGCGCGAGCTCCGACGCCACCGCGAACGACGCGCGCGCTTGCGTGAATATCCCGCGCTGGCAATAGACCGAGCCCACACCGTTCTCGATCGCGGCGCGAAGATCGTCGTCGCCCAGCTCCAGCGCCGCGGCGCGCGCGCGCTCGTACAGTTCGAGCGCATCGTCCAGCCGTCCCTGCCGCCACGCCACACGTCCCAATCGAAACAATCCCTGCGCCACCGCGCACGGATCCGCGGCGGATGACAATCGGCGATACGCCGTCGTCGCCGCCGGTAGATCGCCGCGCTGCTCCGCCTCGTCGCCCTCGGCCAATACCGCGCCCGTTTCGTTCTCGTTCATACCGCGAGCCTCGGAGCGCGCGTGTGCACGCGGGGAAGGGTCTGTCGCCGCCCGTCCGCCGACTGCACGTGGCGCAGCAGCGCTCCGATCACGTACGCCGCGCCGCCGCGCGCGCGAATCTGGTGCGGCGCCGCGTGCACGTAGCGCTGGCACGTGTTGCGGAAGGCGCTGCCCGATGGAAAGTCGAGCGCGAGCGCAACCGAGTCCGCCGTACGCTCGTTGTCCTCGAGCATCTTCGCCGCGACCACGAGCCGTCCCCACGCTATCAACCGCTGTGCAGTCGGAAATCCCGCCTGCACCAACCGATCGGACAATACTTTGCGCCGAATGCCGAGAATGCGCGCGAGCAAGTCCGGCGCGAGCTTCTGGTGCGCGCGTGTGACCGTGACGAGGAGCGCGTCGCGCACCGTCGGTTTCACGTCGGCAACAGCAGGACGGAGCAGCTCGATGATCCCGCGCGCCTCGGCCTGCTCGATGATGGTGAGAAGTCGGCGCGGCTCGTCGTCCTGATCGGCGACGATGAGACCATCCACGCCGAATCGTCCCGCCTCGAATAGATCGCGCGGGCGCGCGGGTGGCACGGCCGCGTAGAGCACGACGGTGACGGATGGAAAGCGGCGCTTCACCTGGCGCAGCCAGTCGAAGGTGTCGCTCACCTGAGTTGCGGGGAAGAGATCGATGAGCGCGATCGTTACCGGTTTGGCCGAGCAGGCGGCAAGGAGCTCGGGCCAGTCGTTGCAGGGCACCATTGTGTAATGGTCCCTGAGGGCCGTGCGCACGCGGTTGAGCCGGTGCGGGCTGGGCAGAAGTGTCGCGACCAGTCCCACGTGCCTACCTCGGGTGGAGAGTCATCACTGTAGTAGTAAGGACGCGGATGCGTACGCGAGTGTCACGCCGTTGGC
>JANWLO010000115.1 GCA_025450815.1 Gemmatimonadaceae bacterium
CGCGAGGATCAGCTCGAGCGACTTCCGCCCCTCCCGTCCGTCGGTGCCAGCGGCGGCCTCGCCGCGCAGAACACTCACGACGTTATCGTAGTACGGCCGATGTCCTGAGCCGTACACCGAGAGCGGATTGGGAGCGGCGCGCAGCAGCTCCGCCTCTCGATCGATGTCGTCGTACTCCGAAAACTCCCAATGCTCGATGCGATTGAGCGCCGTGCCGCCCACCTTCACCGTACCCTTCTCGCCGATCACCGTGATCGAGCCTTCCATGTTGCGCGGGTACGCGAGCATGGTCACCTCGATCGTGCCGAGCGCGCCGTTGCGGAAGCGCAGGATCGCGACGCCGGTGTCCTCGCTCTCGATGCGCCGCGCGAGCGTGGCCGTCTTCGCGGTCACCGTCTCGACCTGACCCACGAGCCACTGGATCATATCCACGTAGTGGCTCGCCTGATTCATGAACGCGCCGCCATCGAACTCCCACGTGCCGCGCCAGGGCGCCATGTCGTAGTACGATTGCGGGCGATTCCACCGCACCGTGGTGTTCGCGAGGTAGATGCGCCCGAATCGGCCAGCATCGATGGATCGCTTGAGCAGCTGGATCGACGGATTGAGCCGATTCTGCTTGACCACGAACAGATGTACCCCCGCGTCGTCGCACGCACGCACGAGCGCGTCCGCCTCCTCGAGTCGCGTCGCCATCGGCTTCTCGCAGATGACGTGCAACTTTCGCTCAGCCGCCAGAATTCCCTGCTTCGGATGCATGCCGCTGGGCGTGCAGATCGCGGCGACGTCGGCGGGAACCGAGTCGAGCATCTCTGCATAGTTCGTGAAAAACGGCACTTCGGCCTTCTCGCCCGTGGCGCGCGCGCGATCGAGCATCTCGTCGCACACGGCGACGAGCTCGAAGTGAGGGTTAGCCGATATCGCATCGATGTGACGTTCACTGATGCGGCCGCATCCCACCACCACGATCCGGAACGGACGATCGTCGCTCACGTGATGCTCCAATGTGCGAGGTGCGCGCTCAGGCGTGCGCGACGATCGCGCGCTCCGGATGCGTGGCGTCGTGCTTCGCGCACGCGTTGCGAGTGTCAATCACGAGCTGCGCGTGATCACACACGCGCTGGTAGTCGATCGACGAATGATCGGTGACGACCATCACTGCATCCATCTGCCGCAGCAGTTTGTCCGTGAGCGGCACCGACTTGCCGACGGCGCCAGAGGGCGTGTGACCATCGGCGACGATCTCCGGCACGTACGGATCGTGGTAGCTCGAAACGACGCCCTTCTGCGAAAGCAGGTCGAGAATCTCGAGGGCGGGCGACTCGCGCAGATCGTCGATGTCCCGTTTGTAGGCGACGCCGAGCACGAGCACGCGAGAGCCCTTGAGTGCCTTGCCGACATCATTGAGCGCATCCTGCAGCTTCCCGACCCAGAACGCGGGCATCTCCGTGTTGATCTCTCCGGCGAGCTCGATCATCCGCGTCTTGTAGTGCAGCGTCCGCATCTTCCACGCGAGATAGTGCGGGTCGAGCGGAATGCAGTGCCCTCCCAGTCCCGGACCTGGCGTGAACTTCATGTATCCGAACGGTTTCGTCGCCGCCGCCTCGATCACTTCCCACACGTCAACGCCGAGCCGATCGCAGATCATCGCCATCTCGTTCACGAGCCCGATGTTGATCATGCGGAAGGTGTTCTCGAGCAGCTTCGCGAGCTCCGCCGCCTCGGGCGAGGAAACCTCTACGACTTGATCGATGAAGAGCTCGTAGACGCGGCCGCCGAGCTCCGTGCACTTCGCGGTGACGCCGCCCAGCACCTTTGGCGTATTGCGAGTGTGCCACGTCGGGTTGCCTGGATCGACGCGCTCGGGAGAGAAACAGAGGAAGAAGTCCTCGCCCACAGTGAGCCCGCCAGATTCGAAGCGCGGGAGCATCAGCTCGCGCGTAGTGCCCGGATACGTTGTCGATTCGAGCACGACGAGCTGCCCGGGACGAAGCCGCTCGACGATGCCCTCCGTCGCTGCGACGATGAAGGACATGTCGGGATCCTTCGTCTTCCCGAGCGGTGTCGGCACACACACGGAAATCACGTCGCACTCACCCAAGCGCGCCATGTCGGTGGTCGCTTCGAGCTTGCCGGAGCGGCGCAGGGCGGCCACATCCGCGCCCTGGACGTCCTTGATGTGGCTCTCGCCGGAGTTCACGAGCGCAGCCACGCGCTCGGAAACTTCGAACCCGATCACCTTGAGCCCCGCGTTGGCCATCTCCACCGCGAGCGGTAACCCGACGTAGCCGAGTCCCATCACGCCGCACACCAGCTCGCGGCGGTCGATTTTGCCCGACAGCGATTTGAAAGTGCTCACAGACTCTTGATTTTGGAGTGAGGTCGGAATGTCCGAAGGACGCCCCCGCGCGGCGCCGGTAACCTGGCCGGGGAGTCGGCAGTCTAATGATTGAGCGCCGCGCTCACGCTTCACGGCCCGCGCCCGGCGACGGACACACGCAATGCAGGTGAACTTAACGGAAGCAAATTGAGCGATCAAGCGAAACGCTATCCCCTTCCGCTGGCCGCCAGCGCGCTTCCAGCGCTCGTTCCCTGTTCGCACAATGGGTGCCCGCTCGGCGTCGACGCGTCCGCCATCGCGAGCGCGCTGCTGGCTGGCGACCATCCGCGCGCCTTTCTGCTCGCCCGAGGCCCGAATCCGTTCGCGAGCGCGTGCGGTCACGGCTGTCACGCGCCCTGCGAGACCGCTTGCCACCGCCGATCCTTCGGCGCGCCAGTGGCGATCGCAGCGCTCGAGGCGTACGCCAGCGGCTTCTCCACGCCATCCACGCTCGCTTCGCCGGAGCCGTGCACGAGCGCGCACGATGCGCGCTCAGTGGCCGCGCTCGTCGGGCAGACACCCGATAGCGCACCGCATGCGCAACGCTCGGGAAAGCGCGTCGCGGTGATCGGCGGCGGCGCGGCCGGCATGGGCTGCGCACACGATCTCGCGCTGCTCGGCCACGAATGCACGATCTTCGACGAGCGGGGCGAGCCGGGCGGCATTCTCACCGGCGCGATTCCGGCATTCCGATTCCCGGTCGCGAGCGCGCGCGCGGAGTGCGCGGCGATACTGGCGTCGCACGCGCAGTTCGCCGCGACCTCGCCCGTGATGGGCATCGAGACTCTGCGCGCGATGTTGGCGACGGAGTTCGATGCGATCTTTCTTGCGACTGGCGCGTCGATGCCCGCGTGGGATCTTTTCCCGGATCAGCCGGCGCATCCGCGTGTCGTCGACGCGATGGCGGTGCTGTCCCGGCACTCGCCACTCAGCGGACGCGTCGTGGTCGTTGGCGACGGCGATCTCGCGCTGGACGCCGCGCGCGTGGCTCTCCGGCGCCCGCGAAGCGAGGAGGCGCGCAGCGTGGCGACCGCGCACGCGGTACTATCGGAACCGCTGGAGTCGACTTCCGCGCGCCCCGCGTCGCTAGCCGCGGCGCTGCAGGACGGCGTACTGCTGCACGGCGGCTGGCGCGCGCGCCGTTATCTCACCGATGACCAGGGTGCGCTCACGGGTGTCGAGATAGTCAACGCGACAGACGGCATCGCGAAGGTGCTCGCCTGTGATTCTCTCGTCACTGCGCCGCCGCGCATTCCCGCGCGCCAGTTCGGCGCGGAGCTCCGGCACGACGAGCACGGATTCATCAGCGTCGACCCTTCGACCCTGCAAACATCGCTGCGCGGCGTGTGGGCGGGCGGCGCCTGTGCGTTCGGTCACCGGTCGATTGCGCACGCGGTCGCAGATGGCAAGAGAGCCGCATGGCTGATCCACGCTGCGCTCACGCGAACGATCGTCCGCACCATAGTGAGCTCCGCTTGGATCGAAGTTGAGGACTGGGACGGCGAGCGCGCCGCGCGCGCAATCGCCGCGCGGCGAATCGACGTCGCCGCGTCGTCGGCGCCGCCCGCCGACCCGTTCTCGAGCAGCGCGCTTCGCGACGTGCAGGAAATCGTGCGCGAAGCCAGCCGTTGCTTCGACTGCACCGTGCTCCCCGTTGTCGGCGAGGGGTGTACGCACTGCGGCAAGTGCATTCATGGTTGCCCCGAACGCGCGCTCTCGTTCACCGGCGGCGAGATTCCCGAGGTCATGGTCGACCCGACCCAGTGCACGCGTTGCGGCGCGTGCGTGGCCATGTGCCCGCCCGGTGTGATCACGATGGCGCGAGCGATCTGGGAACAGCGCCTGGTGGCCGAATCGGCGCCCGTGCCTGTTCGCCAAAAACCCTTGCACCGTCGCGGCCCGAGCTACACGCCGCCCGATATCGGCGGACTGCCGGCGGTTCGGATCTAGCTGACCGTCGCGCCGCCCTGGCGCAGGCGACCGATCAAGGCCTGAGTCGCCCGCACGTGCAGCACGAGCACCGAGTCCTCGCTCCGCTGATCGATCACTTCGCCCTCGCGGTGAAGCTCGGCGAGCAGTCGCCCATCGCCCGCCGAAATCCGCACCTCGGCCACCGGACGCAGTGTGCGCACGCGCGAGACCAGCGCGCGCCGCAGAGGCTCGAGCCCATCCTCCGCGAGCGCCGAGACGAAGATCGACTCCGGCAGCGAATCGCGCACTCGCTCCTGCAGCGAAAGCAGCTCGTCGTGCTCGAGCCGGTCGATCTTGTTGAAGACCTGCAGCACCGGCGTTTCCCCAGCTCCGAGCTCGCCAAGCACCTGGTCGACCACGTGGAGCTGATCCTCCCACGTCGGCCGGCTCGCGTCGATCACGTGCAGGAGCAGATCCGATTCGGCGACCTCTTCCAGCGTTGCGCGAAAGGAAGCCACAAGGTGGTGAGGCAGCTTGCGGATGAAACCCACTGTATCGGTGACGAGCGCCTTCTGATGCTCGCCGAGCTTGACCTCGCGCGTTAGCGGATCGAGCGTCGCGAACAGCCGATCCTCCACGAACACCTGAGGGTCGTTGGCGAGCGCGCGCAGCACTGATGATTTGCCGGCGTTGGTGTAGCCGACGAGCGACACGCGAAACTCGTTGCGCCGCGACTGGCGCTGCACCACGCGCGCGCGCAACACGTCGATGAGCCGCTCCTTGAGCAACTTGATGCGATTGTTGATCAGCCGCCGATCAGTTTCGAGCTGCGTTTCCCCAGGGCCCCGCATGCCGATGCCGCCGCGGAATTTCTCGAGGTGCGTCCACATGCGCGTCAGCCGCGGCAGTGTGTATTCGAGCTGCGCGAGCTCCACCTGCATTTTTGCCTCGCTCGTTCGCGCGCGCGTCGCGAAGATATCGAGAATCAGCTCGGCGCGGTCGACGACGCGCGTTCCGAGGGCATCCTCCACATTGCGCCCCTGCGCGGGAGAGAGCTCATCGTCGAAAATGATGACCGTCGCCTGCTTGTCCGCGATGGCGGTGCGAAGCTCCTCGATCTTCCCCTTTCCGAGGTAGGTACCCGGGTGCGGGCGGTCGAGCATCTGTGTGACCTCACCGACGACTGTCGCCCCCGCGGTGTCGGCGAGCTCCGCGAGCTCCTCGAGATGCTCGCCCAGCTGATGCCGGGCGCGAGATGACTTGATTGGCGCTCCAACGAGAATGGCGCGCTCTGCTGGTGGGTGAAGATCGATGGAATTTCGCGAGATGGGATCGCTCCTGTGCCTAAGTGAACATCAGCGCGATGCGCCGGTGAGCGAATTGAAGTGTCCTGCGCGATCGTAGCGGATCGTAAAATCACCGACGCCGGAGCCGACGGTTAGATCGCCGGTCACGCGGTAGGGTACGGCTCCGTCGTGGAGCAGCCGTCTCCCGGCGACGTTCACCCCGTTCCAGCTGAGGTGCAGCGGGAGCTCCACCTCTGCCGAATCTCTGCTCGGCACCGAGAAATGCTTGTCCATCGCCCCGGACCCGAGTGCGAGAGTGTCGACGAAGAGCTTGTACGTCATGCGCGACGCATCGAGACGATAACCGTTCGGATTGAAAACACTCAGCACGATGTCGAGCGTTCCTCCGTCGAGCCCGATTCCTTCCACTCGAACGTTTCTGAAGGTGACCACCGGCTCCTTGAAGTCACCTTTCCTGAGCCCCCCACACGAAGCGGCCGCGAGTACCACGAAAGCAATGAGTGCACCCCTGATGCGCATGACATCTCCAAATATGTGATCACGAGTCCCCTGCCACTTCCTCGCCTTCTGCCTTCTTTCTCAGATCCGCCCACCACGCGAGCCGCTTCGCGATCTCCTTCTCGAAGCCGAATCGCCCGGGCTCGTAAAGCACCGTTCCGCGCAGCTTCTCCGGAAGATACTCCTGCGGAATGTACGCGTCGTCGGCATCGTGCGCGTACTGGTACCCTTTGTGATAACCCAGTTCCTTCATGAGCGCCGTGGGCGCATTGCGGATGTGCAGCGGCACCCCCTCTGCGGGCGACTCGCGCGCGGCGGCGAGCGCGGCGGACAACGCCTCCTTCGCGCTATTCGACTTTGGCGCCGTCGCGAGATAGATCGTCATCTCGGCCAGCGGCAAATACCCTTCCGGCGCGCCGAGCATGTGATACGCGTCGCGCGCGGCCACGGCGAATGGCAGAGCGTTCGGGTCGGCCAGGCCCACGTCCTCCGCCGCCATCGCGATCGCGCGCCGAAAGATGGTCATCGGATCCTCGCCCCCCTCGATCATGCGCGCCATCCAGTAGAGCGCACCCTGGGGATCCGAGCCGCGCAGCGACTTGTGGTACGCTGAGAGAAGGTTGTAGTGCTCTTCTCCCGACTTGTCGTGGTGCGCGAAGCGGAGCTGAAGCGCGTCGCGCGCGATCGGCACGGTGACGTGGCCGCGCGCGCCGACGTGCGACGCCGCGGCATCGAGCACCGTGAGCGCGCGCCGCGCATCGCCATCGGCCTCCTCCGCGATAAGGGCGATCGAGTCGTCATCCACCGCCAGCTCCTGCGCGCCGAGCCCGCGATCGCGATCGGTGAGCGCGGAGCGCAGGACGCGCACGATGTCGCCACTCGTGAGCGCACGCAGAACGAACACGCGAGTACGCGAGAGCAGCGCGCCGTTGATCTCGAACGACGGGTTCTCAGTAGTTGCGCCGATGAGCGTCACCGTCCCGCGCTCGACGTGCGGCAGGAACGCGTCCTGCTGCGCGCGGTTCAGTCGATGAATCTCGTCGACGAACAGCACCGTGCCGCGCCCGCTCATCGCGAGACGCTCCTCCGCCGCCGCAATGATCTCGCGCACACGCGGAACGCCCTCGGTGACGGCCGAGAACGGGACGAATTCGCGCTCCGTGTAGTTGGCGACGAGCAGCGCCAGCGTCGTCTTCCCGCTTCCCGGCGGTCCCCAGAAGAGCATCGATGACACCTTGCCGCGCTCGACCGACTCGCGAAGCGCCATCCCGGGCGCCAGCAAGTGCTCCTGTCCCACGAACTCGTCGAGCGTTCGCGGACGCATGCGCGCGGCGAGGGGCTGCGATGATACGGGAGGCGTGAACAGCGACGGCGTGGTCCCGCCTCCACTCTGCCGTCCGCGCATTCCCTTCTGCGCCACGCTCAGACGCCCACGATCATGCGCGATCCGAAGTAGAGCACGCAGCCCGCGACGAAAGCGAGCTGCGGACGCCAGTCATGCTTCCCCTGAAATTCCGGAACCAGGTTCGATGCCGCCACGTAGAGGGTGACCCCCGCTGAAAGTCCGAGCCCGATCGCGTCCAGCGCAGGCGCCGCATCGGTAACCGCAACGCCCGCCATGGTCGACAGACCCAGCGCCAGCCCCGCCTGCACCGCTCTTGCACGGCCCGCGCCAGCGGCGAGAAAGAGACTCGCGATCGCGAATCCCTCCGGCAGCTTGTGCAATACGATCGCAACGAAGACGAGTGTGCCGAGCGCCGTGCTCACGTGAAATGCGCTGGCGATGGCGACCCCATCCACGAACGTGTGCAGCAACAAGCCCGCGAGCGCCGAGATGCTGACGAGCTCCGTGACCTCGTGCGTCTCCTCGCCAAAATGAAAATGCGGCGCGAGCATGTGCTGTGTGAGATGCACCAGCAGATAGCCCGCGAGAGCGGCCATCGCGCCGCGCGCGCCGGAGCGAGCGATCGACTCGGGAAAGATGTCGGTGAGGCACACGCAGATCATGAATCCGGCGGCGAACGCGATCATTGCGTCGAGAGCGCGTGCGCTCCAGCGAGCGCGTAGCGCGACAACGAGCGCGCCAACTACGTTCGCCGCTGCAGCCACCACCGCGTAAATGACGGGGGTGTGCGTCACGCGGGAACGAGACCAAGCGAATTCGCCATGTTCGACAGCGCCTGCTCCAATTCCGGCGCCGGCTGGAACTCGTGCCGCGAGAGCTTCCAGCTATTCGTGCGCACCAGGCGACGCTCTTCCAGACCCTTTCCCTGGAGCAAGTACAGCCATCGATCGGTGCGCGCGTAGATGAACATCTCGAGCATCGGGTTGAGCGTCAGCTGATCCTCGCCGGAGTACACCGCGATCTCGGCGCCACCCGCCGCAGCGAGAAGCGCCCTGATTCGCGTGAGCGCGTCGCGCACATCGGGGAGCGCCAATCGCTCGCCCCGCCACTTCCGCGATCCCCGAACATCGAAGAGTGCCACGTCCACGGCTGGCGGCAGCTGCTCGGTGAGCGTGAGAAAGAGATCGACGATACGCTCCGCGTGCGCCACCACGTGCGCGCTGTAGTAATCGTCCTCCTTGCTGAAGACGAATCCATCGGCTGCCGTCCTGAATCGCTTCCACACTGATGTCTCGGGTTGCCGCCCGCGAAACCACATATCGGGGACTCCGCTACGAGTTGGTCGGGCCGCCAGCGAGCTCGCGTGTGCGCGCGAGCAGCCGATCGTGCGTATTGCGAGCCGGATCGTCGAGCACCCAATCGAGCAGCGCGCGAAGCAGCGCACCGACGCGCGGACCCGCAGGGATGCCCGCCTTCATGAGATCCGCGCCATCAACTGCGAGGTCGCCCATGTCGACAGGATCGCGGAGCGAGATCCGAATCGCCCGTCGATACAACGAACGCATGGAGGCTTCCGAAACGTTTCCCGCTCCCGATGCGCGCTCTGCTCCAAATCGCGCATCGGCAACGCGCAACAGCGCGTCCACCCGCGTTCGGCCGATAGTCGCAACCCATCGACGAACCGTCGCATCGCTCGGACCTTCTGCTCGCGAAAGCGCGTCTCGGACAGCCGCCCCCACCTCGCGCCACCGCTCCACCATGTCGCCGGTCCACCGCGCGCGATCGTTCGAGAAGCGCAGCTCTCGCAGCGTTGCGCGCGCTACCGCCGGCGGCGTGTCGACGAGTAGCGCCGTCAGGCGGTTCGTCGTCCGCCTCGCATTCTCCGGACGAGTCGCACGAGGCAAGCGGTCGAGCGTCGCCAGGGCGAGGTCGCTGATGTCCGCCAGCGCGGGCGCGAGCACCGCGAGCGCGCCGCTCTCCCGCCACATCCGGAAAGCGACTCCCGGACGCTCCACCTGCGCCATCGTCTTCTCTATCTCCTGCTGCACCCGCTCCATCGACAGGCGGCCGAGGTGCGGCGCCGAGTCCTGGATCGCGCGCCAGCTGTCTGGCTCGATCTCGAACTCGAAGCGAGCTGCGAATCGCATGGCCCGGAGCGCGCGCAGCCGGTCCTCGCGCAGCCGAGCCTGCGGATCGCCGACCGCGCGAATGATTCCGCGCGCCAGGTCCCCGCGCCCGTCAAACGGGTCGCGGAGCTCGCGCGTGCCAGGCGAGTACGCAATTGAATTGATCGTGAAATCGCGCCGCGCCAGATCCTCTTCGAGGCTCGCGCCGAACTCCACGACCGCGTGCCGGCCGTCAGTCTGCACGTCGCGGCGGAACGTGGTGACCTCGTGCATCGTGCCGGCATCATCCAGCACACCCACGGTTCCGAATTCGACACCGACTGGAATCGTGCGCCGGAAGAGTCGCTGCACCTGCGCCGGCGTGGCCGACGTCGCCAAGTCCCAATCCAGATTGGTGTGGCCAAGCAGCGCGTCGCGCACGGCGCCACCCACGCACCAGCTCTCATATCCGGCACTAGTGAGCGTGTGCGCAATCTCGAGTACAGGCGGCGGCGGGTGCAGTCGTTCGACGGTCCCTACCGCGCTCTTCAGCCCGTTACCTTCACGCACCTGTGCATCTCGCCGACGTTCTCGATGCCATCCGCACACGAGTCATCCACACAGCACGCTCCCGCCATTCACATTCAGCACCTCGCCCGTGATGTGACGCGCGAGCGCTGAGCACAGGAAGACGATCGGGCCGGCGATGTCCCGCGGGCTGGCGACGCGCCCAAGCGGAATCGATCGCTCGATGCGTCCGCGCCCCTCGCCCGCGAACGGCAGCTCGCACATCTCGGTGTCGATCCATCCTGGCGCGACGCAGTTGGCGATGATGTCGCGCGGTGCGAGCTCGATCGCGATCGACTTGATGAAGGAGATCATTGCGCCCTTTGACGCCGCGTAGTCCGAATGCCCGGCCTCGCCCCGTTGCCCCGCCGTACTCGACACGAGCACGATGCGCCCATGATCCGACATCGCACGAATTGCCGCGCGCGTGGTGGTGAACATCGTCTCGACGTTCTCGCGCATCGTCCTCGCCCACCGGTCATCGTCCATCGCGCCAGCGGCAACGTCGTCCACCGGCCAGATCCCGGCGTTGCCGACGAAAATGTCCAGCCCTCCAAACTCGCGAGCCGCTCGCGCGAAGAGCGAGTCTGTGCCGCCATGGGCTACGAGATCCGCCGCGTGCGCGAAGCCCCGTACTCCGAGGTCGGCGATGCGACGAACGACCTCCTCCGCGTCGCGCTCCCTGCTTCGGTAGCCGATTCCCACGTCCGCCCCACACTCTGCGAGCAATAGCGCCGTGGCAGCTCCAACTCCGCGTGAGCCGCCGGTGACGAGCGCGCGAAGTCCCTTGAGATCGATCCTAGCTCGCTCTCGATGAGCTCGCAGATCGCGTGCTCGATGCAGAGGTGAAGCTCCTGCGCGCGGTCGGTGCGCTCTGTCGGAATCACGACGCTCAGGTCGGCCAGCGCGCGCAGCGCGCCCCCGCCGCGCGCCGAAAATGCCAGCACGCGCGCGCCCGCGCGCCGGGCGCTCTCCGCCGCGCGCAGCAGGTTGGGGGAGTCACCGCTGGTGGAGTGGACGATCAGCAAGTCTCCCGGACGAGCGAGCGCATCCACCTGGCGCGCGAACACATGCTCGAAACCCAGATCATTCGCCGCGGCTGTGAGCAACGAGCTGTCCGTGGTGAGGGCAATCGCCGCCACGGCGCGGCGTGCGCGCAGGTAGCGCACGACGTACTCCGTCGCGAGATGCTGCGCGTCAGCTGCGCTGCCGCCGTTGCCGCAAAAGAAGAGCGTGCGGCCTGCTCGCACCGTCGTCCTGATCATCTCGGCCGCACCGTCGATGTCCTTCTCGAGCGCCGCTGCCGACGCGCGCGCCGTGTCCGCGAGGTCGTGCAGCGCCTGGACGATGCCATGGGTCATGAGCGATTCATGAAGAGGGAGCGCAGCTTCGTGAGCATTCCGCGATCGGTCACGGGAATCGGTGACACGGGTAGCACGGCCTCGCGATTGAGAAGGCGCCGCGCATTCACGCTCGTGAGCAGCTCCGCCTGCTCGTGGGCATCGATTGCCTCGAGCCAGTCGCGCGCTGCGCGCAGGCTGCGCTGGTCGGCGTGCGTATCGCTCGCAATGCAATCCACCAGCCCTTCCTCGAGCAGCTTGCGCGCGAGGCGCGACATCGGCGCGTTGCCGAACACCATCACCGCGTCCATCTGGATGACCGCCCCTACGCTTCGCCATTCGTGCACGAGCTGCGGCGTGCACTGATGATAGCGTTCCGGATGCGCGATCACCGGCGTGACACCGGTCATGCGGATGCGCAGAATCTCCTGGGTGGCGCCGGGCGGCACGCTCATGCGCGGAAACTCGACGAGCGCCGCGCCCGAGTCGCCCAGGTGCAGATGCGGCGCTCGGAGATCCGCGCCCGGCGCGTCGAGCATGATCTCCCATCCGAGCACGAGCTCGGGCACCGGCGGCGCCTGCTTCACGAGCTCCGCGAGGATCGCGCGATGCCGATCGATGGGCGCGCGCGCTGCCTCTGTCGCGCGCAGGTGCGGCGTGCACACGAGAACCGTCACGCCATCCTGGCGGAACCGCTCGAGCACGGGTACCGATACTTCCACCGAAGGCGAGCCGTCGTCGACTCCCGGTAGCAAATGCGTGTGGATGTCGATCATGCGCGTGCCGCCATCGCGAGATCTCGCACCACGCGTGTGCCGCCCTCCTCCAACGCGCCGCCTACGACCACGAGGTCCGCGCCAGCTTCGCGCGCGGTGCGCACAGAGTCGGCGCTACGAATCCCGCCACCGACCAACAACGGCCCCGCCCACGCAGCGCGCGCCGCTCGCACGATCGCGGGCGCAATCGCGCGAGATGCACCGCTCCCCGCATCGAGATACGCCGCGTGCATTCCGATGAGCGCCGCCGCCCGCAAGTGCGCAGCAGCCACCTCCGGCTTGTCCGCGGGGAGCGGGCGCGTCTGGCTCACCGATTCCACCGACGTCACGTGCCCGCCATCCACGAGGCAATACGCGGTGCTGATCGCCTGAACGTGCGGATGCCGCTCGAAGAACGGTACCGCGCGCACGTGCTCCTCAATGAGGTATTGTGCGTTGCGCCCCGACACGAGCGACAACAGCAACACAGCATCGACGTCCGCGTTGAGCTGCGATGCCATCGCCGGAAACTGCACGAGCGGGAGCTCAGGCGCCGCACGCTTGAGCCGCGCCGCGAGCTCACCACCCTCACCGGCTGGTCCGAAGCTGTTGCCCAATAGCACGAGAACCGCGCCCTCACCGGCAGCGCGCCGCACCAGCTCCTCCGCGCCCGCGGCGGAGCTGCGATCCGGGTCGATGAGTATCGCCAGGCCGAATCGTCCACTGAGCAGACTTGTGCTCATGAGCGCAACGTAGCCGTCGCGAGCGCAGCGATAGCCCCCATGGCGTCCGTAGCGCACGCGCGCAACGTGCCTGGCGACTCGCACGCGGCCTCGAACGCGTAGGTGACCATCGCATCCACCGCCAATAGATCGATCGCGCGGTCGCGCCCCGCACAGTCGAGCGCCAGCAGCTCCGCAAGCAACCCCTCGGCCGTCGCCAGCATTACCTCGTGCGCGTGTGCTTCGCGATCGCCGAGGCTCTCGCCCACAGCCCCGTGCAGGCGCGCCCGCCCCGGGCCGGGGGGGGGGGGGGGTCGCTCGGCCCGCCCCACGCCAACCCGCCC
>JANWLO010000116.1 GCA_025450815.1 Gemmatimonadaceae bacterium
GCGAGTTGCGAGTCCGGCACGGTGCCGTTCCGAAAGGGGCGTAGCTCGTTCGAAAAGGAGTCGTAGCCGCGCAGCCGTGCGATCTCCTCAACGAGATCCACGGGCTGTGTTACGTCGGGACGCCATGAGGGGACCGTCACGGCCGAGAAGCCAATGCTCGATTGAATTGCCGAGAAGCCCACCGAGTGAAATAGCTGCGCGATCTCCGCCCCGGGAATCGACTCTCCGAGAAGTTGCGCAACCTTGGCCGTCGAAAGCGGAATCGTTGGCGTGGCAATCGGCGCCGGATACAAGTCGATCGGCGCTCCGTCGATGGCGCCGCCCGCTACCGCGATCAGCAGCTGCGCGGCGCGCGCGAGTGCGGCTGGGATATTCCCGTGATCGATGCCGCGCTCGTAGCGATAGCTCGCGTCCGTGGAGAGCTGGAGCGCGCGACGCGTTCGGCGCACCGAGGGCGGATCGAAGTACGCAACTTCCAGGAAAATATCGCGCGTAGCGTCGCTCACCTCGCTCGTGCTGCCGCCCATCACGCCAGCCACGGCCTGCGCGCGATCGCCGTCCGCGATTACGGTCATCGATTCGTCGAGCTTGCGCTCGACACCGTCGAGCGTGCGAATCGTCTCGCCGGCGCGCGCGCGGCGAACGACGATCGTCGCGCCCGCGAGCAGCGACGCGTCGAAGGCGTGCATCGGCTGCCCCACTTCGTGCAACATGTAGTTCGTGACGTCGACAACGTTGTTGATCGAGCGGCTGCCCACCGCCGTAATTCGCTCGGCGAGCCAGCTCGGGCTCGGCGCCACGGTCACGCCGCGAATCAGAACGCCGGCGTACCGCGGGCATCCCGCAGCATCGTCGAGACGGACGCGAATGCTGCCCGCCACTCCATCGTTCCCGCCGCGCACGATCGCCGGCAGCTGCGCTGTGGCGCCCGCCACGGCGGGGAGTTGCACTCGCCCTCCGTTCGCGGCGGCGATCTCTCGCGCCACGCCGAGATGCGACAGGAGATCGGGCCGATTCGGCGTAACGTCGATGACGATTCGTGTGTCGCCCACCGGCATCGCATCCATGAACGGCGCGCCGGGTGGGAGCTTCGTGTCGAGCTCGAGGATGCCTTCGTGATCTTCGCCGAGCGCGAGCTCGCGGGCGGAGAGCAGCATGCCGTTGGATGTCGCGCCGCGAATCTTTCGCTTTTCGAGCTTGAGACCGCCGGGAATCGTCGAGCCGGCGGGCGCGAACGGATACTTCTTCCCCGCCCGAACGTTGGGCGCGCCGCAGACGACGTCGAGCAGCTCGCCTTTACCGGCGTCGACCTTGGTCACCCAGAGATGATCGGAATCGGGATGACGGGATGCCTCGACGACCAGTCCCACGACCACCGCGGAGAGGTCGGAGCGAAGCGGTATGAGCTCGTCGACGGGGCAACAGCGCGCGGTGATGAGATCGCGCAGCTGGGCCGGCGTGTAGTCGAATGGAACGATCGCGCGCAGCCACTCGTACGACGCGTTCACTGTGCGAACTGCTCCAGGAAGGCGATGTCGGAATCGTATTCGAGGCGGATATCCGGAATGCCGAAGCGCTGCAGAGCCATGCGGCCCGGCCCCATGCCGAACGCCCACCCCGAGTAGCGCTCGGAGTCCACGCCCGCGGCTTCGAGCACGTTGGGATGCATCATACCGCAGCCAAGTATCTCGACCCAGCCTGTCTGTTTGCAGGTGGCGCAGCCGGAGCCGTTGCATATGCGGCACGCGACGTCCATCTCGGCCGACGGTTCGGTGAAGGGAAAGAAGCTTGGACGAAATCGCGTGATCGTCTGGCCGAAGAATCGATTGGCGAAATTGGCGAGCGTCGCCTTGAGGTCGACAAAGGAGATCCCCTCGTCGACGGCCATCCCTTCGATTTGCGCGAACATCGGCGCGTGCGACGCGTCGAAGAAGTCGCGGCGAAAAACATTCCCGGGCGCGATGATGCGAATGGGCGGGGGATACGACTGGAGGGTGCGGATCTGCACTGGCGAGGTGTGAGTGCGCAGGAGCCCGCCGCCCTCGAGGTAGAGCGTGTCGTGCATGTCCATCGCGGGATGGTGCGGCGGAAAATTCAGCGCGCCGAAGTTATACCACTCGTGCTCGGCCTCGGGGCCGGTGGCGATGGTGAATCCCAGATCGCGGAAGATCGACTCGATCTCCTCCATCACGAGTGTGACGGGATGCTTGCCACCGCGCCATTGGCGGCGTGCGGGCATGGAGAGGTCGAGTGCGGCGGGCGCGGGCCTCGATGCTGTGAGCGCTGCGTGGCGCTCTTCGATCGCGTGCTCGAGCACGACCTTCACGGCGTTGAACTTCGCGCCAAAGGCGGGGCGTTCGGGGGCCGGGAGCTGAGGTAGCTGCGTTTTGAAGTCGTTCAGCGCGCCGCGCGTGCGGCCGACGGACGCCGTCCTCACCGCCTCGAGCGCCTCGAGCGAAGCAGCGGCCTCGAGTTGGGCGAGCGTGGCGTCGCGAAACGCATCGAGCCGCGCGAGCAGATCCGCTGATGTGGTGGACATCGAGTGAGTCGTGCGAGGGGTAGAAACTAAACGGCGGCAGCGGCGACGATGTCGCGCTGCCGCCTTGTATCCTAACTACGTGCGAGGAGCGTGAATCTCAGGCGGCGGTGACAGCGGCGCGCGCCTTTTCCGCCAGAACAGTGAAGGCCCCGGGATCACGAACCGCGAGGTCCGCGAGAATCTTCCGGTCCACTTCGACGCCGGCCTTCTTGAGACCGTGCATGAAGACGCTGTAGCTCATGTCGTGCTGATGCGCGGCAGCGTTGATGCGAACGATCCAGAGCTTGCGGAAATCGCGCTTCTTGTTCTTACGATCGCGATAGGCGTACACCCATCCGCGCTCGACGTTTTCCTTTGCGGCCTTCCAGAGCTTGGAGCGGGCGCCGAAAGCTCCGCGCGCCGCCTTCATGATCTGCTTCTTACGCTTCAGTCTTGCGACGTTGGATTTTACGCGTGGCATGGTAGTCTCCTTACGCCTGAAGCAGCCGCTTCATGCGCTTCGTATCACCCTTGGTCGCGATCACACTCGCGCGACGGAGGTTGCGCTTCCGCTTGGGCGATTTCTTGGTCAGGATGTGGCTCTTGTACGCCTTGAAGCGTTTCACTTTGCCACTTGCAGTCAATTTGAAGCGCTTCGCGGCGCCCTTGTGCGTCTTCATCTTCGGCATTGAAATCCCTTTCGCTATGGCGGCCTACTTCGGCGCCAGAATCATTGTCATGTTCTTCCCTTCCAGCTTCGCTTCCGTTTCGACTTTGCCGATGTCGGAGAGATCGCCGGACACCCGGTCGAGCACATCCTTGCCCAACTCCGGATGCGCGACCTGACGGCCGCGGAACATCATTGTCACCTTCACCTTGTTGCCCTCTTCCAGGAATCGCCGCGCGTGCCGCGTCTTCGTGTCGAAGTCGTGATCGTCGATTCCCGGCCGGTACTTCACCTCTTTCAGGTGAATGACGTGCTGCTTCTTTTTCGCGACGCGCGCCATCTTGGCCTGCTCGAACTTGAACTTGCCGTAATCCATGATCCGGACGACGGGCGGCCGAGCGAGCGGTGCGACCTCCACCAGGTCCAACCCCTGTGCTTCTGCCTGCGCAAGCGCTGTATCCAGCTCGAGGATTCCCAGCTGACTGCCGTCGGGCGCAATTACGCGCAATGGGCTAATGCGAATCTGGCGGTTCACGCGGACGCGCTTGGTGCTATCCTGAATGGGCGATGCCTCCGACAAGGACACAAAAAAATCGCGGACACCACTCCGGAGTCCGCGACGCACGATGGGCACCCGCTAGGCGGGCGCCGATCGAACACTGGAACTCCTGCAGCACACCTCGCGCGAGCGTGAGGGCCGGAGGGTGAGAGCGAAGCACTCGCTCTACTTACGTTGTTGTCAGTGCGTAACTTAGTCGAGCATTGGACCAAGTCAAGACGCGAGAAGCACGGTGTTTCAGAGGCGTGCGGGCATCGCGAGGGGTACAGCGGGCCCAAGCCACAAGCCAGTGAGTCTAGAGCATCGAGCTGGGAGCCGTTACCGGATTCGTCTGGGAGCAAGCTCACATCTCACGGCCATCGGCTCACAGCTTATGGCTGGGGCTCGCTCTCCGCATCGTGATGCGCGTCGGCGCACCCGACCCTCCCCCGCCCCAGCCCTCGCGCCCCAAACTCAAATCGCCAACGAGTACGACTTGCCGTCGTTCGCCACCCTCCCCCATGCGTGCGTTGCGTCGTGCTCGAAGATCAGCAACCAGTCCTCCTCGAGCGCTCGAGCCAGAACCCTCCGCTTCGTCTCGAGAGTCACCAGCGGCTCCACGTCGTAGCCCATGATCCAGGGCAGCGGCAGATGCGCCGCCGTAGGCACCAGATCGGCGAGGTAGAACGCCTTCTCGCCCTTTGACTCCAACAGCACGCCCTGGTGGAACGGCACGTGCCCTGGCGTGGGCAGCACGCGGATGCCAGATGCGACCTCCTTCTCACCCTCCACGAAGTCTATCAGCGATGCGGCCGCGACCGGCGCGAAATTGTGCGGGAAGTAGCTCGCCGCCGTTCGCTCGTTCGTGTGCGAAGCGTAGTCGAACTCGCCGCGCTGCATGATGTATCGCGCGTTCGGAAAAGTCGGGACGATCTCTCCGCCCTCGTTTCGATACGTGTTCCCGCCGCCATGATCGAAGTGCAGATGCGAGTCGATGACGATTGCGACGTCCTCGGGACTATGCCCCAATTGGGCCAGCGCATCCTCGAGCGCCGTCCGGCCCGCCGCGCCCTGATTTTCGATTCCGTAGATATCGATGAAGCGCGCGTTCTCCTTGTTCCCAGCCCCGCAGTCGATGAGCACCAGGCCATCGTCGTGCTCGATCAACAGGCATCGCATGCCGAGCGGAATGCGGTTGCGATCGTCGGCCGGAATGCGGCGCTCCCAAAGCGGCTTTGGCACGACGCCGAACATCGCACCGCCATCCAGCTTTTGCCCGCCAGCCTGGAGCGCGTGAATTCTCCACCCGCCCAGCATTCGCGAGTCCACGAGCGGCTGGGGCGCGCTCACGCGGTCGTGTCCTTGTCCACCGGGCGCGGCATGGCGCTCGGACGCCGTGGACGCGGAGCTCGATCCTCGCGCGCGCCGAGCAGCCGTTGGAGATCGTTCCAGCACCGGCAATCGCGGTCGCGCGCTTCGTCGAGCAATCGAAGCAACACGTGCGCAGTCGCCACCGCGTCACCCGCAGCGCGATGCCGCGCGAGGATCTCGACGCCGTAATAGTTCGCCACGCTGTCCAGGCGGCGACTGCGCAGCTGCGGCAGCACGCGCCTCGCGAGACGCACGGTGCATAGCTTGCGACCTGACAACCGCTGGCCCGTGGCGCGCTGTACCTCCGAGCTCACGAAGCGCCAGTCGAAGTCCGCGTTGTGCGCGACGAACACGTGACCCGCGAGAACAGCTACCAGCGTCTCGCAGATGTCGCGGAATCGCGGCGCGTCCTTCACCATCTCCCAATTGATCTGGGTGAGCGCGGTGATCATCGGAGGAATCGGCCGCTCGGGATTCACCAGCGTCTCGAAGCGCTCGGCGACCACGCCATCGCGCACCACGATGGCGGCGATCTCCGTGATGCGGTCGCCACTCCAGGGACTCGTGCCGGTCGTCTCCACGTCCACTACAACGTAAGAGAGCGACGCCAGCTCGTCACGCCCCGTGCTCGCGTCGTAGACGGGATGCGGCTCGGCGACCGTCGAGGTATGCACGGGCGGCTCCGGCGCGAGCGACCAGCGCCCGTCTACCGAACGCACGAACTCCGGGCGCTCCGCGAATAGCGCGAGCGCCATCTGCTCGGCGACCACGCGCGGCGCTCCCGGCATTTGGCAGACGTGCTCGATGAGAGCCGTCGCATCAGACGGACCTGTCGCGAGGAACGCCAGCGCACGCTCGGTGAGGCGTGTCTCCGCCGGACGCGCGACGATGCCCAACCCGCTCAATCCCACGGGTCCTCGCGATGGACCGGAAGCGTCATGCATCGCGGCCCTCCGCCGGCACGCACCAGCTCGGATCCCTCGAACGTGATCACGGCGCGTTCGCCCTCCTTCACACGCTCGTCGCCGGTGAGGAAGTCAACTGACGAGACGACTCGAAATCCATGCTTCCCCATCTCCTCGATCGTGGCCTCGTTGCGCGAGTACGAGAGGATCACGCCCGGCCGCATCGCCACGAAGTTGCACCCGCTCGCCCACTGCTCGCGCTCCTGCACCGAGCGCCGCGTGCCGCCGCAGAACACCGGCGTCATCTTGAGCCCAACATGCTCGAGCGCCGCGAACACATTCGGCATCTCCTGCATGTGCTCATTCCCCTTCTTGCGATAGAGAATCGGTAAACGCTCCGGCCCGATGAAGTGCGGCGGATACACCGCGCACAGATCGCGATCGAGCTGCGTGAAAATCATGTCGAGATGGATGGCCGTGTTCTCCTTCGGCATCACGACGACGATGACGTGCGAGATCGCGGTCTGCTCGAACAGCTTCTCGGTTAGAAAGTCGATCGCGGCAGGGCTCGAGCGCTCACTGAAGCCCATGATCACGGTGTCATGGCGCAACGGGTGTACGTCGCCCCCCTCCAGCGTGTAGTTGTGCCGCCGCTCGGCCGCTCCGTCGTAGAGAATTCCCTTGTTCTCCAACAGCGGGTGGTGGAGAAAGAGCAGCTTCATGATCAACTCTTCGGACCAGCGCACCGCGTAACGCATCGAGCCGATCATCACGTGGTCTCCCACGACCATCGCGGTGTCGCGGGTGAAGAAGAGATTCGGGAGCGGTGGCAGCAGGTAGCCGCCCTCGTTCAGGGAGCGAGCGAGCGGGCCCGGCTCCTCTTCCTCGCCCTCAATGAGCATCTCCACCAACTCCTGCGCGCTGCGCACCTCGATGCGGCTCGCGAGTGGACCGGACGGCACGATGTCCAGCGTTTCGCGAACGAGCAGATCGCGGGCGGCGGGAATCGAGACGACGTCGCCGAGGAGATCGCGAACGGACAGCACCGTGGTGAAGCGCTCGAGTATCGCAACGAGCCGGCGATGCTCCTTTTGCGCGTTCTCCAGGTCGATGATGTCGTCGTAGAGGTAGTCCTCGCGCGTATCCGGCGTGACAGCGAGGAGCTCCGGTCCGGGCAGGTGCACGAGCACCGAGCGCAGCCGGCCGATCTCTGAAGAAACGTGTACTGGCATGTGTACACAGAAGATAACGGCTCAGGCGCCGGGCGAGCCAGCGTTCTGCTGGACTGTTTCCGGGGAGCGCTCTATCTTGTGAATCAATTCACAAGCCACCGATCCCTTGAAGAGAATAGCCGATTCTACCGTTCGACGTCTGTCGCTCTATCTTCGATTTCTGGAAGAATTCGAGGAGGCGGGACTCACGACCGTATCCAGCGATGAGCTGGCCGCGCGCGGTGGAACCACATCCGCGCAAGTGCGAAAGGATCTCTCGTTCTTTGGCTCGTTCGGCAAGCGCGGTCTCGGATATCCAGTGGACGAGCTCACGCAACGCATGCGCGGCATCCTCGGCCTCGACCACGATTGGCGCATCATCATCGTCGGCGTGGGGAAGATCGGCGCCGCGCTCGCACAGTACGAGGGTTTTTCGCAGCGCGGATTCAGTGTGGTCGGACTCTACGACTCCGATCGCGCGAAAATCGGACGCGAGATCCATGGACTGACCGTTCGCGCCATCGATGACCTCGCCCAGGACAATCGCGAGCGTCCGGTCGACATCGCCGTGATCGCGGTGCCCGCGGACGCCGCGCAACGGGTGGTCGATCAGGTAATCGCGGCAGGCGTGATTGGCATCATGAGCTTCGCGCCGATCCAGCTGCACGTGCCTTCGAAAGTGACACTCAACGCCGTCAACATGGCAATGGAGCTCGAGCGGCTGTCATTCGCGCTGTCGAACCGCGAGTAACGCTCTACCAGAGCGACAGGGCGACCCCAAGCGAATGGAACTGCTCGGCGCTAAGCGTTTCGGGGCGCGCAGCCGGATCTATTCCCGACTCCGCTAGCGCCGCCTCGGCGTCCTGCGCACTGCGCGCGGCGACCGTGCGCACCACGCGCCGCATCTGCTTGCGACGCAGCGCGAACGACGCCTGCACGAATATCCGGAACGGTTCCTCCATTCCCGGTGCGACGACTGGCGCCGCGCGCGGCGTGACGCGCACCACGGCGCTGTCCACACGCGGTGGCGGATTGAATGCGCCGGAAGGGATGCGAAAGAGCAGCTCGACGTCCGCGAGCGCCTGAATATTCACGGACAGAGCGCCGTAGTCATCGGCTCCCGGAGGCGCCGCCATGCGCGCTGCAACCTCGCGCTGCACCAGAAATACGGACCGTGACGCTCTCGGTGGCCGAAGCGCCTGGAAGAGAATCGGCGTCGTGATGTAATACGGCACGTTGCCGGCGAGCGCGTATGGCCCGCCTGCCAGCTCGCCCAGATTCACCTCGAGGACGTCGGCCTCGACGATGGTGATCCGCGGCTCGCTCGCGTATTTCTCGCGCAGCAGCTCCGCCAGCTTCCGATCGACCTCCACCGCCACCACACGGGCGGCGCGTGCGAGCAGCGCATCCGTGAGCGAGCCGCGGCCAGGCCCGATCTCGACGACTGTTTCGTCGGGGGCTAGAGCTACCGCGTCCGCAATGCGCGCGAGGATGCGCGGATCGGTAAGAAAGTGCTGGCCGAGGCTTTTTCGAATGGGCGGCGGCCGCATGCGCGCCGCGCTCAGCTGCGCGCGATCACGACCGCCAGATCGTCGCGCTGGACGGCCTCGCCGGTGTGCTCGTTCAGCTCCTCGAATACGCGCTGGAGGATCGCCGCAGGCGTTTCGGTGCGGTAGCGTTGAACGATGTCGAGCACGGGCTGCTCGCCCAGTCGCACGCCGAAGCGGTTGCGCGCATCGCTGACGCCATCCGTGAAGAGCACGAGCAGATCGTTGCCCGTCGCCCACGCGCGCGATCGCATGTGAGGAAGCCCCTCGACCATTCCGATGGGCGGGTCGATCGCCGGCAGTCGATCGATCGTTCCATTGGACATGATGTGGAACGCATGCGGATGGCCCGTGTTCGCAGAGCGCAGCGTTCTCGCCTTCCGATCGATGATTCCGTAGAAGGCGGTTATGAACATCTCCGTCGTCGCGAGCTCCTCGCGCAACGTGCCCTCGAGCGACGCGAGCACTGCCTCCGGATCCGGGGACGCCTGCGCGTGGATCGCAGACGCGCTCATCGCCAGCGCCATGATCAGTGCGGCTCGGTAGCCGTGGCTCGACACGTCGCCGATCATGATCCCCGTGCGGTTCGCCGACAGCCGGAAGAGGTTGTAGAAGTCACCGCCCACGCTCTCGGCGGGAACCACGCGCGCAGCAACCTGCGCCTCGGGAGCCACCACCTCCGTGCGAGGGAGGAGCTTCATCTGCAGGTCGTGCGCGAGCGCGAGCTCCTGCACGAGTCGCTGCTGGCTCAGCGACGCGCGCACGAGCCGTGTGTTCTGAATCGCCGTGCCGATCTGCGTCGCGATTGCCGCGATCAGCTTCTGGTCACCGGCGCTGAATGGCTGGTTCGAGTATCTGTCTGACAAATTGACGACACCGAGCGGCTCCATGCCTCCGTGTGGCAGAGTCCACATGATCGGCACCGACAGCATCGTGCCGCGCCGGTACGTCGACTCCGCCTCGCACGGCATGTCGTTTCCCTCGGCGACGATCGCATGTTGCTCGCGGAAGACGCGCGCCGAGACGCTCGTCGCGTCGTTGAGCGCGATGGGCGGAATCTCGAGCACCGCGCCTCCGATCGCCGCGACGGATTGCAGTGTGTCCGTGACCCGATCGTGCACCAGGATCGATCCGCGGCGAGCGCCAACGGTCTCCGAGATCTCCTTGAGGATCGTCGCGGCGGCCTCTTCGAGCGATACCGTGCGTCCGAGAATCTCGGTGATCGTGTAGAGAAGGTTGATCTCCTCGTAGCGCTCGGCGAGCTCGTTGGCGGCGTGCTCGACCTCGAGCGACGACTGCAGATATTGACCGACGATCGCGCGAAGGAATCGCGCGTAGCTCTCGAGCGGCGCGTTCGGAACCGGGGACGGTCCGGCGACTACCCATGCCTTGCGGGGTCCGGGAATCTGAGCGACGATCACCGGGCCGGTGGGTGACTCCACGACTTGCTGCGCGACGTTTTCGAGCGGAGGCGTCCAGCCGAGGATGCCGAGAGCGGGAACGCTGGAGGCGACGCGCGTTGGCGGACGCGCGTCGTCGCCCATCCACACCGCGGCCGCCGCTCCGGTGCCATCGCGAAATGCGGAGAGCAGCGCGATAAGGTCAATCATGGCGCCGGAGCGTCATCCGAATCACGTTGCCGTGATTCGAGAAGCGCTCTATCCGGTCCATCAACCTCGTCATGAGAAACAATCCCCGACCATCCTCTCGCTCGATGTTGTCGGGTTCTGTCGGGTCCTGCAGGCACTCCTCGAAGTTGAACCCGAGTCCTTCGTCGAGCACCTCGAGGATGAGCCTGTCCTGGGTGACATCGACTTTCACCTGCACGTACTTGTCGCTCCGATCGCCATTGCCGCGGAGAATCGCGTTCGACAACGCTTCGCTCAACGCCACGGGGATGTTGAGACACGTTTGGCGCTGCGGATATGCGAATTGCGCGCATTGTCTGGCCACGATTTCCACGACGCGCTCGATGTAGCGCACGTCGCTGGGGATCTCGAGCTCGAGCGCGATGTGGACGCGCCCGGGAGCGAACGGCAAGGGGGAGCTCATCGCGAGCGCGCGAAGCTCGCCGGCTGTTCCAATCAGAAGGTCTCCAGCGCCCGCTCCTTCGTATCCGAGATCTGGAAGAGCGTGTCGAGCTTCGTGAGCTCGAACAGCGTCTTGAGATCGTCGTTGAGATTCGCAAGGCGCAGCTCCCCACCCTGCTCACGGATTTTCTTGGACAGCGAAACCAGCACGCCGAGTCCGGAGCTATCGATGTAGCCGGTCTGGCTGAAGTCGATCAGAAATCTGCGCTCACCCTTCTCGAGCTCGTCCAGCACGCGCTGCTTCAGCTCCTGGCGGTTGCCAACGATGAGTTGCCCTTCCACATCTACCACGACAATCTCTCCCTGCTTCTTGATCGCGAAGCTCATGTCCGGTTCTCCCGTCGAGATCTAGGCACGTCCACCGCGACAGTGGCGGGAACGTGATCGCCAAGGCTGCAACGTAATGTCACCCCTGCGCGCGTCGCGCGAAAGATACGCACCCGCGCGCTTCGAACGAGTGGCGAAACAATGCAATTCTGCGTCCACCCGATGCAGGGGTCCTGGGTCACGCGGGAGCGCGGCTGGAGGCCAGAAAGCGCTTTCGAAGTGCGGCGTCCACCACGGGGTGAACCAGCCCCGACGTATTGCCGCCGTAGCGCGCCACCTCTCGCACCACGCTCGAGCTCACGTACGTGCGATCGATGCTCGGCACCATGAACACTGTCTCGAGATCGTTGTTGAGATGACGGTTCATGAGAGCCATCTGATACTCGTATTCGAAATCGGCCACCGCGCGCAACCCTCGAATGGAGAGACTCGCTCCGACGTCGCGGGCGAAGTCCACGAGCAACCCGTCGAACTCGCGCACCTCGATGCGCGGATCATTGCCGATGCTCTCGCGGATCATGTCGACGCGCTCGGACACGGAGAACAGCGGCTGCTTCGCCGAGTTCACTGCGACGGCCACGACCAGCCGGTCGACGAACGTGAGGCTTCGCCACATGAGATCTTCGTGACCGCGCGTAACGGGATCGAAGCTGCCAGCGTAGATCGCGATCGGCATGAGCTCGGAGGTTGCGGGAAGGTGGGGCGGATCAGATTCGGTAGAAGCTGAGCGCGGTATCTCCGTAGCGGCGCGTGTCCGCTCCGCTCGGCATCGTTTCTCCGGCTTCGTGCTCGACGCCCAGAATGCGCGAGAACGCGCACTCGCGCCAGCGCGACGCTACCTGCGCGGCGAGTCCCTTCCGGTACGGCGGGTCTGCGAACGCGACATCGTACTCGAGATCCGCGAGCGACGCGACGAAGCGAAGCGCGTCAATTCTGCGTACCGTCGTGACGTTCGCGGCCTCCAGTCGATCGATGTTCGTCTGCAGCGAGAGCAGACTCGGCCCGGCTGATTCGACGAAAGTCGCGTGCACCGCGCCGCGCGATAACGCCTCGAGTCCGAGCGCGCCCGAGCCGGAGAAGAGGTCGAGCACCGTCGCGTTGGGAAGATCGTTCTGCAGAATGCTCATCCATGCCTCGCGGACACGATCTGCGGTAGGGCGGACGGCGGCGCCGCGCGGAGCTGCGATCGTTCTTCCTCGCCACTGCCCGGCGACGATACGCACTCGCTACTGATGCACGGCGGCGAGCTTGGCCTGGAGGCGCGCCTGACCATTCCACTCGTCCCGCTCGAGCCGATAGGCGATGTCGATGGATGATCCAACGCCCAGCTCGCTCGCCAGCGCACCCATGCCCCATCCGATCGCTTCGAGATCGGGGCCGCCAGTCTGGAGCCGCAACTTGAGATGACCGTCGCCGATCACGCGGGCCGGCGCCGCGAGGCGAACGCCGCGCGAGACGAGAACCGGAGTGGGATTCGACGGGCCGAACGGCTCGAAGTGGCGGAGCAGCGCCTCGAGCTCGAGTGTCGCACTGGAGATCGGAATCTCGAGATCGACGCGAAGCTCGCCGACGAGATCGTCCACCGTGAGCTGTGCGAGCGCGATCTCGTTGAATCGTCGGGCGAGCTCCGGCACCTGGTCTCGCGCGATGGTTAGTCCGGCAGCCACGCGATGTCCGCCGAAGCGCAGGAGAAGATCGCGACAGTTGGTGAGCGCGGCATGGAGATCGAAGGCGGAAATGGACCGCCCCGATCCCTTTCCTTCATCGCCATCGAGTGCGATGAGCAGCACTGGACGCCCATGCTCCTCGAGCAGACGCGACGCGACGATGCCGATCACGCCTGGGTGCCACCCCTCCTCCGCGAGAACGATGCCGTGCGTCGCGTCGAGATCGAGCTCCCCGATGAGCTCGCGCGCGCGGGCCAAGGTGCGCCGGTCCACTTCCTGACGGTGCCGGTTCAGCTCCTCGAGCTCGCGCGCGATTGCGTTTGCCTCATGTTCGTTCTCGGACATGAGCAGCTCGACGCCGCGTAGCGCGTGGCCGAGCCGCCCCACCGCGTTGAGGCGCGGCGCGAGGATGAAGCCGATGCGGCCGGCGTTGAGCGGCTTCCCCTCGAGCCCCGATGAGCGAATGAGCGCACGCAATCCCTGGTTGGTCGTATCGCGAAGCACTTTGAGCCCCGAGCGGGCGAGCACTCGATTTTCGCCGCGCAGCGGCGCGACGTCCGCGATCGTCGCGAGCGCGACGAGATCGAGCAGCCGCAACACCGCACCCTCATCGCCGCCCAGCTCGCGCGTGAGCGCCAGCGAGAGCTTGAACGCGATGCCCACCGCCGCGAGATCATTGTAGTGATAATCGCAACCATCCTGCTTTGGGTTGAGCACGGCCAGGCAATCGGGCAACGGACCACTCGGCAGATGGTGGTCCGTGATTATGACATCGATTCCCGAACGACACGCCGCCTCGACGGGAGCGAGCGCGTTCGTCCCGCAATCGCACGTCACCATCACCTTTGCGCTCGCAGCGATTGCCGCGTACACGCCCGCCATCGTCAGATCGTAACCATCTTCGATGCGGCGCGGTATGAAGGGGATGGCGTCGCCGCCCAGCGCGCGGATAGTTCGCAGCAGCACGGCCGTCGAGCTCATACCGTCAACGTCGTAGTCGCCGTGGACCATGATCCGTTCGCCACCCCGGATCGCGCGCACGAGGCGCTCGACGGCGACTGACATGCCGAGCATGAGCGCCGGATCGTGCAACTGGTCCAATCGCGGACGCAGATAGCGCTTCGCCGCTTCCACCGTACTGTAGCCCCGCCTGAGCAGGAGCTCGCAGACGATAGGCGGCAGATGCAGCTCATTCGCCAGCGCGGACACCGCTTCGGAATCCGGGGCTTCGGGCAGCACCCAGCGAGACGGCGGTCGGATCCGCGCGGCGAGTGCGTTCACAGCGAGAAAATTACCCTCCGCCGAGGGGGTCATCAACCATCATCCCGCCGCGTACAGAAGCACTCCACACGCCTCGCAGACCTCGATCGCGCGGCCCGCCGCAATTGCATTCCGGCGCTGCAGCGGAATCGCCGTGTCGCATCGTCCGCACGCCTGCCCCCGTAATGCATAGAGCACGTTCGAGGTGTTGCGACTGAGAATTCGCTCGTACTTGCGGAGAATCGGCGGGGGTACGTGGGCAGCCCGCTCCTCGCGAATCGACCTCGCCTTCTTCAGCTCCTTTTCTATCACGGCACGCTCGGCGGCGTGCGCCGCACGCTGCTCGCTCTGCCGTGCATCGAGCTCGGCGAGCGTTTTCTGCTGACCATCGATTGCATGATGGACATCGGGCACACGCAGCGACAACGAGTGCAAGTCGGTTTCCTCCTGCGAGAGAACCTTGCGGAGCATGTCGACCTGCGCCATCGCCGCGGTCGCCTCCTTCGGCTTTCTCACGACGTCGAGCGTCGCGAGGTTCCGCTCCTGCATCGCCTTGTGGTCCTCCACCTTCACGGAGAGCTCGCGGCGCCGCTTCTCCTCCGCCTCGGCGGTCGTCCGCGCCCGTTCGAGCGATTCCTCCACCGACGTGCGCTCGGTATTCAACGACTCGAGCCGTTCATCGAGCGCGCGCAATTTCTGATTCAACTGCGCCACGATCGCGTCCTCCGCCTGTAGCGCCAGCACTGCTTCCAGATCTGGACTCACTTCCCCTCCTTACGTTTGACGAGCACGATCGAAGCTCTTGAATGATCCACCGCCGAGCGCCGCCAGGTCATCCATCAGGCGCCGTTTCTCGGAAATCAGTACGTCCTGCTCCTCGGGAGACGCGATGCGAATCGCTCGCGTGATCTCGTCCATCTTGCGCTGCACGGCAGTGCGCCGAATGCGCGCGATGCTGCCAGCGAGCGAGCCCTGCACCTCTTCCCCCTCGCCAATCGGCTCTCGCTGCAGCAGCGAGAACAGATCGGCGCTTTCCGGCTCGAGCCGGCTCGCGACAACCTCGATCGAATCGTCCGGCGGTACCGACAGGAGTGCGCGATAGATGTCCCGAAGCGCGGGATCGCGCAATTCGTCGGGACCAATGTGCTCCGCGACCTGCTCGACGTGCGAGCGGTCGTGAAGAAGTATACGAACGAGTGAGCGCTCGATGCCCGGAGTGGCCGCGATCGGACGCCGGCGACCGGAGCTGCGCCGATCCGCAATAGGCTCCTCCTCCACCGGCGGAGGCCCCGGCGACCGACCGGCCTGCGATACGGACACGCGAGGTGACATCTGAGAGACCTCGCGCTCGAGCGCTTCCCGGGTGACGCCAGACAGTTCGCTCGCCCGCGCGATGTAGATATCGCGAGTAACGCTGTCCGCGGTGGCCCGCAGCGTCGGAAGGAGCTTGTCGATCGCGACGCGTTTGCGATGCAGCTCCGCGAAATAGCCGTTGCGCGCCAGCTCGTTGAGCTTTCGCTCGAAAATGTCCACGGCATCCGACAGCTGCTCGGCGAGCTTCTCGCCGCCGAACTTGTCGACGAAGCTGTCCGGATCCTCCCCTTCGGGCAGCGTCACCACCTGAACCGACATCCTCTCGTGCAGAAGACGATCGCCCGCCTTGAAGGTGGCCTTGAGCCCAGGCCTATCGTTGTCGTACAACAGGAAGGCCTGCTTCGCGTAACGCGGCAGCAGCGCCGCCTGATCCTCCGTGAGCGCGGTACCCAGCGGCGCCACCACCCACTCGAATCCAGCGGACACGAGTCGCACGACGTCGAAGTAGCCCTCGACGAGCATCACGCGGCCTTCGCGCCTGATCGCGTGCTTCGCCATGTGGAGGCCGTATAACACGCGCCCCTTGGTGAACACCGGCGATTCGGCGGAATTCAGATACTTCGGCTCGCCCGGTCCCAGAAGCCGGCCGCCGAAGGCGACGTGATGGCCCGACGCGTCGACGATCGGGAACATCAGCCGATCGCGGAATCGAGGGCGCAGCGCACCACCCTCCTCGCGCTGCACGAGCAGCCCCGCTGCGAGAAGCACCTCCTCGCTCACTCCCAGCGCGACCAGATGGTTGCGCATCGCGTCGAGGTCGCGCGGCGCGAAGCCCAGGCCGAAGCGATCGGCGACATCTCGCGTCACACGGCGGAACGAGAGATAGTTTCGCGCCGCTTCGCCCGCGCGCTCGTCCCACAGTTGCGTGCGGAACCAGTCGGCGACCATCGCGTAGAGGTCCCACATCGGCTGCCGCGTGTCGACAGCCTCGGCGCTTCGCTGCACCTCCTCGATCACGATTCCCGCCTTGTTCGCGACGTAGCGGATCGCATCCGGGAAGTCCATGCCCAGTCGCTTCTGGAGATAGGTGAAGACGTCGCCCGACTCGTTGCACACGAAGCAGTGATAGAGTCCCTTCGCCGGAACCACCGAGAAATTCGGACCGGTGCCCTGATGAAACGGACAGGGACCGCGATAGCTGTTGCCCGAACGCCTGAGCTTCACGTGCTCGCCGATGATCTGAACGATGTCCGCACCCTCGCGTACGCGCTCGACGGATTCGTCAGTGATCATCAGGCGAGCTCCGCGATCGTCACACCCGTGCCGCCCTCGTTCCATGCGCCGGCGCGATGCTCGCGCACGCGCCGGTCGCCGCGCAGCAGCTCATCCACGCGCTCGCGCAACGCGCCCGTGCCCTTGCCGTGGATGATGCGCATCGCGCGAAGGTCCGCGTGCACCGCCGCGTCGATCGCCCGCGTCACCGCGAGCTCCATCTCGTCCACGCGCATCCCGCGCACGTCGATCTCCGTCGACACGTCGACCTCCGGCAGCGCACTGTACGCCGACGCGCGCGCCACTACGGGCTCCGCGCTCGGCGCCACGACGCTGAGCGTCGAGAGCGGAACCGTCACCTTGAGCGCGCCGACGGCGACGATCGCGAGGTCGTTGCGCAGCGCCACGATCTGTCCCGTGCGCCCATCGAGCGTTTCGAGCTCGACGACGTCGCCGACAGCCATCACGCCGCCCGTCGCCGCAGGTGCACGTCGCACTGGACGATCCTCGCGATCTATTCGCTCGATCTCGTCGGCGTGGCTGCCCGCCAGCTCCTCGATGCGACGGCGTGCCTCCCGCGCCGTCGCCGCCGATCCCTGCTCGCGCAGCTCGCGCACCGCGCGCTCGATCTCGCCGCGTCCCTCGAGCAACACTCGCCGCGCGTCCTCGCGCGCGCGGCGCTCGAGCGCGCGCTCAGACTCGCGGAGCGCCAGGTCCCGCGCCTCGATTCGCTCGAGCCGCGCCGCTGCGCGCGACGAATCGAACTCCACTATCTCCTCACGCGCAGCAAGCTCGCGTTCCCGCTCCTGCAGATCGCCGAGCAACGCCGCAACGTCGCGCTCTCCCGTGGACAGCCGTGACTCCGCACGCGCGAGAACATCCTCCGGAAGCTTCAGTCGGCGCGCGATACTCAGCCCATACGAGCGCCCGGGAATCCCCTTCACCAACCGGTACGTGGGCGCAAGCGCCACCGAATCGAACTGCAGCGAGCCGTTGACCACGCCGGCATTCTCAGTGGCGAGCAGCTTGAGCGCGCCGAGGTGCGTCGTTGCGATTGTGAACACGCCGCGCGACGTGAGCGCATCGAGGATCGCGCCGCCGAGCGCCGCGCCCTCCGCGGGATCCGTTCCGGAGCCAAGCTCGTCGATGAGCACCAGGCTCTCGGCCGTCGCACCCGCGAGAATCTCGCCGAGATTGCGCAGGTGCGCGCTGAACGTCGACAGGCTCGCCTGGATCGACTGCTCGTCCCCAATGTCCGCGAAGCAATCATCGAACACCGGTACGCGGCTCTCGGCGCCGACGGGTGCGGGAATTCCCGACTGCGCGAGCGCAGAGATGAGGCCCACCGCCTTGAGCAGCACCGTCTTGCCGCCGGTGTTGGGACCGGAGAGCAACAGCGTTCGCTCGGCTGCCGACATCTCGAGGTCGAACGGAACGACGGCCCCGCCACGGGCGAGCAACAGCGGATGGCGCGCGTCGCGCAGCGTGAAGCCCCCGTTCGCCGGCACGAACGCCGCCGGCGCGCATCCGAGCTCCTCGGCGAAGCGTGCGCGCGCGTAGAGAACGTCGAGTGAGATCAGCGCTTCGAGCGACGCGAGCATCTCCTCGCGCAGCGGACGGATCGTGGCGGTGAGCGCGGCGAGAACGCGCTCGACCTCATCCCGTTCCTCTGCTTCGAGCTCGCGGATACGATTTCCGAACTCGATCGCAGCCGGCGGCTCGACGAAGAGGGTACCGCGCGTCGCCGACTCGTCGTGGACGATGCCGCCCACCGCACCGCGTCCTTCGCGGCGCACCGGGATGACGTACCGCCCGTTGCGCATGGTGACGGACATGCCGGAGACGCGTTGATGCGGCTCGAGCGTGGCCATCGCGCGCTCCAGGAGCTGAATCAGCTCCGCCTGCGCGCCGCGCAGCTCGCGGCGAAGCCGGCGCAGCGCGCCCGATGCCTCGTCGCGCACCGAGCCTTCCGGATCGATGGCGCGCTCGATCTCATCCTCCACGCGCTTCGCGACGACGAGAGGCTGCACGAAGGGGTGCAGCACCGCGCTGACTACCGCGCCCGTGCCCGCGCCACCGAGCGCGTCTTTGGTGAGTCGCGAGGACCGAAGAAGCTGCGCGCCGCGAGTAAGCTCATCGCCCGTCCACGAGCTCCCCTCCGCGCGGAGCCGCGCGAGCGAGACGGCGAGGTCCGGGATGGGCTGCGGATGGTATCCATCGTCCGAGGCGAGGACCGCGCGCATTGCGACCACTCGTCGCTGCTCGATCCCCATCCACTCGATGTCGCCGCGCGGTTCCAGGCTACGGATGCGCGCCGCGCCAAGCGTCGACGTCGCACGATCCGCGAGAACGTCGAGCACGCGCGAAAATTCCAGAACTCCGAGCGCGTGTCTATTCATGCCGGCAGAAGACTGCTGAGAGACTCGTCGCATCGCCCATTGGCGGGAGCGACGTGTACCGGAACTCACTCAATGTGGACTGCTCAACTCCTCTTTCGCGATTCGACTCACCGTCGCCCCCTCCGCACGTCCCTTGAACATCGGACTCGCTTTGCCCATCACGCCGCCGATGTTCGTCGCGCCACCGGCGATGATGTTGCGTATGGCAGCGCGAATCTCGTCGTCGCTCACGTTGGCCGGCAGATACTTCTCGAGAGCGGCCACTTCGGCACGCTCCCGATCCGCGAGATCCGCTCGCGACGCCTTGTCGTACATCTCGATCGACTCGCGCCGCTTCTTGATCCCCTTTCGGAGCACGTCGCCAACTTCGGCATCGCTAAGCTCGCGTTTTTCCTCGATGCGCCTGTTCTTGACGTCGGAGAGAATCGTACCGAGCAGCAGCACGCCGAGCTTGTCCTGCGCCTTGCGGGCCGCATTCAGGTCGCTCTGGATTTTGCCTTGAAGCTCGGACACGTCGGAGGCTCCGCTGGGAGTACTTGCTCAGACTCAAAACTAACGAGAAACGCGCCGGGTGCGCGCTCTCTCGCGACGGCGCATCACCCGGGGGGCCAGGTGAAGTGCCGGCCGCCCAGGAGATGCATGTGCACGTGGAACACGGTTTGACCGCCGTCGGCGTTGGTGTTGATCACCGTCCGGTAGCCCGAGTCAGCGATACCCTCGCTCTTCGCGATCTCGGCCGCCAGCATCGTCATCCGTCCAACGACGAGCGGATCGCGAACGTCGGAGAGCGTCGGGATGTGATCGCGAGGAATGATGACGACGTGCGTGGGCGCCCGCGGATCGATGTCGCGGAACGCGATGCACTCGGGTGTTTGGGCGACGACCTTCGCCGGGATCTCGCCGTGAACGATGCGGCAGAAGAGGCAGTTCGGATCGTCAGCCACGCGAGCGCTCCACCGCTGCGGACAGCGCGGCGCGCACGATGCCGAGTGCCGCGATTGCTGCCGTGTCGAATCGAAGCGTGAGCGGGGCGAGGGTCACGGGGATGAAGCCCGACGCGAGAAGCTCCGTGCGCTCGCCCGGCTCGAGTCCGCCTTCCGGACCGATCGCGAGCGTGATCGGCGCGGCGATGTGCATCGAGGGCGCCGGCTCGCCCTCCTTGTCGAGCAGCCAGCGCGTTCCGGCCGGGCAGGCCGCAACGGCGCGGTCCGGCGGCGCGTCGGGATGGATCACCGGCAGCCACGCGCCGCCGCACTGCGTGAGCGCGCCAACCATCCTCGCGCGCAGGCGAGTTTGGAACGACATGCCCTCGCCCCGCGGCGAGACGTCGCGCGACCGCCGCCACATCACGGGGCGCCAGCTGAAGGCGGAGAGCTCCGTCGCTTTCTCGCCGACGAGAAGCATCCGGTCGCGGTCGGCGATGGGAACCATGAGGTGAATGACGGGAAGCGGCTCGATGCGATCGAGCAGGTCGATGTCCACCATCGCCTGCGCCTTGCCGAGCTTCACGACGTTGCCGAAGCCTACGCCGCCCGCGCCATCCACGAGCCGCAGCCGATCGCCGATCGCGACGCGACGCACGCGAGCGTGGTGCGCCTCGCCCTCGCTAAGCGTCGTAACGCGGCCCACCGCCATCGGTTCCGAGGCGAAGAACGTCGCTATCCCCGTGCGATCACGCTGCTCCACCAATCTCCCTCGCGAAGTTCGGATTCCAGAGTCCAGCCATCACCGCCCATCGACGTCAGCAGCTGCTCGCGCTCACCCACGAGAATGCCGCTGATCACGGCCTTTCCGCCAGAGGGAAGCGCGCGACGCATGATCGGCGAGAGCTCCATCACGACGGAGGAGATGATGTTGGCGAGTACGAGCGAGACTGGTGCCACGAGCGGAAGGAGCGCCGCCGCATCTCCCTCGACCAGTGTCACGCGATCCGCCACACCGTTGCGGGTGATATTTTCCTCCGCGTTCCCGATCGCGTCCGGATCCATCTCGATCGCTACCACGCGCCCCGCGCCGAGCTTGGCGGCCGCTATGGCCAGCACGCCGCTGCCGCTGCCGAGGTCCGCCACGAACGATCCTCGTCGTACGAGGGATTGCATGAGGGCGAGCACGCCGCGCGTCGTTTCGTGCTCTCCGGTGCCGAACGCCATCGCGGGCTCGATCAAGATCTGGAACTCCGCGTCCGCGATCTCGTCGCTCAACCAGGGAGGCGCGACCGCGATTCGCCCCACGCGCTGCACGCCGACCCGGGTGCGCCAGCGCGCGGCCCAGTCCACCTCGCCCAGCTCCGTACGGCCGACTGTCGCTCCCACGGCAGCAAGGGCGCGGCACGCGAGCTCGAGCGCGTTGCCCTCCGGCATGTGCGTGAGCAGCGCCGAGCCCACTTCCTGCACTGCACCCGCGCCCCCGTTAAAGAGAACCTCGATCGCGCGCTCGCGTGCGCTGTCGTTCAGCGTCTCGACGTGCAACGACACCCACCGCGTTGCGCCGGCCTCCGGCATAGCAATGTCAGGCGCCAAGCGCTTCCTTCATCCGCGACCAGAATCCTCGCGGCCGCGTGGCCGGCGGAGCACCCTCGGCCTCGCGCAGCGCGCGCACGATTACCTCCTGCTCATCCGTCAGCGATTGCGGCGTCCATAGCTGCACGCGCACCTGCAGATCGCCGGAACCTGATGCGTTCACGCGCGGCAGACCGCGCCCGCGAAGCTGGAATACCTGCCCGCTCTGCGTTCCCGTGGGCACGCGGAGCGACAGCGTAGTGCCGACGAACGGCACCTGCACATCCGCGCCCATTACGAGCTGCGTGTACGTCACCAGCACCTCAGTGTAGAGGTCGGCGCCGTCGCGCTCGAATCGCGGATCGTCCTCCACCTCGAACGCGACGAGGATGTCGCCGCGCGGGCCGCCGAGCGGGCCCACACTTCCCTGCCCACGAAGCATGAGGTACTGACCGGTGGCCACGCCGGCGGGAATCGGCACCGTGATCGTGTGTTCGGCGCGGCTTCGGCCCTCGCCCTTGCACCGCTTGCATGGAATCTCGATCGTCTTGCCCTGCCCTGCGCATGTCGGACACGGCGCCACACTCACGAACTGGCCGAAGAACGAGCGCTGCGCGCGGCGCACCTCGCCCGTCCCGGCGCACGTTGCGCAGCGCTGCGGCTTCGTCCCCGGCTCCGCGCCCGATCCTTCGCAGCGCTCGCACGGGTCCAGCAGCTTCACGACGATCTTCTTCTCGACGCCGATCATTACCTCGGGAAGAGTGAGCGGCATCGTGATCTTGATGTCTGCGCCAGTGCGCTGATTGCCCCGCGTGCCCCCGCCGCCGAACATTTCCTCGAAGCCGCTGAAGCCTCCGAAGTCGCGCATGAAGATGCCCAGCGCCTCGGAGAGATCCACGTGGTGCATTCCTGCGTTCCCGCGCCCGCGCAGCCCCGCCTCGCCGTAGCGATCGTACGCCGCGCGCTTATTCCCATCCCGTAGAACATCATACGCCTCGGTGATCACCTTGAAGCGCTCTTCGGCTTCCTTGGATCCGCCGTTTCGATCGGGATGGTACTGCATCGCCAGCTTGCGATATGCCTTCTTGATCTCGTCGTCGGACGCGTCGCGTGAGACTTCGAGAACCTCGTAAAAATCCGCCATGGTTCCGGTGTCGAGAGTCGTGAAGAATTCAGTCGAGAAGATCGGAGATCAGACGCGACGTGTGCGTGACGAGTGTGACGACCTTTTCATACGGCATGCGGGTGGGGCCAATGACGCCGATTACTCCAGAGAGCGATCCCGAGTGATACGCCGCGGTGACTACCGTGAAATCAGTGAAGTTCGGATCAACGTGCTCGTTCCCGATCGTTATCGAGATCCCCGCTGAGCTCTTGTGCGACCGAAGCAGCTGGCCTAGAGCCTCGGGACGATCCGTGAGCGCAAGCAGCTTGCGCAGATTCCCGCCACTCGCAAACTCGGGCTGTTCCGCAAGCACCGATGCCTGACCGAGCAAGACTGGCGAGCTTCCCAACGGTCGCAGGACATCGAAGATTTGCTCACCCTCCTGGAGGAAGATGTTGAGCAGCTCGCTCACGTCGTGCGCGGCACCGCTGTCACGCAAACGCGTCGCGAGCGTGCGACGGATCTCACCGAGCGTGAGACCCGACAGCCGCTCGTTCAGCACTCGCGACACTTCCGCGAGCACCTTCTCCGCTATTTCGCCCGGCACCTCGACGAACACGCTCTGCGCCGCACCTCCGTCCAGCCGCATCACCAATAGCAGACGCTCCGCCGACAGGCGAATGAGCTCGAGGTTGTGGAGCGTCGCTTCTTCCAGTCGGGGCCCGAGGGCGATACCCAACTCCTGCGTCAGGATGCCGAGCACCTGCGCCGCGCGCAGCAGAATGGCTTCGATGGCGGTTCCGGTGCCGGATAGCTCCTCCAGCAGACGGCCGCGCTCGACTTCGTTGATCGGTGTGACGCGCATGAGCGAGTCGACGTAGACACGGTAAGCCAAATCCGTTGGAATGCGTCCCGCAGAGGTGTGCGGATGAAGGAGAAATCCCTTCTCCTCCAGGTCGCTCATCGTGTTCCGGATGGTCGCCGGCGACACGCCAAGACCGTACCGCCTGGCGATCGTGCGCGATCCAGCAGGCTCAGCAGTCTCCACGTACGTCTGGATGACGGCCTCCAATACCCTGCGTTCACGATCGTTGAGCTGATGAGCCATAAGTCTAAATATACTAACGACTTCCAGCGAGGGTCAAGTCCACCGCGAGGGCGTCCAGACGCAGCCAGCCAAGTGGGGTGAGTCGCACGCGTCCGTCAACGATGGTGGCCCATCCCGCGTCGCGCCAGCGCGAAGTTCGTTCCGCCAACTCACCGCTAACGACGAGACCGTCCGTCGTGCGCAACCCGATGTACGTGCGCTCCGATTCGAGCTCGTCCGCGCTGAGAGTCTCGCTCCCCTCGGTTGGATCGATTCCGCCTCGCACGCGACGCAGCCACTCGGCGTAAGGCGCGACGTTCCAGCCCCTGCGCGCGCCGTCGAAGCGGTGAGCCGATGGCCCCGCCGCAGCGTAGGGGACATGCCGCCAGTAGCTGGAGTTGTGGCGCGCCCGAGCCCCGGGCAGTGCGTAGTTCGACACCTCGTAGTGCTCGAAGCCAGCGGCCACGAGCGTCGAGTCCGCGAGCAGAAAATCGTGCTCGTACGCGGAGTCCGGCGATTCCGCGACGTCGCCCCGGTCACGCCACCGGCCTAACGGGGTGTGTGGCTCAACGGTGAGCCCATACACCGAGATATGATCCGGACGAAGTACGAGCGCGCCCGCAAGGTCCGACTCCCATGAACGGGGAACGTTGCGCGGCAACGCGAAGATCAGGTCGATCGAGATCTCACGAATTCCGGCGTCGCGCAGCAGCTCCACGGCACGACCGATCTGCGGTGCGTCGTGCGTCCTGCGCATCCACGCGAGCGCCCCCTCGTTGAACGACTGTGCACCGAGCGACACTCGATTCACGCCAGCCCGTCGCCACGCGCGCGCAGACTCGGCGTTCACGTCATCCGGGTTCGCCTCGATGGTGATCTCCGCGCTCCCATCCCAACTCGCGAACTCGCCGATCGTGCGAACGAGCTCGGCCACGCCATCACCGCCCAACCTCGATGGCGTTCCGCCGCCGAGGTAGAGAGTGTCGAGTGCCAGCGAATCCAGCGCGCGGCGTTGCAGATCGAGCTCACGACGAATGCCGTCGATGAAGTCGGCCACAGGCACGTCGCGGCGCACGGCGATCGAGAAATCGCAGTACGAACAGCGCCGCGCGCAGAAGGGGACGTGCACGTACAGGTGGCGTGGGAGCACGCGGAAAGTTAACTCGCGCGGATGCGGGTCAGCGACCGAAAGAGCGAGCCAGTGTGCCGCGGCGCCGGATCTCGCCCGTGAGCGCGCACTCGATCGAGCCCTCGAGCTCCAACACGGTCACTGCGGCAAGGCAGCGGCGAGCCGGCAGCTCGGCGCGCGAAGCAAGCGAGTCGAGGTCGGGCGCGGGCGCGTCGAGTGCGTTCCACACCGCGAGGAGGGTGGCGTCTGCGGGGGCGGCGCTGCGCGCGACGGGCGCGGATACGCCGGCGAGCGCGAGCGCGTCGGCGATGTCGTTGATCATTATCGCTCCGTCGCGCAGAAGCAGGTTCGACCCCGCGCTCTGCGGCACATCGATCGGACCGGGCACCGCGGCGACATCGCGGTTGAGCAACAACGCATCGTTCGCGGTGATGAGGGCGCCGCTCCTGTGCGGCGCCTCGACGACGAGCGTCGCGCGCGCGAGCGCCGCGATGAGCCGGTTGCGCTTTGGAAACGAGCCGCCGCTCGCTCGATCTCCGGGAAGCTCTTCGGAGAGCAGGAGTCCGCGTGCGGCAATCTCTTCGTGCAACGCCCGGTGCGCCGCCGGATACGCGACGTCCACTCCGGTGCCGAGTACCGCCGCGGTGGCTCCTCCAGCAGAGAGAGCGGCGCGATGCGCAACACCGTCGATGCCGCGGGCCATCCCGCTAATGATGGTCGCGCCAGCGCGCGCGAGCGCCGCCGCGATCTCCGCGGTCACTCGCTCGCCGTAGCTCGTGGCGCGGCGCGTGCCCACGATCGCGATACAGGGAGCGCGCAGAAGGTCGAGATTGCCTATCGCGTAGAGAACCGAAGGCGGATCGGCGAGCTGCAGCAGCGACTCCGGATAGCCCTCCAGCTCTCTGACCAGCACGCGCGCACCCACACGCTGCGCGCGCTCGATGGCCTCGGCTGCGAGCTCGCTCGCCTCCGCGCGAGCCGACGAGGCTGGGGTGGCATCCCAAGCGCTCGCGGATGAGCCAAATCGCGCAATCAATTCTCGAAAAGCCTTCGCGCCGACTCCGGGAAGGAGCGAGAGCGCGATCGCGGCGTGGCGCGATCGGTCGCTAGGGGAGTACGGCGTCGGACGCCTGCACCTGCGCGGCCTTCCGGAGCTCGAGGATCTTGCTCCACCACGCGCCCAGCACGTCATCGAGCCCCAGCCGCCCCGCCGCGCTGAGCGCGTACACACCGAACGCCTCAGGGGCGTGAATGGGTGGCGGATCGAGCTCGCCGAGCAGATCCATCTTCGAGAACACGACGCAGTGAGGCTTGCTCGCAAGCTCGGCCGAGTAGCTGCCGATCTCGTCACGAAGCCCGTCGTATTCGATCTGCCAGTCCATCGAGTCGACGGGAATGAGAAACGCCAGAATCCGCGTGCGCTCGATGTGCCGAAGAAACTGAAGTCCGAGTCCTTTCCCCTCGTGCGCGCCTTCGATGATTCCGGGAATGTCCGCAACAACGAAAGAGCGGTGATCGCTGAGCGGCACCACGCCGAGATTCGGCGAGAGTGTGGTGAAGGGATAGTCGGCGATTTTGGGATGTGCCGCGGAGATTACGGAGAGAAGCGTAGATTTTCCCGCGTTCGGCTGGCCGACGAGGCCGACATCAGCGATGAGCTTGAGCTCGAGCTCCACCGTGCGTTGTACGCCATCCTCGCCCGGCTGCCACTCGCGGGGCGCCTGGTGAGTTGGCGTGGCGAAAAACGAGTTCCCCTTCCCGCCGCGGCCGCCCTTGGCGACGAGAATCTCGTCGCCGTCCTCGAGCACCTCGCCCAGAATCTCGCCGCTGTCGACGTCCCGGATGATGGTGCCCGGCGGAACGGGAAGCAGGATGTCTTCCCCGGACCGTCCCGTCTTGTTGTTCCCCGAGCCATGATCTCCGCGCTCCGCCGCCCACTTGTCGCGGTACGTGTAGTCGAGCAGCGTGGCCAGATTCGAATCGCCGCGCACGAGCACGTCGCCGCCGCGGCCACCGTCGCCGCCGTCCGGACCGCCCAACGGGATGAACTTCTCGCGGCGGAACGATGAGATACCCGAGCCCCCGTCCCCGCCGGAGACACGAATCTGGACGCGATCGATGAAGGAGCTCATGCGCGCCGCACCCGCGTCCACAGCAGCGCGTAGCGATGGCTGGACTCCGCGCCGATGCGCGGCGCGACGATTCGCAGCGTATCGTCGATCTCCTCCGCGCTCGCGCCGGCGTTGAGCGCGCCATGCAGATGGGAGTGAAGCTGCCGGTCCTGTTCGAGCGCGGCGCACGCAGCGACGATGCAGAGCTCCCGCCACTTGAGATCGAGCCCGGGGCGGCCAAGCACTCGCCCGTACAGATCGATCATCCAGCTGTCGAGCGCGGGGTGCAGGCTGCGAATGTTTGCGCGCAGACGCTTGTAGAGCGAACCGTACACCGTTTCGCAAGTCTGCTCGCCGCGCCGTGTCCAGCGCGTCGCGAGCGTCTCTTCGAGATCGGGCGCCTCAGCGACGCGATTGGACGCGCGTCGCCAGAGCCGCATGCCATTCAAGGTTCGGGGAAATCCCGCGAACAGATACGTTTGCAACACCAGCTCCTCCACCCACACGGGATTGATCGCGGACTTCGCAGCCGCTTCGAGCGCCGCGCGCATTTCGGCCTCGCTGCCCGCGGCGAGAATCGCAGCGAGATCGATGAGCTGCGCGCTTGGGGCGTCGAGCGCGTTCAAGAGTGCTTCGTTAGCGGACAATGACGTCATCGTGATGTCGCGATTCGAATCGAAGATTGGCGCACGTCAGCTCGCCACGCGCACATCGCCAACCACTTCGTTGCGCGTGTTGACGATCGGAGTACGAGCAAATGCAGCGAGGCGTTGCGGCAGCACGCTCGGCAGGAGTCCCAACAGCTGCAGGAGTTTCAGGACCGCGGGATGCTGCGCACGTGATGCACCATCCTCCACCTTGATCGCGATCGCAATTCCCTCCGCAGGTATGGTAACCGCGTGCACCCCTTCCGCGCCGACCTTGCTGATCAACCGGCCGTTCGACTCCTCTATGAGCACGGTATCGAAGCGCTCTGTTCCGCCGAAAAGAAATGGATGCGCCGCGATCGCCTCGAGAATTCGCGCGGGGACCACGTCTCCATGCGCGGCTGCTGCTCCCAATCGAGCGAAGGCGAACGCGAGCGACGACAGCGGCAGACCAATGGCGACGACTCCGCAGCCGTCGACCAGCAGCTTCATGTCCTCGCGCCTGCTGTCGCTCCACCGTGCCACCTGCGCAATCGCCTGCTCCTGCACCTGGTGGCCACGGCGCTCGTAGCCCAGCGTAGGCCAACCTTGACCGCGAGCGTATGCGAGCATCGCGGTATGCTTTCCGGAGCAGTTGTTGTGGAGCCGCGTGGGCACCTCCCCTGCCTGGTGCATCAGACGGACTCCACGGCGCGTCATCGGTTCGTGCGCGCCGCAGGCGAGATCTCCCTCTTCGAGCCCGATCGACGAGAGCATCCGTCGCGCTAGCGCGACGTGCTCCGGCTCCCCGCCATGCGACGCGCAAGCGAGTGCCAGCTCCTCCGCGCCCCATCCGCAGGCATCGAATCCGCCTGACTCGACGAACGAAAAGGCCTGGAATGGCTTGGCGCACGATCGCCATACGGCGAGGAGCGACGCGTCACCCGCGCTGCCGAGGATCGCGCCCTCGGCGCTTCGGACTACCGCGTGTACGTGATGCCGCGATTCGATCGCGTCCCCGCGCGTGGCCACGACATCGAGCTCATAACGATTCGCTGACAGCCGTCCCTCCGGAAGTACCCGCTGCGTGCGTCACTGCGACCAGGATTCCCAACAGAACTACGGCTCCTCCCACGAGCGTGCGCCCAGACGGCATCTCGCGTATACCGGGCAGCACGGCCGCGAGCAGCGTCGCGCCCACGGGCTCACCGAGCACCGTGAGATTGACCATGAACGCAGGCGCGAACTTGAGAGCCCAGTTCATTCCCGTGTGCCCGATCAGCATCGGTCCCGCCGCGAGCGCCGCGAAGATGGCGACCTCTCGCGGCGGCTGGTGCAGCAGCGGCAGATGCGCCGATACCGAGATTGCGAGCAGCGTGATGAAGCACACGCCGTACACAATTGCGACGTACGGCCAGAGATCCAGCTGCTGCCGTACGCGCCGCCCCGTAAGGTAATAGAGCGCGGCCGCGATTCCGCCGCCGAGCGCGAGCGCGTCGCCCAGGAGGGCGCGGTTGCTGCGCCATCCCGCGGCTCCCCAGTCTGCGGAGCCGAGTACGGCGGCGCCCAGGACTGCCAGCCCGATCCCACGCCATTGCCGGCGCGACGGCGCCTCGCGCAGCCACGCGGCGGACGCGCCGGCCACGATCACGGGCTGCAGATCCACGAGCACCGTGGAGGCGGCGATCGTCGTGAGCGCGATCGATGCGTTCCACGCCCAGAAGTGCAGCGCGAGGAGCACTCCCGCGCCCGAAGCGAGCAGGAGGCCGGCGCGATCGAGGGTGCGCCACTGCCGCCATCCACCGGTGATCGCGAGCGCGATGCCGACGATGATAAGCGAGAAGAAAAGCCGCCACGTCGCGATGACAACCGCGTGCGCATGAGACAGGCGCACCAGTGGCGCGGCAAAGGAGATGCCGACTACGGAGAGAGCGAGGACGCCGAGGACGAGACGATTCGAAGGTCGCATGTGGTGCGGGCAGGATAGCGACCCCCTCGTCGTCCCGACAGATACCAGTCCTAGAACACCTTCACCATTCCCTTCGTGTACTTGCGCGGATTCTTGCGCACATCCTCCAGAATCGCGCTGAGATCGCTGAGCGTCTTGTTCAACTTGTCGTAGAGTGCCGGATCATTGATCACGCGACTCGCGGTGCCGTTGCCGTTCGATAGCGCGCGCAGTAGCGAATCCGCCTGCGACGTCACCGCAACCATGTGAGTGTAGAGCGTGTCGTCAGTGAGCATGCGCCCCACCGTACTGTGCGACGAGTGGAGCTGTTCGAGCACCGTATCCAGCTGCGCGGTGACATCGACCAGATGGTTGTAGAGCGTGGGATCGTCGATCATGCGACCGAAGGTGCCGTTGGGGCGGTCGAGTCGCGCGAGCACGGAGTTCAGGTGCGTGAGCGTGCCGTTCAACTGATCGTATAGCGTACGGCTGTTGATCAGCTGCCCCATCGTCCCATCGCCGTGCGCGATGCCGCCGGTGATTGAGCGCAAGTCGTGGGTGAGCTGCACGACGTCGGACAACGCGCCGTTGGCCTGCGTCAGCATTGCCTCGTAGTCGAGCGACGGCAGACTCTGGATCGTGTCGCCCGGTGGCAGCACGGCGAATCGCGGCGTACCCGGAGAAATGTCGAGCACCTTGTCGCCGAGGAGTCCGAGCGACTTGAGCTTGATTCGCGAATCCTCGCGAATGAGGTGCTGCAGGCGCGACTCGACCTCGAGCGTGACGCGCAGATTGCGCGTCGTGTCGCCGGACGGCGGAAGGAAGTCGATTCGCTTCACGGTTCCAGCGAGCTGCCCGGCAAGCGTCACCGTGCCGCCCTTTTGAAGTCCGTTGGAATTCGACAGGAAGGTCACGAGCGTATACCGCTTCGTGAACAGATCAGCAGCC
>JANWLO010000117.1 GCA_025450815.1 Gemmatimonadaceae bacterium
GCAGATTCCAGACGAAGCGGTTCACTCCCGCGCGCGCCGCCACGAGCGAATCGCTGGGCTCGTACGATACGCTGTCCGCGGCCTCGATCTTCTTCTTGCGGCCGTGCGCGGCGGTGGTGTCGCGCTGGGCCTTCCCCACGGAATCCTTCGAAACGGAATCCTTCGAGGAGCTGTCGGGCGCGGCTTTCTCGGTGGAGGAGAATGTGCGAACGACCTTCCCCGCCTTGTCGAGGAAGGCGAGCGTGACATCGCCCTTCGGCTTTTCCTTGAAGTAGTAGTCCACCGTGACGCCGCCGCTCGCGTTCTGTCCGACGCTCGTGCTTCGGCGCGCCCGGCCGCCATCCCAGCGGATCGCCGTGTCCGGCACGAAGACGTGCACGGCCTCGCGGCGCACCGCGTCCGTCACCTGACGGAGTACCGAGACGTTGTCCAACACCCAGAACGCACGACCATGTGTGGCGACGATGAGATCGTTGCCGTGCACGATGAGATCGCGCGCCGAGCTTCGCGGCAGGTTGAGCTGCAGCGACTGCCAGTGTGCGCCGTCGTCGAAGGAGACGTAGACGCCGCTCTCCGTGCCGGCGTAGAGCAGGCCATGCGCGATTGGGTCCTCGCGGATCGTGCGCGTGTACGCGAGCTCGGGGATGCCCGTGTCGATGCGCGTCCACGTCTTGCCGTAGTCGGTTGTGCGGAAGAGGTACGGATGCTTGTCGTCCTGCTGGTAGCGGTTTCCTGCGAGATAAGCCGTGCCTGCATCGAAGTGGCCGGGCTCGATGATGCTCACGCGCGTGAACTTGCCGGGAAAGTGCGGGGTGACGTCCTGCCACGTCGCGCCGTTGTCGCGCGAAATGTGGACGAGGCCATCATCGGAGCCGGCCCAGAGCACACCTGCCTTCACCGGCGATTCCGCGAACGCGAACACAGTGGCGTAGATCTCCGTGCCGGTCTCGTCGTGGGTGATCGGGCCGCCAACGTGGCCGAGAGTGGCGGGGTCATGGAGCGTGAGGTCGGGCGAGATCGCGGACCACGTCGCGCCCTCATCGTTGGTGCGGAAGACACGCTGCGCGGCCGCGTACATCGTGGTTGGCGAGTTGGGCGAGAAGAGCAGCGGGAACGTCCACTGGAAGCGGAGCGGAACATCCTTCGCGGCGTAGCCATCGTAGTTCGGCAGCCCGACGCTGACGTCGCGCTGCTCGTTCGTTTTCTCGTTGAGGCGTACTACCTGTCCCCAGTACGATGCGCCGTACGAGATCTCCGGGTTCTTCGGATCGACGGCGATGTAGCCCGACTCGCCGAAGGGCAGTGCGTCCCAGTCCTGCCGCGTGATCGCGCCCTCGTCCGAGCGGCTCTTGATCATCACGCTCGAGTTGTCCTGCTGCGCGCCGTAGAGCCGGTACGGATACTGATTGTCGGCGAGCACGTGATAGAACTGCGCAGTGGGCTGATTGTCCTGCGACGACCAGTTCTCACCGCCATCCAGCGACAACGTCGCGCCGCCGTCATTCCCTTCGATCATCCGGGTCGGATCGTTGGGATCGATCCAGAGCTCGTGATCGTCGCCGTGCGGCACGCGCATGCGCTGGAACGAGTGGCCGCCATCGATCGACTTGTACGTGCTGAGATTCATCATCCACACGACGTTCGGATCCTTCGGGTCCGCCGAGATCAATCCGTAGTACCAAGGGCGAACCATGAAGTCCTGGTCGCCGTTCACTCGCTTCCACGAAGCGCCGGAATTTTCCGAGCGGTAGACGCCGCCGAGCGAGTCGTCGGGGGACGTCTCGACGTAGGCGTAGATGCGATTCGGCATCGAGCCCGACACCGAGACGCCGATGCGGCCAACCGGAACGTCGGGCATTCCGGGGTTGTCGGTGAGCTCCGTCCACGTGTCTCCGCCGTCGGTGCTCTTCCACAGGCCGCTCTTGCCGCCGCCCGCGCTGAAGCCCCACGGGAATCGCTGGAAGCGCCACATCGACGCGTAGAGAATGCGCGGATTGGTGGGATCCATCGCGAGGTCGATCGCGCCCGTGCTGTCGTCGACGAAGAGCACGCGCTTCCACGTCGTTCCGCCGTCGCGCGAGCGATACACGCCGCGATCGGAGTTCGGGCCGAACGCGTGACCGTACGCGGCGACGAAAAGATCGTCGGGGTCCTTTGGATCCACGCGAATTGCGGCGATCTGTTCCGTTTTCTCGAGGCCGATGTGCTTCCACGTCAGCCCGCCGTCGGTGGAGCGATACATGCCGTCGCCCACTGTGAGGTCTTCGCGAAAGTCAGTTTCGCCCGTGCCGACGTAGATGACGTTCCGATCCGACGGCGCGACGGCGATGGCGCCGACGGATGCGATGCTCGACTTGCCATCCGTGATGTTCTTCCACGACACACCGGCGTTCGTCGTCTTCCACACTCCGCCGTCGACGGCGCCGAAGTAGAAGGTGCGCCTTTCTACCGGATCGCCCGTAACCGCGACCGCGCGCCCGCCTCGGAACGGGCCGACGAGACGCCACTGCAGCGCGCGCAGCACGGGATCCGATGCGACGTGGTAGAGCGAGTCCGGATTCTGAGTCTGCGCGACCTTCGCGCCCGCGTCGGCGGCTGGGGTTTTCTTTTTCGACTTGCTCTGCGCGAGCGCGGGACACGTGATGGCGATGGCAAGCGCGCTAACGAGAACGAGTCGCATGACTGGAGCTCCGAATGACCGTGATGGCGGGATGAACGCATCGCGCGGGGCGATGACGGTTTAGCTGACGGGAACAAGGTACTGCGCGGTACGGGCGTGCGCACGCGCCGTCAATCGTGCGCGCGCACTCCCCGCTTCGTCACCCAGAGCTGGTTCGTACGATCGATGTCCGGATACAATCCGTTAGGATCGATCTCGACGCGCACAACTTCGGGCGACCGTGCCACGCGTACGACGTGCGTCCGGGCGCCAGTGAGCCACACGCTCGCGGGCACGCGGATGCGATCGACGTGCCCGCTCGCACGCGTAATCGCGAGATCCACGGGCATCGGCGCCAGCCCACGATCCTCGATCGTGATCGCGACCTCGCTACCGCTCTTCTTCACGCTTCCGATCGCCTGATCGAGCGGCCAGGCCTCGAAGAACCATGTATTCCAGAACCAGCTCAGATCCTGCTTCGAGACATCCTCGATCGTGTTGAAGAAATCGTATGGGTAGGGATGACGCCCGATCCATCGGCGCCCGTACTCGCGGAACGCGCGGTGAAAGGTCTCCTCGCCGAGGATGCCGCGGAGCGCGGAGAGCACCTGCGCGGTCTTGTCGTAGTACATCACGTTGTAGAGATCGGAAGGGAAGAGATCGCCCCGCGTCATCAGAATCTGATCCTGCCCGGCGATGGCGCGTCGAAGGTAGAGCGTGCGCTGCCCCGGCTCCTGGTCCGCTATTCGTCCCCCCGAGCGCGGCTCGCCGTAGATCGCGCGCATCGCCTGCGCCGCATCGAACTGGGTGAATCCCTCATCCATCCACGGAAAGCGCGTCTCGCTCGATCCCACCTGCATCGGGAACCACATGTGTCCCGTCTCGTGCATCAGGTCGCCCGCGAGCGAGAGCGTGTCGGCCCATGGCTGCATGATCGTCAGTCGCGGATACTCCATGCCGCCGCCCGTGAGCACCCCTTCCATGGATGTCATCGTCGGCCACGGATACTCCCACAGATAGTCGGAGAGCTGCTGGATCGCGTCGCGGGTGTAGCGCGCGCCGCCCACCGCCCACGCCGCCGCCGGAGCGTGCAGCCGATAGAAACTGTAGATGTCGACGGTGTCGCTTGCGTCGTGCGCGTTCTTTATCAGCGCGCGCGTTGCGTCCCACACGTAGCGATCGCTCGTGCCCCACGCGAAGTCGCGCACGTTTGGCGCCGTGAAGTGCCACGTCACGCTCGGCGCCGCCGATGCGAAGGCCGCCGCGTTATCGTCGGGCTTGCTGATCGTGATCACGTTTCCGGTTCGTCGTGCCTGCGCGAGCTTCGCGAGTGCGGACGCGCTCAACACCTCGCTGGCGTTCTGAAGCGAGCCCGTTGCACCCACGACCCATCCGCGTGGCGCGGTCACTCGCACATCGTAATCCGCCGGATCCATATAGAACTCGGCCTCGAGCAGATACGGATCCGCCATCCATCCGTTCACGTCGTCGTAGACGGCGACCTGCGGGTACCAGTAGCCCATGAAGTAGAGATGATCGTCGCGCCCCTCGCGTCCATCCGACGGAGTGAGGGCCGGGATGTACGACCACGCGAAGTCGAGCGAGACGCTGTCGTGCGGGAGCACGGGTGTGCGCGGGACGAGCCACATGACCGTGGCATCTATCGCGTAGCCTGGCTTGCCGCTTCCGAGGCCATCGACCTCCTTCATCTCGGGCACTGCAACGCCGGCCGCCTCGACTCGAGTGAGAGTGAGGCCGTCGGTGGTGGGCGCCATATCGCGCCGCGGGCTCCCTGCGCGAAAGACGTTCTGGCGGAGATAGATCGCGAGCTGCGCGAGCGTGTCGGGTGAATTGTTCAGGTAGACGACGTGCTCGGTGCCGGTGAGCCTGTTCGTCTCCGGATCGATTGCCGCATCGATGGAGTAGCGCGCGTGCTGCACCCAGTTGCGCGGGCCCGGCCGGCCGGTTCGCGTGCGCGTGCCGTTCGCGATTGCGCGGAGGAACTCGGGCGGCTCGACCACCGCGCCCGGTATCGGGCGGCGAGCTGCGACGGAGTCCGTTCTCGCGTGGGGAGTGGCGTGCGCCTGTGCGCGCGACGAAGATGGAGCGGCAACGAGTACGATCAGCGCGAGCAAGAAGCAGCGCGCCGTGAGGGCGTCGAGCACGAACGCTCCGAGTGATGACCGAAGTAATGTTGCTCCGTGCCACGCGACGGACAATGCCGCGGCTACCGCGGAATGCGCGACTCCGCCTCCCGCCCTGCCAGGAGCTTCGCGCTGAAGCGCTGCGCCTCCGACATGCGCTCGACCTCGATCGCGATCGAGTCCACGGATTGCTGGAGCTGCTCGAGCCGCGCGTCGTCGAGGCGGGAAGGCGCCGTTTCCTTTCGCTTGGTGGCGGCGAGCGCCCACCTGGTCACGATCCAGATGCCGGCCAATCCGCCCAGCGACGCAATGATGACCGTCATGACCACTGCAAAGTTCCAAACATCGGGATCCATGTCGCGGCCTCCAGAGTGATGGCGCCGCTCCCGGACGCCAATCTCAATATACGGCGGACTGCGCAGGAGGTTTCGGCAGCGTGTCGTAGCAGGGTGCTGAAAAACCAGGAACCGCTCGACACAGATGCGCAGAGGTGAACTAAGAGGCGCAGAGGAGTGGGACTTGAGCCCTCCATGGCGGAGTCCCTTGCCGCTTTTCCTCTGCGGCTCTCCGTATCCTCTGTGCCTCTGTGTCCCTCTTTTGTCTTTTTCTTCCTTTCTCAGCAAGCTGCTAGTGCTCGATGTCGAAAGTCAGCTCGGAGGTGTACGCGAGGTAGGGGTCGTGGCTCGAGGCCCAGCTGCGCGCATAGACGGCGCAATCGATGGCGATGGGTCCCGTGAACACGGTCTTGCCGTTGAGGACTACGCGCACGTCGCCGGCGTGGCCGAAGAGGTCGGGGCGCAGCAGCAGCCGGAGCTTTCGCACGTGATCCGTGTCGAGGTGGATCACGTTGTGATCGTCGATCGACGCGCGAACCTCCACGTGCACGAGCGCCCCGAGCTGCGCGCGCACGGCGTCGTCCGCGCCGTCGTTCCCCTTGAGAGCGACGGTGCCGGGCACCTCTTCCTTCTCCAGCACCTCGATCCAGTAGTGGCGCGCGTGCGCGGTCGCGGCGGCGGCGAAGGAGAGCTTCCGCGGCAGCGCGCGCCCGGTGTGATGCTCGAAGAAGTCCACCGTCGCACCGTCGTCGCCGGAGCCCGGGACGATCTCGTGCTCGCGCTCGGGGAAGATGCGCATGGCGACGTCTGCGTGCTGCGCGCGCAGCGAGTCGACGGTCTTCATGGTTGCGCTCACCGGGATGACGGGATCCTTCTGCCCGTGAAGGAAGAGGAGTGGCAGATGTGTCGCGTTCGAGACGAATGGGCGATCGCCGCCCGCCTCGGTGAAGCCGAAGAGGCCCGCGCCCATCGCGATCACGGCGGCCGAAAATCGCTGCGGCCAGAGCGAGACGTAGTCGAAGGTGCCTGTGCCGCCGTTGCTCAGACCGGATATGTAGATGCGCTCGGGGTCCACCGCGTACGTGCGCATCACCTCGCTCACGAGCGAGTCGACCATCGTCTCGGTGCCGCTGCGCCACCATCCGCCCCAACTGTTGGGATAGACGACGAGGTAGCCCGTGCGCTCGAACGCCGGGCTCCCGAGCTGTACGCCTTCGATCGCCGGCCCCGAGTTTCCGGCCAGATAGATGATCAGCGGGAATTTTTCATCGCCGCGATAGTCGTCGGGGATATAAATGCCGTACGGCCAGCCCCGGTAGGGCGCGCTCTCCATGCCGCGGAAGCTGGTGCCCGGCGGAAGTGCCGCACGTGCGCGCGAACCTGGCTGTGCCCCCGAATCCGGGAGCGCGCAAGCGATCGCCCGCACATGCGATGTGCTTGCGAGCCGCGCGGAGTCGGCGCGTACGATGTGTGCGGCTGCATCGCGCACGAAGTAGTCGGAGTCGCCGAGCGCGTACTCGAGGAGGGAGCGCGCAGTCGCACTGTCCGCGAGCGCGAGCTCGCGCACCGCGAGCACGCGCACGCGCGGATTCTCGCTGCCAAGCAGCGCTGCCAGAAGGGTCACCGGCGGCGGCGAGCCGTGACGATAGTGAAGTCCGAGGAGAAGGCGCACTGACGTCGTGTCGGTGCCGGAGAGAATCGAATCGACACCGGGTCTCGCGAGCAGTTGATGAATCGTGGAGCTGTCGGCGATGGCAGCTGCCGCGAGCGCTCCCTGTCGGAGCTCAGCGCTCCTCAGCCACTCCGCCGGTGACTCGCCGCGCTGCGTATCGGTGAGCTCGAGCGAAACGGTTTCGTGCACCTTGTGGAAGGTCGCGTCGGGGTACGTGCCATCGAATTCGATGCGACGCACGAGATGCGACGCGGGGCAATACCAATAGCGGAGCCTCATGCTGTCCGCTTCCGCCTCCGCTCCTGCGCGAGGAATCAGCGCCGCGGCGCTCGCCGCTCCCTCGGCGCGCAAGCACGACTCGCCACTCACCGTATCCATCGCCGCGACGTGCATGTCGAACGCGAAGGGGTCTGTCCCCTGCCAGTGCGCGCCTGAGGTTGGCGGCGCAGTTGGGAGTGGCGGGAGCTCGAAGACGTCCCAGAGCAGCTTGCTCCTCAGCTCCCGGCGCGCTGCCCACGGGAGCATCGCGTCGCCGCTGGCAGAGAGCACGTTGGCCTGAGCGAATCGCTCGCGCGAATGCATGCGGGCGAGCGCGCCATCGATCGTGGCGGTGAGCGAGTCGTCGCGCGCGCGGTTGCGCTGCGCGCCAACGACAAGCCGTCCGTCAGCGACGTGCAGTACCAGCAGATGCGTTCTCCACTCGTAGCGCCCGGCGGCGGTGAACGGAGGGCCGAAGGGCTTGTCGCGCGCAGTGCCGAGTCCGTAGACGACGCGCCCATCGATCTCCTGCTGCATGATCTCGCGGTACACCAGATGATCGCCCGCGCGCAGATCATAGCGCCACGCAGTTGCGCTATCGGCTTGGCTCGCGCATCGCGCTCCACACAGGAGCGGCAGGAGCATAAAGGCGATCATCTCCCAGCTTGACCGCCACGGCGACGCGATTCAATGCGCGATGTGTGAGCGTTGTGTGAGGGAGGCGCAAGGTACAGTCGACGGGCGGCCCGAGTCCGAGCCGGCGATCACACCGGCTCTGTTGGGGGCTTGGTCTTGTCTGCAAATACCATCGCGAGAAAGCGGCACGGCTTGGTCGCGCTAGCGTTCGCCGACACGCGGTGCACACTCCCCGGCTTCTCGTAGAACATCTGCCCGGCGTGATAGATGGTTTCCTCACCACCATCGAGTTTGAAGCGCATCTCGCCCTCGAGTATGTAACCGAATACGAAACCCGGGTGCTTGTGTGCCGGGCTGTCCTGTCCGGGACCGTAGCTCACTTCGACCGCCGTCATTTTCCATCCGTCGAGCGTCAGCGTTGGCAGCTCCTGCGTGAACACCGGAGTCACGCCATTCGCGGAGCGCTCCGCAGCGCCGGCGAGGAGCGGCGCGAACAGCGCGCTCGCGCCGGCCGCCGCGATCGTCTCCAGCATGGTGCGGCGCTTCATCTCGAGGGCTTGTACGTGCCCGGCACCGAGCGAAACGCGGCGACGAGGCGGTTCCAACCATTGATCGAGAGTACCGCGAGCGTGAGATCGACGATTTCCTTCTCGTCGAAGAAGGGACGAACCTCCGCGTATACTTCGTCGCTCACATGGCCATCCTGGACGTTCGTCACCGCGTCGGTCCACGCGAGCGCGGCACGCTCCCGATCCGTGTAGAACGGCGCGAGCTTCCAGTTGCTCAGTCCTGCGATGCGCTCCGTGCTCTCACCGTGCTCCTGCATGTCTTTCGTGTGCATGTCGATGCAATACGCGCAGCCGTTCAGGTGCGAAGAGCGAAGCTGCACGAGATCGAGAATTTCCTGCTCGAGACCGCTGGAGTCGACGTATTCACCGAGCTTCATGAACGCTTCCAGCCCTTCGCGTGCGGCAGACTGGTATTCGAGTCGAGCGGGCATGGCGCGTGGAGCGATCGTGGCGTGTGTCATGGATTGATTGGGTTGTAGTTATGAGATAGACTATCTCGATAATGGAACCCTCACAAGCGCCAAATTATGCGAAAAGGAGTGGTCCAAATAGCCCTCGTCAAAGGCGCCGCCGCGTGCCCGACGCAGCGCCGCTGATTCTTCCCCTCAACACAGCGTCGCAACTGCCGCTGCATCGCCAGATCTACGAGGGGCTGCGCGCCGGAATACTCACCGGACGGTTCGCCGCGAACATGCGCCTCCCATCATCGCGCGTGCTCGCATCGGAGCTCGGCGTCGCGCGAAACACGGTAGTTCTCGCCTTCGAGCAGTTGAGCGCCGAGGGATATCTGTCGACCCGACGGGGCGGCGGAACGCGCGTCCGCGCGGGGATTCCCGACAGCCTGATCAACGTGCACGCGGATCGTGCCGGAGCGCGTGATCGCGCGCGCCGCCAAACGCGACAGCTCGCACCCCGCACGCGCGCACCGGCTCCGCGCTCGCCCGCGCGCATCCCCGCGCGATGGACGAGGGCGCTCGCCGATCTCGCGACGTGGGGCTTGGGCCGAGATGCCGACGCGGTGCCCTTCGCGCTGGGCATGCCCGCGGTGGACGCGTTTCCGGCGGCCCTCTGGGCTCGGCTTACGGCGCGACGGTGGCGCAGCGGAGGCGTCTTTCTCGGACACGCGGCGGCCGCAGGCGACGGCGTGCTCCGCGAGGCCATCGCAGCATACGTGACCAGTGCGCGCGGCGCGCGCTGCACCGGGGAGCAGGTGCTGATCGTGAGCGGTGCGCAGCAGGCGCTCGATCTCGTTGCGCGCGTGCTCATCGAGTCCGGCGATCCCGTGTGGATGGAGGATCCCGGATACGTCGGCGCACGAGCCGCGCTCGCGGCCTCTGGCGCGCGCTTGGTCCCCGTTCCCGTCGATGCCGAAGGAATGAACGTCGCGCACGGCGAGGGCAGCGCGCCAGCCGCGCGGCTTGCGTACGTCACTCCGTCGCACCAGTTCCCGCTCGGCACCATCATGAGCGCGGCGAGGCGGCTCGCTCTTCTCACCTGGGCGCATCGCGTTGGCGGCTGGGTACTCGAGGACGATTACGATAGCGAATTCCGGTACGCGGGGCGGCCGATCCCCTGCCTGCAGGGGCTCGATGCCCAGCGCGGAGTCGCGTCGCGCGTGCTGTACGTCGGAACGTTCAGCAAAACTCTCTCGCCCGCGCTTCGACTTGGGTATCTCATCGTTCCGGACGAGCTGGTGGACGTCTTTCGCGTCGCGCGCGCCGTGAGCGGCGGACATTCTCCGACGGTGGACCAGGGTGTGCTGGCGGACTTCATCGGGGAGGGACACTACGTGCGCCATGTGCGGCGCGTGCGTGCGTTGTGCGCCGAACGCCAACAGGCGCTGCTCGCAGCCGCGGAGCGCGAGTTGGGCGGCGTGCTCGAGCTCGCGCCCGACGCGGCGGGGCTGCACATGGTGGGTTGGCTGCCGCCGCGCGCGAACGACCAGCGCGCAGCGGATGCCGCGCTGCGCGAGGGCGTCGATGTCACCCCGCTCTCGCGCTACTGCGCCGTTCGCCCCGCCCGCGGCGCGCTCCTGCTCGGCTACGCCGCCTTCGGCGAGCAGGCTATTCGAAGCGGCGTTCGCAAGCTCGCGCGCGCCTTGCGCGCATCGCGATGACGAAGCCGTCGCTAATGAACGGCGCGCTGATGCGCGTGTTCGTGTCGTCGTTCGGCGCAACGATGAGCTTCTATCTCCTCCTCTCCGTGGTTCCGCTGTACGCGACGTCGGTGGGCGCGAGTGGTATTGGCGCGGGGATGACGACCGGAGCGTTGATGTTCGCGACAGTCGCGACGGAGCTCGTGACGCCGCGACTCGTCGCGCGATTCGGATATCAGCTGGTGTTCGCCGCCGGACTTTTTCTGCTCGGCGCGCCGGCGCTCGCGCTGCCGGCGTCGGCGAGCATGCTCGCGATACTCGTCGTGTGCATGGTTCGCGGCGTTGGATTCGCAATCGCCGTCGTAGTCGGCGGCTCGCTCGTGGCGTCGTTGGTTCCGGCGGAGCGACGAGGCGAGGGACTCGGGCTCTACGGCGTGATCGTGCAGATACCCGCGATCGTCGGTCTGCCGCTCGGCTTGTGGCTCTCGGGCCATGCCGGATTTCCGACGGTGTTCGTACTCGCGGCGGCAGCGGCGCTGGCGGGATTGCTCGCGATGACCGGGCTGCCGCGTCGAACGGCAGTGCACGCGGAGACGGTCGGAATTCTCGACGGCCTGCGATCACCCGCGCTGCTTCGCCCGGCGCTGGCGTTCTCCGCGACCGCGATGGCCGCGGGCGTCGTCGTCACCTTTCTTCCGCTCGCAGCGACCCGCAATGCGGCGAACGTCGCCGCACTCGCGTTGCTCGCGCAGGCGGTGGCAGCGACGTTCACACGCTGGTGGGCCGGACATCACGGCGATCGGCACGGCTCCGCCAAACTGCTCGTCCCTGCGCTGCTCGTGGCGGCGGCGGGACTCTCGGCGGAGGTGATGCTGGGCAGCCCGATTGCCGTCGTGCTTGGCATGGTGGTGTTCGGCGCGGGTTTCGGCGTGGCGCAGAACGCGAGTCTTGTTCTGATGTTCGAGCGCGTGCCCGAATCGGGATACGACACTGCAAGCGCGCTCTGGAACCTCGCCTACGACGCCGGGCTCGGCGTTGGCGGCGCGGCTTTCGGTGTGCTCGCGGCGCAGACGGGATACTCGGCGGCATTCGCGTGGACGGCGGCTCTCATGCTCGTCGCGCTCGTGCCGGCGCTGCGCGATCGCGCGCACGCTGCTCCGCGCGCCGACATCGCGTAGCGCGCTGACCGCGCCGGTCAGTGGATCGGCGTGAGCCCCTTCATCATCCCCTTTGCCGCGTCGCTCATTTTCGGATCGACGTGCTGCACGCTGGGGCAGCGCCACGACAGCGTTCCGGCAAACGTCTTGCCCTTCGCGTGCCCGCGCGACTTGATGTCGATGTCTTCCATCGCAATCGGAGACGTCATATCCGAGAACTCGGCAGTGCCAGTCGCGCCACTGTCGGCGATGGTGATTGTCAGCTTCGATTCGGGCCGGGGAATCACCGCGAGCGGCACCGTCGAGTTCGCGCGGTTCACCATCATCGTGAGCGGTCCGGAAAGCCCGTGCTTAACACCGATCGCCGACTTCGCCGTGTCGCTTGCCGGCGAGAACGTTCCGTCGTGCTCGTAGTCTTTCACTACGACGGAGAGCATCTCGATCGCGCCGCGGCCGCTCTTCGAGTTCATATGGTAACCGTTCAGCAGTCCGTCGCCCGCGGGTCCGATCGCGCACTGCTCCACCGCGAAGTCGGTGTCGACGGTGGCGTCGCCCGTGAGATGGATGCGTCCGCGGCCGAGCGCGCCGGCCGAGTCGGCCTGTGAGGCGGAGGCGTGCTCGCTTGTGGACTCCGAGTCGCGACCGGAGCATCCGAGTACGATGAGCGCCACGAGGATGGTGATCCGGCGCGTGGTGGCGAGTCGTGTCATCTGTCGCGCGAACAGTTCTCGCGCGTTGAAGCTGTCTGGCATCTCCCCTCCGGAGTGCGTTCGAACGGAGCGGTCACAACAATAATAGAGCAAATACCGATTCGGGAGCGACCCCGCAAGGAAGGACGGGCTCGGCCGCGGCGGAGTTTCACGCATTGACAGGTGCTTGCAAGGTTGGAATTGGCGGTGTACCGTTCTCCCATAGTCTTGCCAAGGGAGAGACGATGCGGTCCGACACGGGCGATCTGCTGCAGGGAACACTCGGCGTGATGATCCTGAAGGCGCTCGTGCTTGGGCCTGCGCACGGCTACGCGATTGCGCGGTGGGTCGAGCAGACCACTGACGACGTGTTGCAGATCGAAGAAGGGTCGCTCTACCCTGCGCTGCGGCGGCTGGAAGATCGCGGGTGGGTGCGCTCCGAGTGGGGGCTCTCGGAGAACAACCGTCGCGCGCGGTTCTACACGCTCACTGCTCGCGGACGTGCGCATCTGAAAACCGAAGCCGCGGTCTGGCTGCGCTACGCCAGTGCCGTCACGCGCGTGCTACGCGCGGCCCCAGCGATCGGTTAGCGATCCGTGCACGACGATCCAGACGCGCCGCGATGGCGCCGCTACCTCCGCTTCTGGGGCCCGAACGTCGATGCCGACGTAGACGACGAGCTTCAGTTTCATCTCGACATGCGCACACGAGATCTCGAGGCGCGCGGCCTCGCGCCTGAGGCGGCGCGCCGCATCGCTGAAAAACGATTCGGCGATGCGGAGCGGATCGGAGCGGAGTTGCGCGAGCACGACCATCACCGGAATCGCCTCACGCATCGGAGAGACATGTTGAGCGACCTGTGGCAGGATGTTCGTCTCGCGGTGCGCGGGCTGCAGCGCACGCCCGGTTTCGCGGTCGTCGTAATCGCGACGCTTGCGATCTGCATCGGCGCCAACAGCGCGATCTTCAGCGTCGTGAACGCCGTGCTCCTGAAACCGCTGCCCTTTCGCGAGCCCGGCGGTCTTGTGCGAGTCTACCAGATGTTCCATGGAGAGCGCGGAGCGTTCTCCGGACCGAACTTCATCGATCTCACGAAGCAGAGTCGCACTCTTGCCAGCGCCGCCGCGTTCGACGACGAGACGTTCAACGTCGTCGGGACTGGCGATCCGGTGCGCGTCAATGGAACGCTTGCCAGCGCCAGCTTCTTCAACGTTTTGGGCGTGCAGCCGATTATCGGCCGCGGCTTCAATCCCGACGAGAACGAACCCGGAAAATCGAAAGTCGTCGTGCTCAGCCACGCATTCTGGCGGCAGCGATTCGGCTCGAATATCGCGGCCATCGGAACCCCGCTGGACCTCGATGGAAGCCGCTACACGATCATCGGTGTGATGCCCCCGAACTTCGACTATCCGAGGCGGATCTCCGTGTGGATTCCGCTGGTCTACGACACGTCGTTCACTGCCATGTCCCGCGGTGCGGACTACCTCGCCGCCGTTGCGCGCGTGAAGAATGGCGCAACCGTGCAACAGGCGGCGACCGAGGCGGTGACCATCGGCAGGCGGCTGCACGATGCGTATCCGGATCACAACGCGCACATGGGAATGACCGCGCTCTCCATGCGCGATGCGATGGTCGGGAACGTGCGCAAACCGCTCATCATCCTCCTGGGCGCAGTAGTCTTCGTGCTGCTCATTGCGTGCGCGAACATCGCGAATCTCCTGCTCGCCCGGTCGAGTGCGCGACAGACGGAGATGGCCGTGCGAAGCGCGCTCGGCGCGGCACGCGGACGGCTGCTGCGACAGCTGCTCACTGAGAGCATTCTGCTCTCCCTCATCGGGGGCGCGCTCGGTCTTTTGCTCGCGACGTGGGGCGTGCGACTGCTGCTGGTGCTCAAGCCAACGGGAATTCCGCGACTCGATACCGTCACCATCGACGGCTCCGTCATGATGTGGACGGCGCTCATCGCGGTTGCGACCGGAGTGATATTCGGCATTGCCCCGGCGCTGCAGCTCTCGCGAGGTGGGGACCAGCTCGCGCACTCGCTGCGCGCTGGCGGCCGCGGCATGCTTTCCTCGTCGGGTGGCCGTCAGCTGCGCAGTGCGTTGATCGTCTCGGAGATCGCGCTCGCTCTCGTGCTGCTCACAGGCGCGGGGCTCATGATGCGTAGCTTCGTGCGCCTTCAAAGCGTGGATCCTGGCTTTCGCTCCGACAAACGACTCGCGCTCGAGGTCGCGATTCCGAGCGCGACGTACGACACGGACGCGAAGATTGCGGCGTTCTACGACAATCTGCTCGAGCGCATCGGCTCGCTGCAGGGCGCACACGAAACCGGTGCCATCAGCATGCTGCCGCTGTCGAACAATGGGTTCGGCTTCTCGTTCACCGTGGATGGCCGGGCGCCAGTCAAACCCGGCGACGAGCCGCATCTCGAAACGCGCGTCCTATCCGCGGATTTCGATCGCGTGCTCGGCATTCCGGTGAAGCGCGGCCGAGGATTGCTGGCGACCGATCGCACCGGTGCGCCGGCTGTCGCCGTGATCAACGAGGCGGCGGCGCGCCGTTTCTTCCCGGGCGAGGATCCGATTGGGAAGCACGTCGTGCTCGGATGGCGGACCAGCGACACAACGCACGTGAATGGGACCATAGTCGGCGTCGTGGGCGACGTGCGTGGATTTGGTCTGGATCAGGAGCCGCAGCCGGAGATCGACTTTCCGTACGCGCAGGTTCCGGTGTCCGACATGGCGATCATCGTTCGCACGGATGCGTCCGCGACGGCGGTCGCGGCGGGCGCGAAGCGCGAGCTCAGCGCGCTCGACCCAACGCTCCCGATGGCCGACCTTCGTTCGCTGGAGTCGATCGTGGCCGATTCCATCTCTCAGCCGCGATTCTACATGGTGCTGCTCGGAGTCTTCGCTCTGATCGCGTTGCTGCTCGCCGCCATCGGCGTGGCCGGGATGATGTCGTTCGCCGTCGCGCAACGCACCCGCGAGATCGGCATTCGCGTAGCGCTCGGCGCCAACCGTGGCGGCGTCGTGCGGCTCGTGCTGCGAGAGGCGATGCGACTCGCGGTGCTCGGAGTCGTCATCGGTGGGCTCGTCGCAATTGCGCTCTCGCGCGCGATGGCGAGTCTCCTTTTTGGAATTGGAGTGCGCGATCCCGCGACCTTTGCGATTGCGGCGACCGTGCTTGCCGGCGTCGCCTTCGCGGCGACGCTGCTCCCTGCGCGTCGCGCGGCGTCCGTGGATCCCGCAACAGCGCTGCGCGCGGACTAAACGTCGCCGTGCGACGTCCCTTGTAACGTGTTGTTACGGGTGACGGGCGAGGCGACGGGCTCGTCCTTCTCTGTGTTCGTCCGTATCGCCTGGTGAGCTCGTGGCGAACTGCGACCCGAGGAGCCCATGCACTTCCAATCGCGCCGCCTGCACGCAACAGCGTTCGCCGCGGCCCTGCTCACGATCGGAATATCGTGCAGCTCCGATACTTCGGCGCCCGTGCCCGTCGCGACGATCGCGATCACGCCGCCCAGCGGAAACGTGAACGTCGGAAGCACGCTCGTGTTTACTGTGGAGCTGCAGGACGCGCACGGCAAGGTGCTCAGCGGTCGTGCGATTTCCTTCACGTCGTCCGACACGAACATGGCGACGGTAACGGCGGCGGGAACAGTGACGGGCATCGCGCCGGGGAGCGTGTCGATCACGGCGGTGAGCGAAACTAAGGCGGCGCAGGCGCAGGTGGCCGTAATGGCCGTGCGCGATGACTGGACGACGTACGGACACGATGCGCGGCGCACGAGCGCGTCGCTCGGAAGTGTCACGGGACCGCTCACGCTCGCGTGGTCGTACGTGCCACAGGGAACGAGTGGTCACGCACTGAGCTCCGTGGAGAGCGCAATCGCGACGGTCGATGCGATCTTCGTTCGCACAAGCCTGAGCTCCGGTTACGGGTACGGCCTCTCGCCCGCGGCCGATCGCGTGTCGCCCGCGGGGCAGCACGTATGGACGTACAACATGGGCTCGGACGCGGACTTCGGTGACTGGGGCTCGCTGATGTCGAACCGATACGTGATGAACTCCGACGGCACGCGCTACGTCGACATCACGAGTGGACTGGCGGTGCGCAGCAACGGCGTCGACTCGTGGGGTGAGATTCTCACGGATGCGTCGACGGTGTATCAGTCCAACGACGTACAGATCGACGGGCCCGGCGTGCACGTCGCCGCGCTCGATAGCACGCTCAAGGCGGTTTGGACATCGAACAGCTTCAGGACGTGCCGAGGCTCGGCGGCCACCATGGCGGGAGGGCTCGCGCTCAACAACGGCGTGCTGTTCTACGCGCCGGCGTACAGCGTGGGACTGCCGGCGACGCACCTGCCGTTCGCATCGGGCGTGTTCGCGTTCAACGCGAGCACGGGCGCGAAGGTGGCGTATCATGCGAGCACGCCGTATAGCCGATTGAGTGCGGACGACTCGCGAGTGTATCTCGTCGAGAATCAGACCACGCTCGTGGCGCTCGCGCAATCGGATCTGCACGTCGTCTGGTCTTCGACGCTGATCAATCCAGGCGAGCAGGCGCCGGTGGTGGCGAACGGACTCGTGATCGTCGGTACTGCCGCCGATGTGGAAGCATTCAACGCGGCCACTGGCGCGAAGAGCTGGAGCTCGGCCGCGATGAGCGGAGCGGCCGCGCACTGGTACAGCACGTATCAGGGTGGCACATGCGGTACCGTGCAGATCCCGGTGGCGTACGGTCCGACCACGACCATCGCCGCGGCGCTCGGAAGTCGCACGCTCGTCGTCACGGCATACGACGGCATTCACGTTTTGGCGCTCGGCACCGGTGTGGATCTGTGGCACGGCCGCGTGACGGGGATTCCCGGCAACGTGGGGAATCCGGTGATCGTGAACGATCCGGCGAAGGGCGCGGTGGTGTACGTGGAGGATGGAGGGAAGCTGTACGCGCTTTCGGTACCACCGGTTGCGGCTGTGGTGGCGAACAGGCGCTGAGTGCATTTGCGGCGCGCATGTTCTCAGTTGGCGAGCAGTCGCCAAGCGCTCGCCTTCGTGGTCGGGCTGCTTGCACTGGGCTGCTCCGCCTCCGGTGATGGCAGCGGCACGACGTCGCCGCCCGCAGCCGCATCGATCACCATTGCTCCGAGCACGGCCAGTCTCGAGGTCGGCACGCATCTCACGGCGTCTGCTACGGTGGAGGATTCAGCCGGCAAAGTGCTTACAGCCCCCGTGAGTTGGATCACTGGGGACACGAGCGTGGCGTCAGTGTCGTCCGCCGGCGTCGTGCTGGCGCGGCGCATGGGGAGCACGACGGTCTACGCGACCACCGGCTCGGTGCAGGGGACCCTCCCGGTAACTGTCACAGACTCGATCGCGGCCACTGTGGTAATCGTCGCGCCTCGCGACACGATGGACATTGGCGCCACGATGCAGCTCGGCGACACCGTAAAGACGGCGAGCGGGCGAGTGCTGAGCGGGCATGCGGTGACGTGGAGCGCGAGCGGGAGCGCCACGATCTCGGGTACCGGCATCGTGACGGGCATGTCAGCAGGGAATGTGGTCGTGTCGGCGACGATCGCAGGCAACGGCGCGTCGCACGTCGCGAGCGATACGTTGCTCGTCTATCCGCCCGAGATTGCGACCGATCCCTCCGCTCCCATACTGGCGATCGATGCGAGCGCGGATCATCACGCGATCAGCCCGTACATCTATGGAGTGAGCACCTTCGGGCTCGACGCCGCGTATTTGCGGGACCTGGGAATCACGATCACGCGCTGGGGCGGCGACGGGATCACGCGCTACAACTGGCAGGTAGACGCGAGCAATTCCGGCTTCGACTGGTACTTCATGGCTGGGAGCGGAACCACTTCGCC